>NZ_CAPG01000027.1:0-439719 GCF_000321185.1 Bacillus sp. AP8
ATTTTTTAGAAGTTATGTTAAGCATTGACACGATCTTCATGTGCGTCATCCATAGTTAAAGCCATAAAAACAGTTAATGCTACAAACCCTACAAAGAATGTACCAAAAGATTGAATAAGACTTCCACTACCCCACGCATCAAAACTAAATTTAAAAGCGACAATCAATAATAGTAAAGAAAGGATTTTGCTAGCTAATTTCATGAGAATCACCCTTTTATAATTTTTTTAAAATATTTAATATTTCTAATTGATGATTTTATTATAACCCAAAACGAGTGAAATGTGTACAATTTGTGACTCGTTTTTGAATATTTTTTTAAAATAGAAAAGTGTCACGTAAAATTCATTGAATTTTGGAGCGTTTTTGCTTTCTTTTTTCTCGTATTGTGATAAGAAAATAGGGAGCTTTTATTATTTACTTGTTTGAAATCTTTTACTTAATGTAAATTTTCTAAAGCGGATAGTGAAGTATTGCACAATTCTATGAAGAATTAGCTTTATAAAAATATGAATTGTATTACGATTTCTGTGAAAAAAGATAGAAGTTAATATATGTAAAAACATTAGGAGGAGTTCAAAATAAAAACCACAAAGATTAGTATCTTTGTGGTTTTGAATGGGTTGTGAGGGGATCGAACCCACGACCCGCTGATTAAGAGTCAGCTGCTCTACCAACTGAGCTAACAACCCGAAATACAATGTTATATTGATATATTTAATTATAACACTTAATTTAAATTTTTCAAACATTTTTAATTAAAATTATAAAAAGAAAATTCTTTAATGGGAATATATTGTTGGATAATAAAGAATACAAATAGAAACCTTGTAGCAAAAGTAGGCTATAATGAAGGGGATATCATTATCTAAACAAGTGGATTTAACATATCATTTCCTGAAATTATTGTTCGTTTCTT
Source organism: Bacillus sp. AP8 (assembly GCF_000321185.1). Lineage (NCBI taxonomy): Bacteria > Bacillati > Bacillota > Bacilli > Caryophanales > Bacillaceae > Bacillus > Bacillus sp. AP8. The sequence continues at coordinate 920 of NZ_CAPG01000027.1, forward strand.
TTTTATGAAAAAGTCGAAATAATAATAACTTATATAGAATAAAGAGGTGTGAATTTAATATGGAATGTACCGCTATCATATTAGCTGGAGGAAAGTCCAGTAGAATGGGGAAAAATAAAGCATTACTAACTGTTTTTGATCAAACGAATATAGAAAATATTGTAAAGAAATGTCAGGAAGTTGCTTCGGAAGTATTGATTGTTACGAATGAATCTTCTCAATATGAATTTCTCAATGTCCCTTTGGTGAAGGATCGTTACAAAGACTGCGGGCCGTTGGCAGGATTAGAAGCAGGGTTGCAAGCTGCTAAATATGATAAATGTATGCTAATTGCTTGTGACATGCCATTTATCCAACCGAATATTATGGAAACACTTATTCGTAGTTTCGAGGATTTCGATGCTGTTGTGCCAAATATAGAAGGAAAGCTTCACCCACTGTTTGCTGCATATCGAAAGTCATGTATTCAACCAATTGAAAAAAGATTACATGACAGAAAGCATAAAATGAGAGAACTCTTTAATGATATTCAAGTGAAATTTATGACGGAGGAAGAATTATCATTAAATTTTAAAGATGCTAATTATGCCTTTTTTAATATGAATAGACCAGAAGAATATGAAGAGGCTAAAAATATGAAAGCGATCCTTGAACAAAAGGATAAAAAGTAAAGTATAGGCCTGTTTGTTATAATTTTGAACAACTTTAATAAAATTTCAGTTTATAAAATGAAGAATAGTATTTCTTTTCGTTTGGTTAAACGTTATTATAATATAATAGTTTTTGATATTTAAAAGAAATGAAGAAGGTGGACTTGAAATGAACTGCGAAATTACAAAAGAGCCAATTGATGTACAAAAATTAATTGATAAAGTTGTGAAAAGAGAAGCAGGAGCGATTACTACTTTCATTGGAACAGTAAGAGAATGGACAAGCGGTAAAAAAACAATGTATCTTGTTTATGAAGCTTATGTTCCGATGGCTGTAAAGAAATTAGAGCAGATTGTCTCAGAAGTGAAAGAACGATGGCCAGATGCGGAAATGGTCATTACTCATCGTATAGGAAAGCTTGAAATTACAGATATTGCTGTTGTAATCGCTGTTTCAACTCCACATCGACGTGATGCCTATGATGCAAATTCTTATGCTATAGAAAGAATTAAAGAAATTGTTCCTATCTGGAAGAAGGAGCATTGGGAAGATGGAGAAGAATGGATTGGTAATCAACAAGGTACAATTGAATATCCTTCAGGCAGACCAGAGGAGGAACATTTAAATGATTAACATCTTATTATTTACAAATTTAAAAGAGAAGTTCGGTAAAGATAACATGGAGTATAACGGAAACGGGAAAAGTATTTCTCAACTGAAAGAGCAACTGATCGCTGAATTTCAATTAGCTGAGGAATTGAAAGCTGTTATGGTAGCGGTAAATGAAGAGTTTGTTGATGAAGATTATATCCTTGTTGATGGAGATACTGTAGCATTCATTCCACCTGTTAGTGGGGGGTGATAGTAGTGAGTGAACGATATTCAAGACAAGAGCTATTCTCTTCAATCGGTGAGCGAGGTCAAGAGTTAATTCGTTCAAAGCATGTACTTGTAGTTGGAGCAGGAGCACTAGGATCAGCTAATTGTGAAATGCTAACTCGGGCTGGTGTTGGGAAGTTAACAATTATTGATCGAGATTATGTTGAGGAAAGTAATTTACAGCGTCAGCAATTATATACTGAAGAAGATGTATGGCAAAAGCTCCCAAAAGCTGAAGCGGCTAAGCGACATTTGAATAAAATAAATTCTGATGTTGTTATAGAAGCGATTGTTGCAGATGGTAATGCTATAACGTTAGAAAAACTTGTCAAAGAAGTAGACGTTGTTGTGGATGCAACAGATAACTTCGAAACACGTATGGTAATGAATGATTTGGCTCAAAAGTATAATAAACCATGGATATATGGTGCGTGTGTTGGAAGCAGTGGTATGAGCTTTACGATTATTCCAGGAGAAACCCCATGTTTGAGTTGTTTATTAACAACGCTTCCATTACAAGGAATGACTTGTGATACAAATGGAATTATTGCACCAGCTGTGACAATGGTAGTAGCACATCAAAATGTAGAAGTGTTGAAAATTCTGACAGAGAATTGGGATAAAGTTCGTACAGGCTTTGTTAGCTTTGATGTATGGAATAATGATTATAGAGTGATTAAAGCAAGTAAAATGAAAAAATCTACATGTTTATCATGTGGAGAAAATCGTACCTATCCTTTTCTACAAAAAGAGAATGCAACAAAAACAGCGGTTCTTTGTGGAAGGAATACCGTACAAATTCGACCTGCGCAAAATCGACAGCTTCAATTAAATAAACTTGCTATAGAGTTGAAAGCAGCAGGTTATGAAGTGAAAGCTAATCCATTTCTCGTTGCAATTGAACATCGTGGTGAAAGAATGGTCATTTTCCAAGATGGACGAGCGTTAGTACACGATACAAAAAATGAAGCCAAAGCTAAATCCTTTTATCAAAAAATATTAGGGTAAATGATTTAAACTGTATCGAATGGAGGATGTCATGAGCGTAATTGAGCATAAAAAAGAGGCGCCTAACAGTGTTAATGTGATGGTGATTACTGTTAGTGATACACGTGATAAAGCAACTGATCGAAGTGGTCAAACGATGATGCAATTGTTAGAAGAACAAGGTCATCATGTGACGAAGTATCGTATTGTTAAAGATGAGCAAGAGGAAATCCATTCAGCGTTAAAAGAGGGCTGTGAATCGCCAGAGGTTGATGTCATTATTACAAATGGCGGAACAGGAATATGTAAACGAGATGTTACAATCGAAACCGTAACGAAAATTTTGGATAAAGAAATGCCTGGTTACGGGGAAATCTTCCGCATGCTGAGTTATACAGAAGATATTGGTTCGGCTGCAATACTTTCAAGAGCTATTGCTGGTGTAGCAAAAGGAACGGTAATATTCTCGACTCCAGGATCAACAGGGGCTGTGAAATTAGCGATGAATAAGCTCATTTTACCGGAAATTACTCATGTTGTGAGAGAAGTAAGAAAAGATTTACAGTAAGTATTACAAAAGCAAGGAGACTATGTGAAAGTCATATATATGACTTTCACATAGTCTCTATTTTTTAATCCATTATTAATTCAGTTATTGGGGTCGAAATTAACTGAAGAGTTTAGAAATGATTGTGTATAGAATGAATAGCTCATCTGGATTTTAGATGCGTTATCTATTTCAAAGAGGCTATAAGGCTTTTTAGAATAAGAATATGTGAAGTATGAATACATTAACACAATCAGTGTGCCTTAGGGCACACTGATTAAAAGATAATCGAAAGCCAACCTTTACAGCTCTCTAATGTAGTCTCCGTTTTTACCGCCTGTTTTTTTCATGAGCATGGTAGGTCCTATAATCATATCTTTACCGCCAGCTTTACACATATCATATATAGTTAACGCTGTAGCTGCTGCGGCTGTTAATGCTTCCATTTCCACACCTGTTAATCCTTTTGTTTTTGCTTCTGCAAGGATTATTACCTCATAATGAGAAGTTGACTCATCAATCTTCCACTCAAAATTTATGTTCACGCCAGTTAAAGCAATTGGATGACACATTGGAATAATAGAGGAAGTTTGTTTAGCAGCCATAATTCCAGCTACTTGTGCTACTGCAAAGACGTCTCCTTTTTTATTTTTACCCTCAACGATTTGGTTATAGATGTTTTCATTGACGATGATAGAAGATTTTGCGATTGCAGTACGCTCTGTTTCATTTTTATAAGAGACGTCGACCATCTTTGCTCGACCTTGTTCGTTAAAATGTGTTAATTCGCTCATGAATAGCACCCTTTCAGTTCTTGGTTCTTTTGGTATAATGACAGTGATACATGATGATGTATAATAATGAATTGTAACATTAAGATATGGATTTATACAATTTCTTATTGAAAGAAATAAAACCTATATATTTTTGTGATATAATAATTTTTCGTATAAGTAGTATTGGAATCATTATAGTAGCTATACATGAATTACATAAGGAGTCGATTGTACATGGTAGAAAAAAGAAAACCTATTCCTGTTTCAGAAGCAATTCATAAATTAATGCAAAGAGTAAATGTTCTAGATACCGAAGTAGTTTCTTTATCAGATGCATACAACCGCATTTTAGCAGAATCTATATTGGCAAAACATGATATCCCACATTTTGACCGTTCGGCAATGGATGGCTTTGCTGTAAGAGCAGAGGATACAGTTGGTGCAACTGGGGACAATCGTATTTCTTTTAAAGTAGTTGATCATATTGGAGCAGGTCACGTTTCAAAAATTACTGTTGGAAAGAATGAGGCCGTGAGAATAATGACTGGTGCCGCGCTACCTGATGGAGCAGATACGGTCGTGATGTTCGAACAAGCACGTGAATTGGACGATACTTTTTCTGTACGCAAAACATTTGAAAAAGGCGAAAATGTTTCTTTTAAAGGAGAAGATGCTAAAATCGGTACAGAGCTTGCTAATCCAGGATCACTTATTCATCCAGGTGTGATTGCCTTACTCGCTACTTTGGGTTATGGCAAAGTTACTGTAAGTAAAAAGCCGGTTGTTGGTTTACTTTCTACAGGAACGGAACTACTTGATGTGAATGATGAATTAGAACCAGGTAAAATTAGAAATAGTAATGGCTGGATGATTGAGGCACAGCTCAAAAGAATGGGCATTGAATGCCGTTCTTATGGTATGCAATCGGATGATTTGGAAAGTTGTTATGAAACAGTTGTACAAGCTCTGAAAGAAACAGATTGCTTAATTACAACAGGTGGCGTTTCCGTAGGAGATTTTGATTTATTACCAGCTATATATGAACGTCTTGGAGCAGAAGTGTTGTTTAATAAAATTGCCATGAGACCAGGCAGTGTAACAACGGTTGCTGTTACTGAAAAACATATTTTATTCGGACTTTCAGGGAATCCATCAGCATGTTTTAGTGGTTTTGAATTACTAGTTCGACCTGTGTTATTAAAAATGATGGGTAGCACAAAGCCATACTTACCACAAACAAAAGCCGTTTTACAAGAAGACTTTGTGAAAGCAAACCCATTTACTCGTTTTATAAGAGCTACCTTTGAAAACACTACAGATGGTGCGATTGTGACACCAGCAGGATTTAACAAGTCGAATGCTGTATCATCTTTAGCGAAGTGTAATGCAATAATTGTTTTACCAAGTGGAACAAAAGGCTTCACTGCCGGAATAGAAGTAGATGTTTTATTATTAGGATATGAAGAAGGAGAAGCGGAGTGGAAGCTGTGAAGATTCTACAAATCGTAGGATATAAAAATAGTGGTAAAACGACGCTTATTGAAAAGTGGATTGAGTTGTTAAAAAAAGAAGATATACGTGTTTCGGTTATAAAGCACCATGGTCATGGAGGCCCTTTAGAAATGCCTTCAGATCAAACAGATAGCATGAAGTTTTTAAATAGAGGGGCAACTAGTTCTTTAGCTATTGGTAATGGTGTCGTACAAGTACATTTTCAAGATGATTTAGTATTTAAGCAATTATTAGCTATCTCTGCTTTTGCTGAACCAAATGTGATATTAGTTGAAGGGTTTAAAAATGAAAACGAACCAAAAGTAGTCATTGTTCGTTCAGCAGAAGATTGGAAAACGTTAAGAAAATTAGAAAACATACAACTTGTCATTGTGCATAATCAAATCGATATTAATGAAGAATATGTGGTAATGAATCGAAATAATCAAGCGGAAATAGATAGTTGGCTTGTGGAATACTTAACGAAGTAATGTTTTATAAACAAATCTATATATAGTGTTGTCTTGAAATGTTACCATAAACAATTACTTCACTGTATAATATGTAAAAAAGGCGAAAAACTTTTGAAAACAAATTAGTATTGAGGAGAAGAAGTACATGACGGTAAAGCCAATGATTGACCAACTAAAACGACCAATACATGATTTGCGTATTTCGGTAACAGATCGTTGTAACTTTAGATGTGCATATTGTATGCCTAAAGAAGTATTCGGAGACGATTTTGTCTTTATGCCTAAATCTGAATTACTTTCGTTTGAAGAGATGCACCGAATTTCAACGATATTTGCCTCATTAGGTGTTAAAAAACTACGTTTAACTGGTGGAGAACCATTGTTAAGACATAATCTAGAAGTTTTAATAGAAAAACTTATAAACATTGATGGGATTATTGATATAGGCTTAACAACAAATGCCGTATTATTAAAGAAAAAAGCAAAAGCACTCTATGATGCAGGATTGCGAAGACTGAATATTAGTTTAGATGCGTTAGAACCAAAAACATTTGGTGAGTTAAATGGAAGAGGAATTGAATCATCAATCATTTTGGAGAATATCGAGTACGCACAGCAGCTAGGGTTTGAAATAAAGGTGAATATGGTTGTGCAAAAAGGTATCAATGAGCAAGAAATTCTTCCCATGGTAGCTTATTTTAAAGAAAAAGGAATCACATTACGTTTTATTGAATTTATGGATGTTGGTAATGACAATGATTGGAGCTTTGAAAGGGTCGTTACATCAAAACAAATTTTAGAAATGCTTTCCGAAACATATAATTTATCTCCTGCTCACGAAAATTATTATGGAGAAGTGGCAAAACGTTATAAATTTGATGATTGTGATTCTGAAATTGGTTTTATTTCATCTGTGTCGGAATCATTCTGTTCATCTTGCACAAGAGGAAGACTATCGTCTGATGGTAAGTTTTATAAATGTTTATTTGCATCCGAAGGCTTTGATTTAAGAAAAATGCTTCGAGATGGGTCAACAGATGAAGAAATCATCCAAGCAATTAGACAAGTTTGGGAAGGTCGAACAGATCGTTACTCAGATGAAAGAACGGCTCAAACAGTGAAAAATCGTAAGAAAATTGGTATGTCTTATATTGGTGGTTAATAATACATTTTTCTTTTAGACGTAAAAATAAGGCGGAACACATAATAAACGTGCTACATCAGCGTTTATTAAAAAGTAAGAATACACATAAACCATAACATGTTCACTGGAAATAATACAATTTGAAGCGTAGAGGCGTCTAAAAAGGGATTGACAATCTCTTTTTAGACGCCTCTTTTTCATTTTATGCGGTTGTTTTTATTTCTTCTTTAGGTTTATCTTTTGGAATCCAAAATGCAAAAAACAAACTCACTAAGGAAAGTGCTGCTAAGATGATAAATATTCCGTGTAATCCATTTGCCAAAATAGTAGGAGGAACATCATTACCGCTACTTGCGTAAGAACTAATTTGTTGATTTAAATATGTTCCTAAAATCGCAACACCTAACGTTTGTCCTAATGTACGGAAAAAAGTATTAGATGAAGTAGCGACACCTCTTAAGCTCCAATCAACTGCTGATTGTACAATGATTGTGTAAATGGTCATGGACAAACCAAACCCAAGTCCAAGGATAAAAATAATAAAAAGAATAACCCAACTTGGTGTAGAAACAGAAATAGCCGTTAAGGAAAGTGAACCGAGGGCTAGTAGGATAATTCCAATAAATGATATAGGCTTAGGTCCATATTTAATCATTAAACGACTCCCGAGTGTCGCTCCAAGTGGCCAGCCAATTGACATCGGCATTAAAATCATACCAGAAAACATGGCTCCTTTTCCTAAAACTCCTTGTACCCATAAGGGAATATAAGCAGTGACACCAATCAGTATTCCACTTGCTAAAAATGAGACTAAGTTTGAAACAGATACTTCTCGATATTTAAATACTTTAAATGGTAGCATCGGTTCTGGATGTTTGATTTGAATAAAAATAAAGATAGCAAGAAACAAAATAGAAATGGCAAATAAAGTTAAGATGATGTTTGAACTCCAAGCGAATTCACTACCACCTGTGAGTAATGCTAATAGTAAAGCACTCGTTCCTAGAGTAAATGTTAAAGCTCCACCGTAATCAATTTTACGTTTTTGTTTGTCGATTTTTTCTTCAAGGTTTTTGGCAATTAGCCAAATTGTAATTAGACCAAAAGGGAGATTGATAAAGAAAATCCAATGCCAACTAATATAATCGACTAAGAAGCCTCCGAATAAAGGTCCGATAATCCCCGCAATTCCCCATATTGAACTAAACAGACCTTGTACTTTAGCTCGTTGTTCAAAGCTGAAAATATCTCCAATTATCGTGAATGTAATAGGTACGACAGCGCCTGCGCCAATACCTTGTATTGCTCGGAACAGAATTAATTGACCCATATTTTGTGAAAGTCCACATAATGCAGACCCAATCAAAAATAAAATTGTCCCAAATAAGAATACTTTTTTTCTTCCAAAAAGATCAGCTAATTTTCCATAAATAGGAGTAGTAACCGCTGATGTCAGTAAGTATACGGCAAAAACCCAACTTATCAACTCGATACCACCAAGCTTACTTACGATTGCAGGCATTGCTGTACTAATGATGGTTCCTTCTATCGCAGATAAAAAGGTTGCAATCATTAAGGCTATAGTTATTTTTTTTTGATAAGAATTCATCTGTAGCTATCCTCCTGAATAGTAGATGGAACAAAAAGTGAAAACTATATCATATAATTTATCCAATTCATCTCATCACTGAACTTGTAAACATATGGAATAGTTTAAGAAATATTCAGTAATTGGTCAATATAAAAACTGTTTAATATTATTTGTAAATGGTGGAGAGGAAAGAATTGTTTTTTATAAAGGTAAAAATTATGAAATGTACGATTATTTCCAAAAAGACTCTCCATTCATTTTGAAAATCAGTAAGGAACTAACATAATGTGGGAATGGCTGATGGATCATGGTGTAAAAGTGACAAGAAAATGACGATAACCCTTATCAATTAGAATGCAGAGGAATTGTTTTAAAATTTTGTTTACTTCAATAAAGCTTTTATATCAGTGTTTATTTAGTTTAAAAAAAGCAATGTGTAATTTTCTACATTTACATAGGGATAAAGATGTTCAATTTTACACTCTATATCTTAAAGTACCTTTGTTACAATCTGTATAGTGAAAACGTAAGGAGGGTTATTAAAATGAAAAGAATGATTACTTATATGATGTGTTTAATAGCTTCTTTCGCTATTTTAACAGGTTGTTCTGAAGAGAGTAATTCAAATGTTAATCCAGCAGTCGATAATGGCTCTGTAGACGATAATTACATCGGAGATCCGAATCCTGTTTTAGAAGAGAACTATAAACAAACACCGGCTGAGGCTAAACAATTAGAAGATCTAAAAAAACAGATTGAACAAGAAGAAAAAGTTGAAGAAGAAGAAAGTTCTGGTGGAGGACATATTCTATAAAAATCAATCGATTTGAAAAGGAAGTGGAAAACAAATTGAAAGTGAACGAAGAGAAAATTATACATCGACTTGCTTTATATATGTTTCTACAAAAATTTTATGCAGGACATTTAAATCAACTAGATTTGTCTAACTGGAAAGAGCTTTTCATTCATTTAAACAAAGATGTTCATTATTTCACAAGCTCTGAGATGTTAAAAGCGATGGAGTCGTTTGCCAAGCTTAAAGAGGAAGATCTTGAGGATTTATTATATGATTTTAATCGTCTGTTTGTTGGACCTAATAAACTAGAGGCATCACCATTTGAATCTTCTTATCGCAGCGAGGAACGTGCAGTATTACAATTCTATACGCTTGCTGTAAGACGTTCTTATGAAAGAGCAGGTTTAGTATTAGTAAAGAAAAACAATGAACCAGATGATCATCTTGCATATGAGCTTGAATTTATTTGTTATTTGCTTGAAAACGGCTTAGATGATGAGACATATCTAAAAATGCATGAAGCCTTTTTAAATAATCATTTATTTGAATGGATCCCAGCACATAGTGAACTAATTCGAAAACATACAACGAATCCTATAATAATAGGAATTTCTTATTTATTAGATGGATTATTAGACGTAGAAAAAAATGATGGACTTCTTAAGGAGGGAAAATAATGGGTAAATTTTCTAGACGTACCTTTCTAAAAGGATCTGCTACATTAGGAGCTCTAGTAGGATTAGGAACGACAACTTCTAGCTTTAATAAGGTAGATAAAAATAAAGCACTTGCTGCAGGAAAAACAAAGCAAGTGTATGGTACATGCCCAAGAAACTGTTATGATGCTTGTTCACTTGTTTCAACAGTAGAAGATGGAACAATCAAGTTTATTACAGGAAACAAAAATAATACGTATACAAATGGTCGTTTATGTGTGAAAGGATACACATATCCTAACTATGTATACTCACCAGACCGTATCAAATATCCAATGGTACAAAAGAAACGTGGATCAGGTAAGTGGGAGCGTATTTCATGGGATGAAGCCTATGAAATGATTGCTAAGAAAATCTTAGCCATTAAAGAAAAGCATGGTAGTACATTACCAATTTGTTTAAATAAATATTCTGGTAACCAAAACATCCTTGCAGATGCTGTCGGAGGAATGATGGCTAGCTGGGGATATACAACAAAAGCAACAGGTACACCTTGTTGGCCAGCAGGTATTGATTCTCAAACATTTGACTTTGGAACGGCACTTAATTCAGATCCAGAAACAATGGGTGAATCTAAACATTTAATTCTTTGGGGAGTAAATCCTGCCTGGACTTCTGTTCACTCGATGACTATTGTTCAACAAGCGAAAGAAAAAGGAACAAAGGTTGTAGTCATCGATCCAATTATGACAGATACAGCATCAAATGCTGATGAATTCATTCAAATCAAACCATCATCTGATGGTGCGTTAGCACTTGGTATGGCGAAATATATTTTAGATCATAATCTACAGGATACGGAATGGATGAAAAACAATTCGGTAGGTTATGAGGAGTACATGAATTATGTACGTAATAACATTACTTTAGAATGGGCAGCAGAAGAAACTGGTATACCAGTTCATGAAATTGAGCGCCTTGCACGTGAATATGCCGCAGCAAAACCTGCAGGTATTTGGATTGGTTATGGCTTACAAAGACATACGAATGGTGGAGCAACAGTTCGTGCTATCGATGCTTTAGTTGCATTAGCTGGAAACATTGGTATTTTAGGTGGCGGGGCTAACTACGCTATGCTAGATAGCTATATCTTTAATTATAATTGTGCATCTGCAGAGACTCCAAAAGGTAGTGGAGGAGAGGGAGATCGTACAATCAACATGAATAACTTCCCAGCTCAAGTTCTTGCTCTTAATAATGATCCAAACGCTATTCCTATTGAAATGCTTTGGGTAGCATGTCGTAACCCAATTGCTCAAGATCCAGAAACATCTGTATCTTTAAAAGCCTTTGATTCAATTGATTTTGTTGTAACAGCAGATCTTTGGTTTAATGAGACGGTTAATCAATCGGACTTAGTTCTACCAATTAGTTCTATTTTCGAAAATTGGGGAGCAACAGCAAGTTACTGGCACCATTGGATTAACATTAACGAGCCAGCAATTGAGCCATTGTATGAAACTAAAATGGATATCGAGATTGCGATGGGAATCTCGAAAAAGTTAAATGAATTACAACCAGGTTCTTGTACGTATCCAACAGATCTTACACCAAGAGAATGGCTTGAAAAAGAATTCTCTCAAGAAACTCTTCAATCATTAGGATTATCTAAATTTGAAGATTTCTTAGATAAGGGTGCAGCGAAAATAAAAGGCTATGACAAGCCATGGTCAGATGGTAAGTTTAGAACACCATCAGGTAAATTTGAATTCTCATCTAAATTATGTGCGGAATTTGGACATCATAATCTACCTGTTTATGTAGAAAAAGTGAAGGCGCCAAAAGAATATCCGATTCGTATGATGTCACCACACTTTAAATATGGCTTACACTCTCAATTCCAAAACCTTGAGTGGATGCAATCTATCAACAATGAACCGTTTGTAGAAATTCACCCTGAGCTTGCGAAGTCAAGAGGTATTAAAGATGGAGATATGGTACGCGTGAAAAATGATATTGGTTTCTTAGACTTGAGAGCTAAATTTACGATTACTGTTCCAAAAGATACAGTTGTTATTTATGAAGCTTGGTATAAGGATCAAAAATTTAACGTGAATTATTTAGTTAAAGCAACTCCATCTGATATGGGATTAAATGCAACTGGTCAAGCTGGATTAGCTTTCCATGATCAGTTTGTAACTGTTGAGAAACTGTAAGGAGGTTTAAATGATGGCAAAGAAAAAGGAAAGATTAGGTTTCCAAATTAACATGGATCGTTGTATTGGCTGTAATGCTTGTACAATTTCATGTAAAAGTTTTTACAATTTAGAGCCAAGCATCAATCGTCGATTTGTAAATGAGTTAAGTGAAATGTTAACAGGTACGCAAAAACGCTGTTATATTTCAACAGCTTGTAACCATTGTGATGAACCAGCTTGTGCGAAAGCATGTCCTACGGGAGCATATACAAAGCTTGAGAATGGTATTGTTAAACATAATCAAGATCGTTGTATTGGTTGTCAAATGTGTGGAACGGCATGTCCTTACGGAGTACCACAATTTGATACGGTTAAGAAGAAAATGGATAAATGTTCAATGTGTTCAGATCGTTTAGCAGAAGGTGAAGATACAATTTGTGTAGCATCTTGTCCAATGCAAGCTATTTCAATCATTGACTTAAATGCAATTAATGAAACTGAACTTGTTTCTGATGTAGAAGGATTCGTGGATTCAAGTATTACTGGCTCATCTACTCGTTTCAAATTACCAGAAACAACTACTGTCGTTAGAGGTGATGTATAATGGAACATAGTATGACTCTTGTTGTATTCACATTTCTTTCTCAATTAGCAATCGGTGCGTTTGCTGGATTCTTTTTCTTAGATGTAATGAAGAAATCTATTTCTAAGAAAACTAGTTTTATTGCATTGATTACGATTTTAGTAGTATCAGTTGTAGCGGTAATTGTTTCTGTTTTCCACTTAGGTCATCCGTTTGCGGCCTATAGAGCCATTTTAAATTTTGGTGATTCATGGTTAACAAGAGAAATTGTGTTCTTCCCTTCATTTATGTTATTTGTATTTATCTATGCATTTTTTGCAAAAACAGATGGGATGAAAAAAATCATTGGATGGATTACAGTGGCTCTTGGAGCGATTACGATTTTCTGTACAGCCATGATTTATACGATTCCAGCTATGCCGGCTTGGAATAATGGAACGACAACGGTTGCATTCTTTGTAACAGCTTTATTAGTAGGACCAGTTCTTGTTCAAGTGTTAGTTTCAGTTCTAGAAGGTAAGTTTGTTGACTTTACAGTCTTGACACTTGGTGCAGCTGTTGTAGCAATTGGATTAAATGTGATTAACTTGACAATCATGAACGGAAGTTTTCCAGCTGCAGTTGAAACTGCTTCATTATTAATGTCTAGCCCGCTATTCTGGGTAAAAATGGTATTGTTAGTAGTTGGTTTGGCGATTGCAGTTATTTCATTGGTTAATCGCAAGTTTAAATCTGTTACATTTGCATCTGCCATTTTGGTTTGCTTCATCGTAGCAGAATTTGTTGGAAGAATGTTATTCTATTCAACTGGAGTACATTTATAAAATTTTTCTAAAAAGCAGTAAGCCCTGTACCATTGCGGACAGGGATTTTACTATAAACACAAGCCTGTTACATTTGAAGGAGGGGGATTGCGATGATTTTTGATCGAATTAAAAAAATGTCTAATGTTCTAATGAAGAAAATAGATAAAATTGAAGTAGATTCTAATAAATGCTTAAAGGTTCGTTCGGTAATAAGTAGTTGCCAAGCATGTATGGATGTATGTCCGGCAAATAGCATTCAGATTAAACAAGATTCTTTAGAGCTTGAAGATACTTGTCTAGCATGTGGGTTATGTACCGCTGTTTGTCCAACCAATGCATTAAAGTGGAACGATCCTCCTCTTATTCAATTGTATAATCAGCTAACTCGTATGTTAGAAAAAGAACAAATCGTTTATGTAGCATGCTCAACTTCATTTCAGCATAATCGAAATGTGAACGTAATGGAAGTGCCTTGTTTTGGTATGCTTCCAACTGAATTTTGGGTTAGCCTTGGAAAGTATGCTTCTTACTTACGTATTTTGCATGATTCAAATCATTGTACAACGTGTAAAATTCCTAACGGTGAAAATTTATTTATGGAACAGTTGCAAAAAGCTGAGCGTTTGCTAGAGATATCTTTTCAAATTGTATCAACCATTCATGAAGAAAGTGAAAATGATGTCGAAGAAATTGACCATAATCGTCGTCGTTTTTTATCTTCTATCTTTGAGGAAGTAAAAGAAACGAACACGATTGCCGTTAAGGAAGCATTAGAGGTTAATAAAACACTTTCACCTTTTGAAAAGTTTGATCGATATTATCAGCAGCAAAATGAAGTAGAAGCCATTGCGGATGAAGTAAATGAAATTAAAGAAACGGTGGTTCATCAATTGTTGAGTGATGCAGTAACGCACACGGACAAACGAGAACTGTTGTTAAATACATTCAAGAAATCAGATAAGTTGCAAGCAGAAATGAACTTTTTGATGCCGGAAATTAACGAAAATTGCACCCGCTGTGGAGCTTGCTCATTTCTATGCCCGACTGACGCACTCTATGCAGATGGTAAGGACATCATTTTAGCAACTAGCAAATGTGTATCATGTCAGTTGTGCGTAGAAATTTGTTACGAAAAGCATATATCTCTTGTACCGAAATCTGGTACAATTTTTAATAATAAATTTATGTATCTCTTAAAAGAGTGAAGAAAGTGCTCAAATATAGCACTTTCTGACTGTTATTAAAAGGTATTGAGAGGACTTCCTCTTAATACCTTTTTTTGCGGTTAAAGCGTTTTTTTATCTTAGAAGAATTGTTTGTTTTATAACAATATTTAGATTTGAGTTTACATATTCAGTTGACCGTAGCGGACAGTGGCGACCCCTGCGTGAAAAGCGGCTCGGGTACCGCCTAAGGAAAGTCGACGACATTTTATCTATAATACATATAGTCAAAGAAATAAGAGGTTGACTCAAAAGGTCATATTTTAGATGGAATAAAGAGGCATCTAGAAGCTTAATCATTCCAATCACATGACAAAGCGAGAGTCATCAGCTTTTATTAACAAGGTAAAACACATTAAAAATAATGTATTGTGAAGCGTGGAGGCGTCCAAAAGTAGCGGAACATCACTTTTGAGACAGCCTCTTTTTGTGATTCAAAGTTTAGTAAAATAGTAGAAATGATCTAGTTTTTTAAAAAAATTTTATTTTATAAAACAAATTAGACACGTATTACGTCTATACTATATGTATAAGGAACTTATTCGATTTATTAAAATATGAATATATTAAAATCAAATGTTGACAGAATGGTTTTAAGGAAGAGGAGTGAGACAACATGAAAAAGTTCTATCGTATCGTAATCGCTCTTGTGCTATTGAGTTTTGCGTTAGGAAGTATGGTACATTTTGCTTATGCCGATACCGGAAAAAAAGAAAATACGAAGAAGAGTGTTAAGTTATCCAGTATTAATTATGAATACAAAGCGAAACAAGCACCGGTAAAGTTTAATGGAAAAGTTCGGAAAATTGCTTACTTAACAATTGATGATGGACCGTCTCCATATAGTGCTAAGCTTATTCAAGTGCTAAATCAAAACAAGGTACCCGCCACTCATTTTTTAATTGGGAGCAATGTCAAAGCATATCCAAAATACGTAAAGCAATTTTATAATCGTGGAGACTATGTTGGTATGCATACCATGAGCCATAATTATAATAAACTGTATAAGCAAGGTCAGATTGTAAAAGAGCTTAAACAAGAGCAACAGCTGATTAAAGGTATCACTGGGAAATCGCCTCGATTATTTCGATCACCGTATGGATCGAAACCAGGTTTAACGAAGCCTTTACGTGATCAAGTTGTAAAAGCGGGTTTAAGAACTTGGGATTGGACAATTGATTCAAATGATTGGCGCTATCAAAAAAATCCTGCTAGAATCGTGGCTGAAGTTAAAAAGCAATTAAAGAGACCTGTCGAAGTGATATTAATCCATGATAAAAAAGGTACAATTGAAGCACTACCGCAGATTATTAAGACAATTAAAGACGCTGGATATGAATTTGGTGTATATGAGGAATCGAAACACTTTATGGTCAATTTTAATAAGGATAATCGCATATAAAGGGTATGGAATGGACGATGAATAAGAATAAGACATTACTAATAATACTATCTTTGTTAACTATTAGCTCTTTGGTCGGATGCTCAAATGAAGAGAAAGAATACATTGATAAACATACACAAATCGTTAGACAAGCGACAGAAATTTCAAAACAAAATGTTCTCTTTGGAGAATATCATATGGAAGAACAAGAGTTGTACGAGATTATTATATCTGAAGGTGAAGATTCGATAAATAATGTACAAAAACAAATGGAAAATGCATTAACAATTATTAATCAGAGTAAAGAATTAGTAAAAAGTGAAAATGATAGTTTGCTAGTAACAAAGACCAAATTAGACGAAAATGAACCATTGTTAAGTAAGCTTAGAAAAAGCAATAAAAAGAGCATTGCACTCAAGTTGGATCATATGTATAAAGAAAGAATGACAATATATCAAGAAGCGTTAAATCAATATGATCAATTATTAGATTGCGAAGAAAAACTATATGTAGCATTTCAAAATGGAGCAGAACTTAAGGAAGTTTCAGAGGAAGTAGATCATATTAACGAGGAAAGTCAGAAAGTAAGAAATGTTATACAACAATTTAATAAGGTTACTCAGAGGTACAATCAAATATGTGAGAAATTATAAAATTTTTGTCCTAAGGAGAATTTGTTTTCAAAGATGTAGAAGTCTCTAGTTCCTCAATGCTCTAAAAAATCCGTACAGAAGTTCAAGGAGCAACCTTCTAGTCAGATTTTTAATGTTAGTCGGAGGTCCACAGGATGGAGGTCGCGTCGGCATTGCCATAGAACGTGGCGATTTTTGCCGATTGTGGTTGCGCTTTTCTTCTAAGGGAGTAACTGAAAAGTCTTGAATAAACAAATAAGCGTAAAGCTAAGTAAAGATGTCACTGAGATGTCTTTTACTTAGCTTTTTCTTTTTTCATCAATAAGAGATAGCAGTTTAGTTGTGAGTTAATATATCGAAATGCTAATTATAGTTATTTTAATATGTACAAAATTACACTTGATAAGTGATTTTTGACTAGAAAATGACGATAATCATTATCATTTATCTGATGAAATGAAGATTTTGCATAGATTAACAATGGTTAAAAACTTGTGATATCAATGGTTTGAGGCGATTTTTGGTGGTGAGTGTAATTTTGAACACTGTACTGCTTAGAATCATGTATAGATTTACACTCTATTTATTATAATTCCTTTGTTACAATTATTTTGAAAAAGAAAGAAGGAGGAGCGGTTCTACATGAAGCGAAAGATAACGTATATGGTCTGTATAGTTGGAATTTTAGCTGCATTAACAGGTTGTTCAAATGAAAAAAATGCGATTGAATCTTCAAAGGTAAACAGTGGAGAAATTGATAAAAATTATGTAGGAGATCCTAATCCAGAATTGAAAGAAGAATATTTCCAATCTTCAGAAGAGTCAAAAATACAAGATGCTGTTAAAAAGGCTATTTCTGAGGAAGAGAGCGATCATGATAGCGGCGCACTTTCTGTTCATTAATTCAACATTGAGATTACGGACATCATTAAAGGAGGTACATATAAATGACTAAATTTTCTAGGCGTTCTTTCTTAAAAGGGTCTGCAACACTTGGAGCATTAGTAGGAATCGGTACAACAGCTTCTAGTTTTAAAAAGGTTAATCAAAATGAAGCGAAAGCAGCAGGTAAAACAAAACAAGTCTTTGGATCTTGTCCAAGAAACTGTTATGATACTTGTTCTATCGTGTCAACAGTACAGGATGGAACAATCAAGTTTATTACAGGAAACAAAAATAATACGTATACAAATGGGCGATTGTGTGTGAAAGGTTACACATATCCGAACTATGTATATTCACCTGATCGTGTAAAATATCCTATGAAGCAAAAAGGACGTGGAACAGGGAAGTGGGAACGTATTTCCTGGGATGAAGCATATGAAATGATTGCGAAAAAAATTCTTGCCATTAAAGAAAAGCATGGAAGTACTTTACCTATTGCGCTAAACAAGTACTCTGGGAACTTTAACGTATTATCATACGGTGTAGAAGGTATGATGTCTAGCTGGGGTTATACAACACGAGCAACAGGGACACCTTGTTGGCCAGCAGGGATTGATTCTCAAACTTTTGACTTTGGTACAATCGTTAACTCTGATCCAGAGATGATGGTGAAATCAAAGTATTTAATTATTTGGGGTGCGAATCCTGCTTGGACATCTGTCCACTCTATGAGCATTATTCAAAAAGCAAAAGAAAACGGTACAAAAGTTGTAGTAATCGATCCTATTATGACAGATACTGCGGCAAATGCAGATGAGTATATTGAAATTAAGGCTTCATCAGATGGAGCATTAGCTTTAGGTATGGCGAAGTATATACTAGATCATAACTTACAGGACAATGCATGGATGGAGAAGAACTCAATTGGCTATAAAGAGTTCATGAATTACGTTAAAAACAACATCACTTTAGAATGGGCTTCGAAAAAGACTGGAGTACCAGTTGATGTGATCGAACGTCTTGCACGTGAATATGCAGCAGCAAAACCAGCAGGAATTTGGATCGGTTATGGTATGCAAAGGCATACAAAGGGTGGAGCAGCTGTTCGTGCAATTGATGCGCTTGTAGCATTATCAGGTAATATCGGTGTAGTTGGTGGTGGAGCAAACTATGCACAACTTGATAGTTGGGGCTTTAATTATGCTGCACAAAGTGCTGGTACACCACCTGAAGGTAGTGGCGGAGAAGCGGATCGTGCCATCAATATTAATAATTTCCCAGCACAAGTATTGGCACTTAATAATGATCCAAATGAAATTCCAATAGAAATGCTTTGGGTAGCATGTCGTAATCCAATTGCACAAGATCCGGAAACATCCGTTTCGTATAAAGCATTCGATTCTATTGATTTTGTTGTAACAGCTGACCTATGGTTTAACGAAACGGTAGCACAATCAGATTTAGTACTTCCAATCAGTTCGATTTTTGAAACCTGGGGCTTACATGCAAGCTATTGGCATTATTGGATGAATATTAATGAACCAGCAATTGATCCATTATATGAAACAAAATGTGATGTCGAAATTGCAATGGGCATTTCCAAAAAATTAAATGAACTTGAACCTGGTTCTTGTACTTATCCAACAGATCGATCTATGGAAGAATGGGTAGCTATGGAAATGAGTGACGCATTTATTGAGAACTTCGGTTTTAAATCATGGAAGGATATTTTAGAAAAAGGAACAGCAAAAGTTAAAGGCTATGATGCAGCTTGGGCAGATGGTAAGTTTAGAACACCTTCTGGTAAATACGAGTTTCTATCAAAAAAATCTGCCTCATTCGGGCACCATGCTTTACCAGTTTATGTTGAAGAAATGGAAGTTCCAAAAAATGCTCCAATACGTTTATTATCTCCACATTGGAAGTACGGTTTACACTCTCAGTTCCAAAATTTAGAATGGATGCAATCAGTTCACAATGAGCCTTACATGGAAATTCATCCTGAATTAGCGAAGCAAAAAGGGATTAAAGATGGCCAAATGGCTAAGGTTTTCAATGATATTGGTTTTGTGGAAATTAAAGCAAAAATAACTCAAACAGTTCCAAAAGATGCCGTTGTCATCTACGAGGGATGGTATAAAGATCAGAAATTTAATGTGAACTATTTAGTTAAAGCAACTCCAGCTGATATGGGTTCATGTGCAACTGGACAAGCTGGATTGGCGTTCCACGATCAGTTCGTAAATGTTGAAAAAATGTAAGGAGGTTTAAGGGATGACGAAGAAAAAGAAAAGATTAGCGTTTAGTATTAACATGGATCGTTGTATAGGATGTAATGCTTGTACGATATCATGTAAAAGTTTTTATGATTTAGAACCAAGTATAAATCGACGCTTTGTTCGAGAAAGTGATGAAATGCTAACAGGAACAGCAAAAAGATGCTATATTTCAACTGCTTGTAATCACTGTGATGAACCAGCATGTGCTAAAGCATGTCCGACAGGAGCATATACAAAACTTGAAAATGGAATCGTAAAGCATGATCAAGAGCGTTGTATTGGCTGTCAAATGTGTGCAACAGCATGTCCTTATGAAGTTCCACAATTTGATACAGTTAAAAAGAAAATGGATAAATGTTCGATGTGTTCAGACCGTATAGATGAAGGAGAAGATACTATCTGTGTTTCATCTTGTCCAATGGAAGCTATTTCTATTATAGATTTAAATTCCATTAACGAGTCGGACTACGTTACAGATGTTGCGGGCTTTGTTGATTCAACAATTACTGGTTCATCAACAAGATTTATCTTGCCTGAAGCAAGTCATAGTGTTAGGAGGAAACAATAATGGAACATAGCATGACTCTCGTATTTTTTACATTCCTTTCACAATTAGCTATTGGCGCTTTTGTTGCATTCTTTTTTCTTGATGTTTGGAAGAAAAATGTTTCGAAGAAATCTGGTTTTATTTCTTTAGTGACAATTTTAGTTTTTTCGGTAGCTGCTGTAATCGTTTCACTATTCCATTTAGGACATCCGTTTGCAGCTTTTAGAGCATTGTTAAATATCGGGGATTCATGGTTAACAAGAGAAATTGTATTTTTCCCATTATTTATTTTATTAGTATTCATTTATGCATTTTTTGCAAAGTCAATCGGTGCGAAACGATTGATTGGATGGATCACTACATGTGTAGGAGCGATTACTATCTTTTGTACTGCAATGATTTATACAATTCCAGCTGTTCCAGCTTGGAATAATGGTACAACAATGGCAGCATTTTTTATTACTGCGTTATTAACGGGACCTGTATTCGTTCAAATATTAGTGTCGTTTCTAGAAGGTAAAGCTGTGGATTTTTCAAAGTTTACGATTGGAGCAGTGCTTTTAGCTTTATTAGTAAATGTGATTAATATCACAATAATGAAAGGTAGCTTCGCTCAAGCAGTAGAAACAGCTGATTTATTAATGGCAAGCCCTTTGTTTTGGTTAAAAATGGCTTTGTTAGTAGTTGGTTTAGCAGCTGCTGTTTATTCATTAATCAAAACAAATATTAAATCCTTAACAGTGGTTTCTGTAATGTTCATATGTTTTGCAGTGGCTGAATTTGTTGGAAGAATGCTATTCTATTCTACTGGCGTTCATTTATAAAAGTTTTTATCTAAAAGATTGTAGTGTGACTTATTCGTGAGCAACGAGTTAGGTGAGTATACAAAGATACTATGTGTTGAAAGGTTCACTGCTCCCCCAGTGGAAAGGGACGTCTTAGAGCGAAATTAAACTTAGCCTATATTCACGATCTGTTCATAGCAATATAGACAAAGAATACGAAACCGCCTTATAAAATGAAGATATTCTAGAATGAGATGGATAATAGGGTGACGGGAGAAGTTTGTGGTTAAAAAGTTGGGGATAATTGCTTTCTCAAATGAGTTTAGATAGTTAAAAATGATTCAATAAGTATGGGCTTGTCATAGGTGAATAGATCTCACTTTTGGCAAGCCTTTAATTAGTTAAGGTTTTTTATAGATTACCCATGCTATCTCATGTCCTGTGAAATTTTTAATGAGAGCATTAAATTCATTAAATCAGTATAGGAGTTTAGCTGTACATCTAAAATACTTTCAATTTTTTTTAACCGTTGACGAAGTGTATTTTGATGAATGAAAAGTGCTTGAGCTGTTTTAGAGATATCACCGTTATGATTGCAATAATAATATAACGTTTGAATAAGCTCCGTTTCGTTTTCTCGATCATGGTTCATGAGTTTTCCTAAATACTGCTTCGAAAAATCTTTTAATAAGTCATCATGGATATAGGATAACAGGCGAATGTAGCCAATATCTTGATAATGAATCAAACCATCACTACCTTGAACATAATCATGCATTTGTAAGGCTATTTTTGCCTCTTGAAAGCTCTTATGCAAATCTAGGTTTGAAACATAGGGACGACCAATGCCAATTACCGTTTTAATATCAGGGTATAATTCTGAAATTTTACATTGTGTTTGACGGAGCCACTGATTAAACTCTTCTTTTGATATCGTCTTGGATTTAAAAAAGATAATGGAAACAATTCGATGGCTTAAATAGGTTGAATAAATATTTAATCTGTCATGCGTTTCGAGTTGATTTTGAATATTGTTAATGATGTCTTTTGTAATGGCATGATTACTTTGCAAATTAATGGCTAATACAAAACCGTTTGGGGTAAAATCCATTTTCCAAATCTGTATGAGCTCATGTAATTCATTCTCCGTTTCAATATTGTTATTTAATATGTCAAAAAATAATTGATCTCGATATTTTAAATGGATAGATTGTGCACTTTCCTCTTGTTTAATCCATGTCTTTATAGCTGGAGTTACAAGTTGAAATAAACGAATGATATCAAAGTCCAGTCGATTGCGGATTTTCTCTAGAAAAAGATAGCCAATCGTATTCTCAAAAGAATCTTTAATCTTGTATGAGAAGAACTCATTTGAACCGTCGCTAATAATAGATATATCATTTTCGATTAATTGAAATTCATTTAAATGGTTTATATCATTGCTAGATAAATGAAATGATGAGAGATTGCCATATTGCTTTTTGTTATTAAAAAACATAACCTCTTGCCCTATAAATTTGCTAAGACGCTTCAAAACAGTATGAATATCGTTCATATTTAAAATCTCGAGCCAATAAGAGACCATTTCATTTGAAAGAATATGGAGTAGGTTTTGTTTTTCTAAAGATAATACTTGGTTTAACTGATTAAGTAAATAATGCTCATCTTCCTTTACAAAGAAGAGTAAGGGTTTTTGAATTTCATTTGCTAGATCAATTAAATAATAGGGTACAGATCTGTTGGTTTTTGAAAAAACAATAATTCCATTCGTTAGCTTGTTCTCAAGACTAGCTTCTATTAAGGGGAATTGTTGTTCAGTGCTTTCAATAATTAACACGCTATCTGGTTGAGATGGAATCTCATTAAAACAAACATTTGAAATAATATTTGCTTTTCCATTCCAACCAGCAAGAATGTTACCAAAAAAGAAGGGGTTACAGGTCATCAGTTGATTAAATGTTAGTGACATAGCTTTCTTACTCACTTTCTTTAGCCCAAATCTGTGTTCTATTTGCTTTTTGATATTTATATCGTGTAGATGGATTTGTAATTGTTTTCATCGTGTATTCTTTTAATGTAGCCTTATATAAATCATCACATTCATCATTTATTGACCCGATTGAAATAGCTTCAGCAATACATGCTTGCACACAAACAGGTTGTTCGCCTTTTTGTAAGCGCCCGTAGCACATATCACATTTATCAGCTTTATTTGTGCTTTTGTGAATGGTTATTGCTTGAAATGGACATGCAGATGCGCATTTACCACAGCCAACACAGTTTTGATTATCTAAAACTACAATACCATTACGCATTTTTCGAATACAATGGTGATTGCAAACGGTCATGCATGCTGGTGTTTCACAATGGTTACAAGATGTTGAAAAATGAATATGCTCTTGTTCATCCTGTTGATAAATAGTTTGGATTCTTCTTCGATTTGTTTGACTAGTTTCATGTTCATTGCTACAAGCATACGTACAAGAACGGCAATAGATGCATTTATTGACATCAATAAAAAAGGCAAGCTGTTTCATTGGAATCACCTCATTCATTATCATACAAGAAATGAGATCAGAAAGTAAGAAAAATGTGATGAAATTCACATATAAAGATGTTATGATTTTATCAGCTATGCCTAAAAGGAGAATAGTAATGTATTTTACTCAATTAGAAAGGTAAGCAGTGTTGAAGGCAATATTTTTATTATAATGTAGAACTTTTAATATAGCTGTTTTTTTTAGAGAGTTGCTTTTCAATATGTTCGGTGATTAAAATCAGAGGATAAAGAACACGGTTGATAGAAACGTAAGGTGCGAGACTTCTGTGGATGCAACCTATACCTATACTCACTTTCAAAGTTTGCGAAAACAGTCTTCGTTATAAATGACTAGCAGTAAAGATGTAAGAAAGGAGGTAAAGAGCTTGGATCAAAACTATAAAGTAACTCGACATATATGTCCGCGAAATTGTTATAGTAGCTGTGCTATGTTAGGGTATACGAAAAATGGAACGCTGATGAAGATTTCTGGAGATCAAAAACACGGTTATACAAAAGGAAAGCTTTGTCCAAAAGGTTACAATTATCTCTCCCATGTCTATCATCCAGAAAGGCTCAAATTTCCGATGAAGCAGATTAAAAGAGGAAGTGGGGAATGGATTAGAATTTCTTGGGATGAGGCAATTGAAATCATTTGTCAAAAAATGATTGAGTTATATGATCGATATCATTCAAACTTATCTTTAGCATTAAATAAATATTCAGGAAACTTTGGTGTACTTCATAATAGTGTAGAGGGATTCTTTAATAGTCTGGGACAAACGACTCGGGCTGTTGGTTCACCGTGTTGGTCTTCTGGATTAGATGCTTCCATTTATGATTTTGGCAATTATAAAAACTCTGATCCAAGTCAACTAGCACTAGCAGATACCATTATTTTATGGGGGAGTAATCCAGTTTGGACATCCATGCATTCAGTACCGTATTTATATGAAGCTAAACAAAGAGGAGCAACTATCATTACGATAGATCCGGTTTATACAGCGACAGCAAAAAAATCAGATATTTATGTGCAAATAAATCCAGGTACTGATGGTGCACTTGCTTTAGCGTTAGCAAAAGTTATTTATGATGAGAATAATCATGACGAGTCATTTCTCAATCAGAATACAAAAGGATTTCATGCATTCATTGATTATGTGAATTCTCTGGATTTGGAGCTGTTACTTCAAGAGTGTGGTCTATCTAAGGATGCTCTTCAAGTCATAGCAGCTCATATTTCAAAAGCCAAAAAAACGATTACTTGGATAGGTTTTGGTTTTCAAAGAAATATAAATGGTGGGCAAAATATACGCACTATTAATGCATTAATGGCCATGACAGGTAATGTTGGAAAACCAGGTACGGGTGTTTTATATGCACAAATGGGGAGTTGGAAATTCTCAAATAAAATAATGAATTATTATAACCAAGGTTATTCAGAGTCAGACTGTGTGAGGTCGATCAGCATGAATGACTTTGCTCAGTCGTTAAAGTTTACGAAGAATCCACCCATTAAGTTCCTTTGGATTTCTTGTCGTAACTTATTGGCGCAAAACCCTGATCAAAAGTTGTTGAAAAAACAATTGCAGGAATTGGAGTTAATTGTGACAGTTGATCAATTTTTAACTCCATCTGCTGAGCTTTCTGATATTGTACTACCCACTACTACCAACTTTGAAGAATGGGATATCGTACCTAGTTATTGGCATCATTGGATTGGGATTAACGAGCCTGCTATTTCACCTTTTTATGAAAGTAAAAGTGATTTAGATATTTCGTGTTTACTATCAAAAAGGCTAAATGAATTACGACCTGGATTCTCAAGTTTTCCTTATGATAAGTCTACGGAAGACTTCATAACAGAACAATTTACAGACGATATTTATAAGCGATTAGGTATTTCTAGCTGGAAAGAGCTATTACAAGGGCCACGATTGTTAGACTTTCCGAAGATTGCATGGGATAAATGGCAATTTGAAACACCATCCGGAAAATTTGAATTTTATTCAGAAAAAGCGTTAAACAATGGGAAGCCTCCTATCGCCATGTACCCATTAAGTCATGAAAAAGTAAAGAAGGATCAATTTTTACTTCTTTCTAATCACGGACAATTTAATTTAAATTCTCAATTTAAAAACTTGAACTTTTTACAAGAGAAAAGTAAAGAACCCATTGTGTATATACATCCTATTAGTGCAGAGAAAAAAGGAATAAGGAATGATTCACGAGTTGTTATTTATAATCGTAATGGTGAGTTAAAATTGAAATGTTTATTTTCACAGGAAATACATCCTTCCATTTTACTCGTTCAAGCGGATCATTTATTAGTTAATGAATTAATTTCGTATACACCTACGGATATGGGAGAGATGTCCTCTTGTTTTGAAGGAATGGCTTTTAATAGTACCTATGTGAAAATAGCATCACTTGACACATTTTCTTTATAAGAAAGTGTGTTTTCTTTGTATGGAAGAAGTGATAATTAAGTATTTTTGATAAGCTTTTACGGTTGTTAGTTAATTTTCAGAAAATGGTTTCGTCTTATTCGGTGAAATTCTTTACGTTCTTTTCTTTCAGAAATGAAAGATTAAAGTAAGGTATATAAATGTTATTTTTTATAAATATTTCGTATAATCTCATAGAGGAAGGGGGGAGAAAATGAATATACCATATAATGCAGATTTATTTAGGCTAATCAATGATTTAGGAAAAGATAACACGTTCTTAAATCCCCTTTTTATATTCTTAGCAGAGTATATGATTTATTTTTTAGCATTTGCACTCCTTGTCTTTTGGTTTACGAGAACGAGACAAAATAGACTTATGGTAGGAAGTGCAGTCTTTTCTTTTGCGCTAGCTGAGCTGATTGGTAAAAGCTTGGGTCACTTTTATTCAAATTATCAGCCTTTTGTCGAGTTGTCGAACGTTAGTAAGCTTATTGAAAAGGATATAGGTAATTCATTTCCTAGTGACCATACTATGGTCTTCTTCGCTATATGTTTCACGTTCTTTTTGTTTAATAAAAGATTTAGAAGCCTATGGTTATTTTTAGCTATTTTTGTAGCAATTTCACGTATGTGGGTAGGTGTTCATTATCCGGCGGATGTTCTAACAGGAGCAGCAGTTGCTATTGTTTCATCTTTTATTTGCTACAAGCTCATTCCTAAAAGTCGTGTTGTTAAAGTACTTCTAGACTTTTATGAAAAATGTGAGAGTGCTGTTTTGCCTAATAAACAAAAGGGAAAAGAGAGCCAATTATAATAGCCATTTTAGAAGAAATGAAATCAAAAACACACTTTTAGGAAAAGTGTGTTTTTGCATGTGAATAAGGATGAACCATAAGATGAGTTCTTGTTTTACAGGGTAAAAAAATGTAGAATGTGAATGAGTACACAAAAGTGCTTATTCTTATAAAGAAGGGTATGACAGTTATATTGGAATGGAGAAACATTTATCGTGGCATCTTAATGGGAGTTAGCGATTTAATTCCCGGCGTTAGTGGTGGTACGATTGCCTTTATTTTAGGCATATATGATCGATTATTAAATGCGATAAGTGGATTTTTTAGTCGCGATTGGAAGAAACATATTGGATTCTTATTGCCATTGGGTTTAGGGATTGGTATTTCCTTATTATTATTAAGTCGAGTGATTGATTACTTATTAGAAAAACATTATGAGCCAACGCAATTCTTTTTTCTAGGTTTAATTATTGGTGTGTTACCCTTAGTTTCTGTACAAGCCAATGTTAAAAAACATTTTACCGGGAAGCATATCACACTTTTATTGGTAGTAGCTGCTTTGCTAGCTTCTTTAGCGTTTATTAAACCTAATGAAACGCAACCTATTACAAGTTTAACATGGGCATCAACAATTGGCTTGTTTTTTGCTGGTTGGTTAGGTAGTATGGCGATGCTACTACCTGGAATAAGCGGTTCTTTTATTCTGCTTATACTAGGTGTATATTCGACAGCCATATCAGCACTATCAAATTTAAATTTACCCATCATTTTAACTATTGGTGCGGGTGTAATTGTTGGTTTTATAGTCAGTAGCAAAGCCATTAGCTATGTGCTTCAGCATTATCCATATATAACTTATGCTGTAATCATAGGCTTGATTGTCGGATCAATCTTTGTAGTATTTCCAGGAATTCCGAATAGTATAATGACAATGATTATAAGCGTGATTACTTTTATATTAGGTCTTGCTGTCACATTTATGTTTAGTAAAATGAATAATAAAGGCTAATTATGTAATAAAAATTTAGTATATAAGAAGGGCTGTCTTTTAAGATAGCTCTTCTTTTTTGGGGTAAGTATGTTTTGGAAAGATATGATCGATATTGAGATATAAATGAGCGGATTGAAAGAAGAATGATTGATAACGAGCAACATATGAGAGATAACCAAGCTACTAATGATCGAATGAAGAGAATTTCCTAGTGATAACATAGTAATTCAAGTATGATAGATTATACTTGATGAAATGATTTATTAATGCACTAATATTGAGGTTGTTTTCTAAAAGATTGTTGTTTCTAAACAAGTACAGTGAATAAACAATGCATAAAAAGGTTGATTGGAACCCTAGGTGGAAGATTCTTATGGGAGCACCACCTCTACAAAAAGCAAACATCCTGGAGCGGAATTCAACTCACCCTATCTTCACTACTTGTTCATAGGCAACAAAGTATGAGGAAACAGCCATTTATAATTATGGCTAAAATAAAAATTCTACCCCCTAAAATTCCAGGAGGTTTGACATCTGTTCAATACCTTGACATGAATGAAAGTTCGTTTGAATTACTTGAAATCAATGATTGTAGGATAGTTGGAGAGGAAATAGAACGACTTAGATTCGAACAGGTTATATTTAAAAATGTACATTTTATTGATGTGGATTTTAGGAATATTGAATTAATAGATGTTATATTTGATCATTGTGATTTATCTAATGCTAACTTTACAGATGCAATCATTCATCGTGTTGAGTTTAATGAATCTAAAATAGTAGGTTTGAACTTATCTGAAGCAACTATACATAATGTTCTATTTAATCATTGTCATGGTAATTTAACTGCATTCGGCTATAGTAGAATGAAGCAAGTAACATTTATGAATAGTTCATTAAGGAATGCAGATTATTATGAAGCAACATTTCATAAAGTGACTTTTGAAAATTGTGATCTAAATGAAGCGAATCTTAGTGGTACATCTCTTAATGGAATGGATTTAACAAGTTGTACGTTTAATCAATTACTTGTAGGAAGAGATGATTTAAATGGCTGTATCGTTTCTCCGGAGCAAGCGATTGGTTTTGCTGGTTTGTTAGGACTCATTGTGAAAAACGATTTATAGAATAAAAGATAAAAAGCGTCTCAACAGTAGGTGTTGCATACTTTTGAGACGCTTTATTCTTCTATCTGTTCAATTAGAGTTCATAATTTCAAGAAATTCTTCCTCAGTCACAGTATATGTTCCATGTTTGAAAGCGGCTGATACTTTTGTATCACCAAATCGTTGACCAATGATCAAATAATCAGTTTTGGATGTTACAGAGCCTGCCATTATCCCACCTTTTAGAGTGATCTCTTGCGCCATTTGTCTTCTTGTTTTAGAGAGTATACCTGTGATGACAATAATTTTCCCTTGGATAGGATTAGTTGATGTAGAGGGTTGTTTGTACAAGATGATACCACATTCCTTTAATAATAAATCGCAGCTTTTACAATGATATCGTACCATATTTTAAACTATTTTTTTATAATGAATTCTAGAGAAGAGGAGGTAGTAAATGTTTAAAACAATAGAATATCTTCGCAACGGTAACGAAAAGCAACGACGTGCTTATGATGTAATCAATAAAATAGGAGTGATGAAAGATTTACTATCATACACACCTATTTTATGTGGAACAATTCCAATTCAAATTGATTTAGAAGATTCAGATTTGGATATCATAATGGATGTGAAAGACTTTCATGATTGGAAGAATACGATTACTCAATTATATAGTAAGCAGCTAAACTTTAACCTGAAAGAGAAGATTATTCGTAATCAACCTACAATAAAAGCTAATTTTATATATGAAGGATTTGAATTTGAACTCTTTGGTCAATCGAAGGCAGTTGATCATCAATATGCTTATATCCATATGCTCATTGAGCATGAAGTAATGTTACGTAATCCTTCCATGAGAGAAAAAATTATCGCATTAAAAAAACTAGGATATAAAACCGAGCCTGCGTTTTGTAAATTACTTCAACTAGAAGGAGATCCTTACGAAAGTTTAATTGAATATGGGAGAGAGAAGGGAATCATTACATAATGAAAATTTTGATGGTTTTCTTTTTGAAATGAAGTGACTAGTGCTATTATTAAAGATAATCACATAAAATAAAGTCTACATTTACGAGTACTTAGTATTATGAGAAATTCTATGTTTTTTCGTTGAGACTTATTAGTACTGTACGTACTATACCTTCAGTGAAATGTAAGAGTCTCGCTTCAAAATGTAGAAAATATACGGAGGGAACGATAACCTCTATTAATTAAAGGAGAGAGCGTATGATTACATATAACAGTCGTAATGAAGTCCCAGAACAAGAAAAATGGAATTTAAACGATTTGTATTCATCAATTGAGGCGTGGGAGTCTGATTATTCAAAAGTTGAGGCAATGGCCCAGGAGTTAGCTGCCTTTGACGGAAAAGTGAATGATGGAAAAAATCTATTAGAATTTCTGACAAAGCAAGAAGAAATGTCAAGTTTATTTAATAATGTCTATGTGTATGGTATGTTAAAAAAAGATTTAGACACAAGGGACTCTGAAGCTCAAGTTTTAACAGATAAAGCTTCAAACTTAGCCGTAAAAATTAATTCAGCATTATCCTTTTTTACTCCACAATTATTAAGTATAGATGAAGCTGATTTGAAAAAGTATATTGCTGAAAATGAAGGTTTGAAATACTTTGAACAAGATTTAATAGAAACATATCGTTATAAACAACATGTGTTAACAGAGGAAAAAGAAGCACTTCTTTCTCAATTAGGGGAATCATTAGGTGCATCGCGAAAAACATATGAAATGATTAACAATGCGGATATCCAATTTGGTGAGGTTATGAATAAAGATGGAGAAAAGGTCGAACTAACAAGAGGAATGTATTCGAAACTAATAGAAGATGAAGATAGAGAGGTAAGAAAAGAAGCATATAAAGCCTATTATAAGCCTTATCTTCAATTGAAAAATTCGATTGCTTCAACACTTTCTTCCGCTATTAAAACGAATGTAACTTTGTCTAATATACGCCAATATCCATCGGCACTCGAAAAAGCTCTTTTTGGAGATATGGTATCCAAGGACGTATACGAAAATTTAATTCAAGCTACGAAAAATAATTTAGCTCCCGTTCATAAATATACTGAAATTCGTAAAGAAAAGCTAGGATTAGATGAACTGCATCAATATGATTTAAGTGTTGATCTCGTAAAAGGAGTGAAGCAGGAAATCTCATATGATGAAGCATATGATACAATGCTAAAGGCGTTAAAACCACTAGGTGATGAATACTTAGCTATCATTTCTTCTTTTAAAGATAAGCGCTATATCGATGTTAGAGAAACTCCTGGTAAGCGATCTGGTGCATATAACTTGGGTGTTTATGGTGTTCATCCATTCGTATTGCTAAATCATCACGATGATTTAGATAGCTGTTTTACGTTAACTCATGAGCTTGGTCATGCTATGCACTCATGGCTTTCATCAAGCCATCAGCCTCGTATATCGGCAGGCTATTCCATTTTTGTTGCTGAAGTCGCATCAACGGTTAATGAAGTTTTGTTAATTAATTACTTAATAGAAAATGCAAAAGACGATCAAGTCAAGGCATATTTAATTAATCATTTTATCGATCAATTCCGTGGCACTTTTTATACGCAAGTAATGTTTGCAGAATTTGAAAAAATCACACATGAACTTGCAGCTAATGGCGTTCCATTAAATGTACAAAAATTTAATGAAATATATGAAAAATTATTCCGTGAATATAATGGTGATATGATAGTTTTTGATGATGAAGTGAAATATGGTTGGTCACGAATTCCTCATTTTTATCGTCCTTTTTATGTTTATAAATATGCAACGGGTTATGCATCAGCCATTTATATTGCTGATCAGCTGTTAAAAGGCAATAAAGATATGCAAAAGAATTATTTGGAATTCTTAAAAAGTGGCAGCTCGGATTATCCATTAGAGCTATTAAAGAAAACAGGTGTGGATTTAACAAATCCAGAACCGATTAATAATGCGTTGCAACGATTTAGTCAATTAGTCGATCAATTTGCGAGCTTGTAAATCAATTTAAGGAGGGACTTCATAAAAGTGGCATTTTGCACTTTTATGAGGTCCCTATTTTTTTATATAAGCGTGAATGAAAGCTGCTGGATGCCTTAAGGGATTCCTGGATTATAGGTTGCTATGGCTTGTTCATATAAATTCTCTTTATTCATATTTATGATGGTTCTAAAGAAATAATCTTTTAAAAAAATTCAATTGAACAACATATAAATTTCACTTTCTAGGGGAAGTAAAACTAGAGTGACTTTCTCAAAAGTTGATTATTGTAAGACTACTCGCTAGTGGATTTAGCTTGTATTTTTCTTTTAATGAATTGACCATCAATTTACTCACTCTTTGTTAATAGGTAATAAAACAAGATACAACCTAAAGAAATGAGGTTTATATCATGGCATTTGTAGAAATAAGAGATTGTTATAAAACATATCAAATGGGAGATACAATTGTTGCGGCGAATAATGGCGTGACCTTTGAAATAGAAAAAGGAGAATTTGCAGTTATAGTGGGACCTTCTGGAGCAGGAAAGTCTACCGTTTTGAATATACTTGGAGGGATGGATACGTGTGATGAAGGCCAAGTTATTGTTGATGGTACGGACATTGCAAAATTTAATTCTATTCAATTAACAGGTTATCGAAGAGCGGATGTTGGATTTGTCTTTCAATTTTATAATCTAGTTCCAAATTTAACAGCAAAAGAAAATGTTGAATTGGCTTCGCAAATATCGCCAAAAGCATTAGAGGCAACGGAAGTTTTAAAAGAGGTTGGTTTAGAGGAACGACTTAATAATTTTCCTGCTCAACTGTCCGGAGGAGAACAACAGCGAGTGGCTATTGCAAGAGCTGTAGCAAAGAGTCCAAAGTTATTACTTTGTGATGAACCAACTGGTGCCCTAGATTTTGAAACAGGTAAGTCTGTTTTGAAGTTATTGCATGATACATGTCGTAATAAAGGGACGACGGTTATTGTCATTACTCATAATTTAGCGATTGCCCCAATGGCAGATCGTGTAATTGAAATCAATAATGCCAAGGTTCGTCAAGTAAAAGTCAATTCAAATCCTACACCAATTGAAAATATTGAGTGGTGATGGAAATGAAGAAAAAATCATTATATAAAGATATAAATCGTGAAATCTGGTATTCAAAGGGGAGATTTTTCTCCATTCTCATTCTTACCATGCTTGGTGTTGCTTTTTTTGTAGGATTAAAAGCTGCAGGTCCAGATATGTTACATACTGCTAATCAATACTATAATCAATATCATTTAGCAGACATTGAAGTTCAATCTACATATGGTTTAGATGAAAGTGATGAAAAAATATTAAAGAAAGCTTCAGGAGTCGAAAATATAGAATTTGGTTATTCAGCTGATGTAGCATTTAAGAATTCTGATTTAGTTGCGAAAGTTTTTTCAACTTCTGATAACCAAAAAATTAATAACTATCAAATCAATAAAGGACGTATGCCATCAGCTTCAGGTGAAATGGCAATGGATCATAAGTTATCTAATCAATTTAAAATTGGAGATATAATAACATTTGAAGAGAATGAAAATCAAAAATTAAGTGATGTATTTCACAAAACTACATATAAAATTGTAGGTTTCGTTACATCTAGTCAATATATTGAAAAAAGTGAGCGTGGAGTTAGTTCTATAGGTAAAGGGAAAGCAGATGCGTTTCTCATCATTCCTGAACAAGATTTCAATATGGATGTATATACTGTTGCTAGAATTCTATTAAAGAATACGAAATATGCTCCTGCGTATTCCGAAGAATATGAACAGTATATTGAGACAAATATAGCAACTATTGAAAAGCTTTTAAAGAA
Source organism: Bacillus sp. AP8 (assembly GCF_000321185.1). NCBI lineage: Bacteria > Bacillati > Bacillota > Bacilli > Caryophanales > Bacillaceae > Bacillus > Bacillus sp. AP8. The sequence goes on from NZ_CAPG01000027.1 coordinate 34,966, forward strand.
TCAGCCACAATCTCGTTTAACAGCTATGAAACAGGAAGCTGAGAAGGAAATTAATCAAACAGAAACAAAATTGAGTCAAAGCAAGCAGGAGTTAGTGAATAATCAGAAAAAACTAACGAATGCAAAAGAGGAGATTAATAAAGCAAGAGAACAATATAAACATGGAGAATCTGAACTATATAATAAATTACAGACTGTAGAATCACAACTAAATGAAAAGGAAAAACAATTACAAGCGGCAAAACTCGAACTAGATGATACCTCTAGTAAAATAGTAAATGGTAAAAAAACAATAGCTGAAGGCCAAGCAAAATTAAAGGAAGCTGAACAAGTATTAGAGACAAAACAAAAAGAATTAAATGAACAGAAACAAGAACTTGAATTAGCAGGATTATTATATGGTGAAAATTTCATGAAAATCCAAGCAACACAAGCACAGTTAACAACTGAAAAGAATAATCTTGAAACAACTAAACAGAAATTTGCTAGTCAAGAAGTCGAAATAAGAGAAGCTGAGAATGAATTAAGATTAGGAACAGAACAATATAAAAAAGGTAAAGCACAATTAGCTGTAGCTTGGGAACAATATAAGAATGAGAAGTTTAAAGGAATACAAGATTTAACTAATGCAAAGTCAAAAATCGATGTAAGTGAAAATGAATATGAAAAAAATCTAGCCCTTTTTCAAAAAGAAAAACAAAAAGCAGAGAGGAAATTTAAAGAGGCAGAGAAAAAAATTCAACAAGCAAAAGCTGATTTAGAAAAGCTAGAGTTACCAAAGTATTATGTAAATGATCGTTCTAATAATCCGAGATATTCCGATTTTAAAGATAATGCTAATCGAATAACTTCACTATCGTCCATTTTTCCAGTGCTGTTTTTCTTAATAGCAGCTCTCGTTTGTTTAACAACAATGACTAGAATGGTAGATGAACAACGTACCCAAATAGGTTTGATGAAGGCTTTAGGTTATAAAAACCAAGATATTATTGCTAAATATTTTGTGTATGGTTCTTTAGCCTCTATTATTGGCTCCTTTTTTGGCTTACTTATTGGCTTAGAGCTATTTACTAGAATCATTTATAATGCATATTTAACATTGTATGATATGCCAGATTTAATTATATTATTTGATTTTAAAATCATTACGGTTGCTGTTATTGTTGCATTAATTTGTACAAGCGCTACCGCTTTCGTTTCCACAAGAAACATATTACGGGAAAATGCAGCTACACTTATGCGTCCAAAAGCTCCAAAAAATGGTCAGCGAATTCTACTGGAACGTATAAGATTCATATGGAAACGGTTGAATTTTACAAGCAAAGTTACATCGAGAAATCTATTTAGATATAAGAAAAGAATGTTTATGACAATTTTTGGGGTAGCTGGCTGCACGGCATTAATGTTCACAGGCTATGGGTTACGAGATACTATCCAAGATCTTGTGCCACTGCAATATGGTGAAATTATGAAATATGATGCAGCGGTATTATTATCAAATGATGCAGAAATAAAGACGTATGATCAGCTGTTAGCGAAAAAGGATAATGTGACTTCGAAAACCAGTGTTTTTCAAGCTAATATGACGGCAGTAAAAAAAGGTGTAAATAATCAAGAAGTAATGGTAATGGTTCCAGAGAAGAAGAAGGAATTGAATACTTATATTACATTGCGACATATGGACACAAAGAAATCGGTGAAGATACCTCATGAAGGAGCGGTCCTTTCTGAAAAATTAGCATCTTTATATAATGTGAAAGTTGGAGACTCTTTCATTGTAAAAAAAAGTGATGGTGAACAGTTTCGATTAAAGGTGAATGATATTGTTGAAATGTATGCAGGACACTTTCTTTTTGTTTCACCTTCTTATTATCAATCTATTTTTGGAGAAAAACCGAATTATAACGTTGATCTATTGAAATTGAAAAATACAAATGAATCATGGGAAAATACTTTTGCAGAACAATTAATGAATATAAGTGGAGTAATTGGGATTAGTTATACAAATACCTATAGCAATTTATTACAAAATACAATGGATAGTTTAAATGTGGTAGTAATCGTTTTAATCGTTTCTGCGGCATTATTAGCTTTTGTTGTTTTATTTAGTTTAGCAAACATAAATGTCTCTGAACGAATTCGTGAATTATCTACTATTAAAGTACTAGGGTTTTATCCAAGAGAAGTGACGATGTATGTGTATCGAGAAAATATGATTCTAACTATATTAGGCATTGCTCTTGGGTTTCTATTTGGAAATGGGTTACTTCAAATTGTTATTTCGACTGTGGAGGTAGACCAAGTTATGTTTAGTCATGTTGTACATGTGACTAGTTATGTGTATTCAGCGGTATTAACCATTATTTTCTCATTATTTGTTATGCTTGTCATGCATATCAAACTAAAGAGAGTAGATATGATTGAGGCTTTAAAATCAGTAGAATAACCGTATAATAAAAAACACAATTGTTGTTGAAGTAAAAAAAGATCTTTTGTTAGTAAGTGAGTCTCCTCAATCGCTGCGGGGGCTCACTTGAACTGCTTTTCCTGTGGCGCGGTGAGCTCTCCTTGTTATAAAGTGCCTATAGAATCTTGCTTTTCCCGCTTCCCCGCAAGAATTACGCACCTTACGCTCCTATCAACCGACTTTATATCCACTGTTTTTTTCACCGAACGTATAAAAATAATAATCTTTTAGAAAGCAACCAAAATGAAATATCAACAATTAAGGAAAAACAGAAACAATAAATAGATTATAGTTAAGAAGAGCTACTAAAATGAAAAGCTGTAGCTTTTATTGATGGATTCTGTGAAATTTTAAGAAGGATAGAAGATAACATTATAAAAGCTTACGACTTTATCAGTGGAATTGATATAAGTATGTTCACTATTTGCAGAAAAAGTCATTACCTCATTTTCAGTTAAAGTAAATGGATTTCCCTGAATTTCAATTTCTAATACACCGTTTTTTATCAATATGTATTCTTCTCCAAAATGACTTTCTGATGTGTGTCGATAACCTGGTTGAATATCCACTTTGTATATTTCAAATTTTTTATCGGGATGAAATGGAAAAATGGAATAAACTAAATAATTACCATTCTCATCGTTTACAGGGGCAATTTCATTTAGTTTGATTTTCGTCACTTGAGGTCGATCTTCTTCTTTCATAAATGTTGAAAAGGATACCTGTAATCCATTCGCGATTTTCCACAATGTTGTGACGGTTGGATTAGAGCGTCCTTTTTCTATTTGCGCTAACATAGCTTTACTAACACCTGTAAGCTCAGCCACTTTATCTAAACTTAAATGACGAGATTTTCTTATTTGTAACAGGTTCTTTGCTATCGTTTCCTGAATGGGTTCCATGCATAGCACTCCTTGAAAGATTTCGTTGTTAATTATAACACACGATTGTATAATATAACAAACAAGGAGGGGTAAAGGTGAATCAAGTATCAAAAGCAATGGAGTTAGAAGAAACAAATCCGTTTCTTCAAGGCGTGAAGGATTGCATACCAACATTAATTGGCTATATTAGCATTGGACTTGCGGCTGGAATCGTTGCTGCAGCATCACATTTAAGTGTACTAGAAATGGCACTGATGTCTATACTCGTATATGCTGGTGCATCGCAATTTATTATTTGTGCTTTATTAGTTGCAGGTAGTCCTATTTCTGTTATTATTTTAACCGTTTTTATTGTCAATTTACGACATTTATTATTAAGTATGGCATTAGCACCTCAATTTACAAAATATTCTGTATTAAAAAATGTTGGCTTTGCTACTTTGCTGACTGATGAATCTTTTGGTGTTGCTGCGAATAAAGTAGCTCAAGGTGAGAAGCTAAATGATCATTGGATGAATGGATTAAATATTACAGCCTATTTATCATGGATTGTCTCATGTGTTATTGGAACTTTATTTGGTAAGTGGATTTCTAATCCGGAAGTGTTTGGATTGGATTTTGCTTTAACCGCAATGTTTATAGCTTTGCTTGTTTTACAATTACAAAGTGTAAAGAAAACGAAGCTTTATTTCTATTTATCTCTGGTTTTATATATGATTATTGCAATGGTTATCTTCTGTATGTTTGTTCCATCTCATGTTGCAGTTATTCTATCTACAATCCTTGTTGCAACAATAGGGGTGGTGACAGATAGATGAGTATAAGTTTAACTGTCTTTCTTGTGATTTTGGGAAGTGCAATTGTAACATTTATACCAAGAGTCCTTCCTTTTTTAGTTGTTCGAAATTTAAATCTACCTCAATCGGTCATTAAGTGGCTATCGTTTATACCAATTTGTATACTTACAGCGCTAATTGTGGATAGCTTTCTTATTGATGGAGACCTATCTGTTTCGATTGATTGGAATGTCTTGTTTGCTATTATACCAACATTAATTGTTGCGATATGGACGAAAAGTTTATCGTTAACAGTTATTTTCGGTATTGTCTGTATGGCAGGAATTCGATATTTTTTGTAAAGGCTTATTAGTAAGTTTTGTAGAAACTTTTACAAAATGATCTGATGATTGAAAGGAGAGTATAGGATGAAAGAATTTATAGGTAATTGCTCGATATGTAGAAAGGAACTTTATTGCCTTGATGGATTTTTGAATGGAATTATTTTAGAACATAATCAGTTGCTTATTTGTTTTGATTGTGAGAAAAAAGAAAAGGTCGAAAAGGCTGAATAGTAAATAAATAGTGTTTTAAAGTGAGCTAATCACTTTATTCTTATGACCACTATTCTATATGATAGGTACAAAATCAATGAAAGTGGGTACTAGAAATATGAATGAAAGCTTTCAACCTCTTTTTACTCCATTTACACTTCCGTGTGGGGTAGAATTGAAAAATCGGATTATCATGGCTCCTATGACAACTTATTCAGCAAATGCAGATGACACTGTTTCAGAAGAAGAACTAGCCTATTATACAAGAAGGGCGAATGATGTAAGCATGGTAGTGACTGCTTGTACCTATGTGCAGGCAAATGGAAAAGGCTTTGATGGACAATTTGCAGGTGATCGAGATGAAATGATCCCTAGTATGAAAAGGTTAGCGTCAACTATAAAGAACCATGGAGCAAAAGCAATTTTACAATTGTATCATGGGGGGAGACATGCGAAGCCATCTTTAGTTCAAAATGGTGAAATCGTTGCTCCGAGTTCTGTTGTTTCTGAAAATGATAAAGGGGCTTATATGGTGAAAAAGGCTCCTAGAAGTATGACTGATACAGAAATTTTACAGTTAATTGAAGCTTTTGGACAAACAACTAGAAGAGCAATTGAAGCAGGATTTGATGGTGTAGAGTTACATGGAGCAAACGGATTTATACTACAACAATTTTTTTCTCCTTTTAGTAATCAAAGAACAGACCGTTGGGGAGGGAGTTTAAAAAATAGACTTGCCTTTCCACTTGCTATTATTGAAGAAGTACAAAAGGTAGTGAAACATTATGCAAAAGAACCCTTTATCATTGGCTATCGATTATCCCCTGAAGAACCAGAAACAACTGGTATTACAATGAAAGACACTTTTAACCTAGTAGATGCGATAGCAGATAAAGGTCTGGATTACATACATATTTCTATGCTTGATTTTTGGTCTGAAGCTCGTCGTGGTGTGGATGCAGTTAGACCGAGAATAGAATTAATTCAAGAAAAAGTAGGGGAAAGGATTCCAATCATCGGAGTCGGCTCTATTCGTTCAGCAAATGACGCAATAAGGGCAATCCAATCAACAGATATCCCATTATTGGCTCTTGGAAGAGAATTAATTATGGAGCCTGATTGGGTCGGGAAAATTGTCAGAGGGCAAGAAGAACAGATTCATACTTCACTTAGTAGAAAGGATCAACAGAAATTGTGTATACCTGATCCGCTATGGAAACAAATTATAGAAACGAAAGGATGGTTTCCTTTAGTAGATTAAATAGGGGGTACTAATTTGGTATTTGATTATGTAAGACCTATTTTTATTTTCTTGCTTATTTTTTCGATTTTTACTTTTTGTATGATATGGATAAGAAAAAATAAAATGGCTGGTTTGGATCGCTACTATATATTTTGTTTATCGTTTTTATGTATCGCAGTTTCTGGTATGCTTTCGTGGCAAACTGGAATGATTGTTGATGATTTAAATATGAATGGAGATGGAGTCAGTTTTATTCTATTCTTATGCATTTTTGCTATAAATATAGTGAATGTGGTTTTTAGTTTAGTAAAAAAGAAGCGGGAAGATGTGTAACGGACGGTTAAACTAATAAATTCGAAGCATAACAAAGAGCAATGGAAAGAGATTGATTACCATTGTTCTTTTTATTTAATTTGCCTTATTCGATAAATAGAATGATATGTCATTTGAAAGAATCGATGTATCATTAGGATACCAGAAATATTGTTCCCCGTCATAAAAGATGGAGATTTTATAGGCAAGTGGTCCATTTACATACAGGAGAATATCAAAATGGCTTCGTTTTTCGCGTTTTGGCATTGATTTAAGCGGATTATTTTTACTCGTTTTTAAAAGTTGTATAAATATTTCTATATTATCTCGGTCCTTCCATACAGCCACTTTTTTATTATTCGATGAATAGGTGTTGTAGACTTCAATCGTGTGGATATTATTTAAAGGGATATTTCGGAAAAAGTAGTTATATTTTTTGTGATTTGATGAATCATATATTTTGTATCCGTGAATAAGAGTAGAATCTTTCAAGGCTATTAAGTTGGATGCCTCTTTAATAGAATACATTTTTGTTCCCTTACGGTGAAAGGCAGCATCTCCATTTTTTGATTTATAGTTGGCATCTTGTACATGATTGGCTACTTTGAATTGAACTTCTCCAATTTCTTCTCCAATAAATGATTCATCTGCTATCACTACATCATTAACCGCTATATATTCTTTTTTATCCCATTTTATAAAATCTATCCAATCAATTTCAGGATATTGATAGGTGCAGCCAGATAAAAGAAGTAAGATGAATAGCAATTGCATAATGTTTTTCATTCATTTCTCCTGAAGAATTCTTATTATGTTACGTAGTTATTTATTTGTTTCTATTTTATAACATTTAGTGCTTTATTTGGTGATTAATGTGCGTGAAGATAGGGATTTTCGAACAATAAAAGAATAAGTATGTATAACAACTTGAAGGTAGGTGAAGAAGGTGTATATTGCGATAGCTATTTTTATGTTTGTAGTGATTGTCTTTTTATTAATAAAGTATTTTATAAATAAAAATTGGATATTGGTTTATACAGTGTTTGGAAATGAGGACTATTATAAGATTATTTCTCTTTTGAAGGAAGCTGGAATTACATATAAAGTAGTCAAACCTGACCGTGTAATCAACAGCCGTGTTGAGCGTTTTAATGACCAAACAAAGTATCAAATCTATGTGAAAAAAGGAGAGGAATATCAAGCGGAATTTGTTTTACATAAACGAAAGTAAAGTTTGCTTGCTGAGTAAATAGTATAAAATGTTAACTTAAGGGTCCTTTTTCAATTGTTTAGGAAATGACAAAAATCTATACTTGTGGATAATTTGATTTTCGAATTTGTTGAAGTCTAGTTTCAGCGTCTAGCCTTTTAATGTCATAAGTCAATCCGACTAGAAGGTTAAGAAATAACCTATTAGTCGGGATCAACTTATGCTGGTCGGGCTGATCAAGACGCTTGTGTTTTTGTTCTTTCATATTGATTCAAAGTAAACATTTTTCTTTGTTGTTATAGAAGTGAAAAAAGCCGAAGACAACCATTTTTGTATAGTTCTATAACTTTTCTGTTTTCTTTTCCATATAGTAACCTCGATGAATGACAGATTTAATTGTATAGGTGCAGTTGACCTTTTTTCTAACTCTATAGATTAATGAGCTAATTTCTTCATCAGCTACAATATGATCAGGATCTCCTACTCTTTCTTGCCATACAAAATGTGTAATATCTTCTTTTGAAATAAGATTCCCGATATTTTTATATAGCAATTTAAAACAAGCATATTCTTTAGTTGGCATTTTGATGGTTTTCTTTTCTAGAGTTACCGTTTGTAAAGCATCATTTAATACAAGTGTTGTTGAATTTGTAAGATGAGGTAAAGTAAATTCTCGAGTAACTTCATTATCTATACTTACTTGAAATTCAATTAAACCATTTACTAAGTGAATAATGTCTCCTTGTTTCACTTTATATGGAGTCCAGGGGTCAAGTTTGTTATGGTTCACTTCGGTTCCATGCTTGCTATTTAAATCTTCAATAAAAAGCTCTCCGTTATTCATATATATCGTACAATGTTGTCTAGAAACGAAATCATTGTATAATTTAAAGTCTGCATTGGAATGTTGGGTTGCTCTGCCAATTAACAATTTCTTTCCTTCGAATATATATAGATACTCTCCGTTTTGTTCTTTGTTTACGGATTTTAACATAATTTTATAAGTGTCAGTTAGCATAAAAATAAGTCCCCCTCTATGGAAAAATCAGAAAATTCTATTTATTGTTATCTGATTTTCATTTTCATTACATGGTTATGTAACAGGTTCAATTTTATAATTAAAAAATATGAAGCACCTTCATTCCAACAAAAAGAAATTAAAAAGAAAGTAGGTTGGAAGAATGAAAAAATGGATTATGCTAACAATTTTTTTATTTATCTTAATTTGTGTATTACTATATTGGAATATTTATAAAACAGACAAAACTACGCCTGAGGCTATCTTTAATGAATATATTAAACAATTTTCTTCAAAAGATTACAACAAAATGTTGTCATTAGTTTCTGAAGAAGAACTCAAAAAATATGATTATACCAAAGAAAGCTTTATAAAAAAATACCAGAATATTTATAACGGAATTGAAGTATCCGATATTCGAGTACTATCGAAACATTTTACATATGATGAAGAACACGATTCATATGAGGGTAGCTTTAAAACTGAAATGGACACATTTATTGGAGAAATACAGTCTACATTTACCCTTTCCTTTATAAAAGAAGAGAAAAACGAAGAAGATGCTTGGAAAATTCAATGGAGTCCATCCTTAATATTTCCAGAGATGGGGTGGGAGGACAAAATTAGTGCAAAAACGATTATACCGACAAGAGGAGAAATTGTCGATCGCAATGGCATTCCTCTAGCACAAAATACAGAGTTATATGAATTAGGAATCATACCTAGTCGTTTAGGAGAGGAAAAAGAAAAAAATATTGAGAGAATTAGTCAATTCTTTCATATACCGAAGGAAAATATTACAAAAGCGCTCAATCAAAAATGGGTGAAACCAGAATTATTTGTTCCGATTACGACAATGCCAGTTGATTTTAAGCTTGATTCAGTAGATTTAATGGATATTCCTGGAGCTTCTTTTCAAATAAAAACGATTCGTTATTATCCGTTAAAGGAGAGTGCGGCACATCTGATTGGATATGTAAGAAAAGTCACAAAGGAAGATCTAGAAAAAGATCAAAATCATGTCTATTCTGCCAACGACTACATAGGTAAATCAGGTTTAGAAGAAACCTTTGAAGAACTTTTAAGAGGGAAAAAAGGTGGAAGTATACAAATTATCGACGAAGATGGAAAGCTTAAGAAAGTGTTAAAAGAAATAGAAGTAAAAGATGGTGAGAATATTACCGTTACCATTAATTCTGTCTTGCAAAATAATTTCTATCAATCTTTAAAAAATGATGTGGGATCTGTTAGCGCTATGAATCCATCTACTGGTGAACTTTTGGCTTTAGTAAGTTATCCTTCCTTTGATCCTAATTTAATGGTAACGGGAATGACTGAGGAAAAATGGAAAGAATATAGTGACAACCCGAATCTTCCATTTTTAAATCGATTTACTAGTGTTTATGCACCAGGATCTACTTTTAAGGCAATAACAGCAGCTATAGGTTTAACGAATGGAACAACATATCCTGAAAAAGTGCGACATATATCAGGTCTTCAATGGAGAAAAGATAATAGTTGGGGTGGCTATTACGTTACACGGGTTAGTGATGTTACATCTGTGAATATGATTGATGCACTAGCTTATTCCGACAATATATATTTCGCTCAAGAGGCTTTAGAAATGGGTGTAAAACAATTTGAAAAGCAGGCATTAACATTTGGATTTCAGGAGGATTTTAATCTACCGATTTATTTGAAAAAAAGTCAATTATCTAATAAAGGAATTGACTCAGAAGTATTACTAGCTGATTCAGCATATGGACAAGGCCAAGTATTAATGTCATCCATTCATTTAGGAGTTGCGTTTACGCCATTTGCAAATAATGGTGAGATGGTTCTACCTACTCTTATTCATGATAATGAAGCGCCAAAGACACAACAAACCATTTCAAGTAATGTAGCAAATACAGTAAAGAGTGGGCTAATACAGGTGGTTGAACGAAAAAAAGGGCCAGCGCATAACTTAAAAACATCCAAAGCTGTACTAGCAGCAAAAACAGGTACAGCTGAATTAAAAAATAAAAAAGGTGAAGATGGAATAGAAAATGGGTTTTTAGTAGTTTTTGATACTGAATCACCATCTATCCTGATTACAGCAATGATAGAAAATGTAAAAGGTCGGGGTGGAAGCCATTATGTATCTAATAAAGTCCAACCTATTTTAGATCAATATCTGACCTTTTACAAATGATTAAAGGAATGATTATTATGATTAAAATAAGAAAGAATTTAAGCTCAATAAGTGCATTAATTGTTATTCTTTGTAGCATTATTTATATTGTGTTTCCAACTCCATTTACTCTTAGTATGTATTGTATAACCGCAATTGCGTTTGTAGGTTTTACTCTATTTTATTAAGCAGAATAGGTTGAAGAAATGAAGACATTGAATCCTGAAAAGACGAAAAAACGGAGCGTACAAAACGATAAAGTAAGCATACGGTCAACTCACAATTTAACTTTGGGAGGCTATGCACCATTTAATGAGCCTGAGATTGCTTTTTCGGTCGTTGTTCCTAATACAAAAACAGATTCACATCCAGTCAATAAAAAAAAGGTCAAGGGATTTTTAAAGCATATTTTGATTTAAAGAGGCAATCGAATGAATAAAACAAATCTCATAGCACTATTGTCATCGCAAATATTAAATGTAATACTGTTTCCCTTATTTCTTGACCTCTTTCATTATTTACATCTTATTGTTTATATGGTTATTTGGTTTTGCATAACTGTGTTGGTGTATTTCAGCGTTTATTGGTACAGAAAAGTAAACATTCAGATTTCTAAAAGTCTATTTTATTTTTGTTTAGTTTTATATACAATGTGTCTTTTGATTTTACTCTTTATCCGTCCGGCTGAACAGAATGATTATTCTTATAATCTTGTACCTTTCCAGACGATTTTTTACTATCTTTCAGGAGAAGTGAACTTACTTATTGCTACTTATAATTTAGTAGCAAACATCGGTTTATTTATACCGTATGGTGTGGCTTTCCTGCTCTTAAAAAGTACTCAAGAGTATTCGATAGTAAAACGAACCATTATTCCTATTCTTTCAATTATTGTAATTGAATTATTGCAGTTTATATCACGTAGGGGTAGCCTCGACATCGATGATGTGATCTTAAATGTGATTGGAGCAATAATAGGCTATCGAATAACACCGCTCATTCGTAGAGTGGTAAAAATCATATGATTATTATTGGCTATTAATCGTATAAGAGTAGGTTGCGAAATAAAATTCATGAGTTTTTCCAACTAATTCAATATATAGAATATGTTCCGTTCAATGAGACAATGGTGATTCTATTGTCCAGGCTAAAAGGGTTTGAAAAATTAATAAGGTACAAATAAGCTATTAGAAATTTGTAGTGATACGAGTCTATGGAACGTTTTTCAATCAAGTGTTTTTTAAGTCCGATCATTCATGATGAAAACGATTGAACACAATAGATTGTGAAAAGAAATTAGGATTAGAAGAACTCATTTTTATATATATGAAGAGCTTGTTTGTATAAACTCAAACAAGCTCTTTTGGTATTTTGAAGTATAAGAAATCCATTAATCTTTCATTAAATCAGGCTTAGTAACAGCTACATAGCTAAGGATCACATATGGACACGTCCCAACTTTATTTTGATCTTCATCAGACATTTGAGCTAGAACAGCATCCTGTCTCTCAGTAGTCAAATCTTCATTACCAAAGGTATTCATTAATTTGGTTAATGTGTTCTCCATTCTTTAGCAGTAACTTGTTCACTAGACATGTTGTAACTCAAAAGGTAAATTATGACTGTTTTGCTTTTCTTCTCGAACAATGTCTAGTCCCTTTTCACACAGCTTTATAGCAGGTTCAATTAGATGATACGTATAGGGAAGAGAAAAGTTCTCGATTATCTGCTTGTAGCTGTACATCACCTTTATAAACAAGAACTTTGCTTTCAACATTCTTAAGCAATTCAGCTTTTTCTAGTTTTTACATGATAATATAGTTTAGACGGTTGTTCGTCCAAGTTTTCCGCAAGCTGTTCCAGATGATTTATTAGAGTGTTTTGAAATTTATAGTCAATTATTGTTGTGTGAAAAATTAAGAAAAATTAAAGGAATAGGAAGTCTTATGTAGAAAAGTATCTACAGTTATGAATGAAATTCTAAGGAGGTATACGATGGAAACTCTTCATCCAAAACTAAAGTATGTATTGGATCATTTTTTACCGACGTATCAAGAAGGCTATATACCCTCTTTAGAGGAGATACGTGCTCGAAATGTTTTAGGAACATTTGAAAATGTTGAAACAGTTCATGAAGTAACGAATCGTGTAATCGATGGACTAGCAGGAGAAATACCTTTGCGTATTTATAAACCAGAAGGAGAAGGTCTTTTTCCTATCATTGTATTTTTTCATGGTGGAGGCTTTGTGTATGGTAATCTAGACAGTCATGATGGTGTATGTAGAAGTATTGTGAATGTAGCTGAGCAAGTATTGGTAGCCGTCGATTATCGCTTAGCCCCAGAGCACCCTTTCCCAGCAGCGCCAGAAGATTGCTATGCAGCTACCAAATGGGTATTTGAACATGCGGAAGAGTTGAAAGGAGATCGATTGAAATTATCTGTAGTAGGGGATAGTGCTGGAGGTAATTTGTCGGCAGTTGTTTCGATTATGGCTAAGGAACGAAAGGAGTTTACGATAGCAAAACAAGTGTTGCTTTATCCAGTAACAGATTATTGTCAACCTAACTCGTATGCTTCCTATCATAAATATGGTAGAGGCTATTTTTTAACGAATGAAATAATGGCTTTATTTAAAAGTCTTTACGTTCCAAAACAAGAAGATAAGAGTAACTATTATCATGCACCATTGCATGCTCCGGATTTAACCGATTTACCACCAGCTTTTGTTATTACAGCAGAATTTGATCCGCTTCGTGATGAAGGAGAACTATATGCCAAAAAGCTTGAAGAATCTGGTGTTCCAGTTGTATTAAGAAGAGAAGAAGGGTTGATTCATGGCTTCTTTAATCTATTTGGGATAATGGATTCTAAAGATGATATTAAGGAAGTTTATGAAGCAATTGCTACATTTCTTAATAGTGAAAGGGTACGAACATAGTTAAAAAATGCCATGTCAATCTATATACATTCCTTAAATATTCCTTCTCTAAGAAAAACCACATAATAAAATCTCAAAACGTAATAAAAAATGAATAAGTAAGTAGATTTCTTTAAAGAATAAATATTATGTTCATTATGAAAAGCTGTTTTCTAAAAGATAGTTGTTTTTCATTAGAATGGATAATGGACACCATCTATTAAAATGGTTGGTTCAATGGGCAACAGGGGTGAGACTCCTGCTCGAGAAGCAGAATACGTAAGATCCTACAGGAGAAATGTGGCAAGATGCCTCGATGACTTGCGTGTCGAAAGTTAGCAACTAGAAGAGAAAGTAACGATATTCACTACTTTTTCATTGGATATAAAGTTTACTAAAACGATAAGCCTAAGCTTACATGAACAAAAAGATCATCATGTACTTTAATAATAAGCAAAGGCAAATAGGAACTATAGTCATGGATTACGGTTGCTATTTTCTTTTGTTACATCATGATATTAAAGAGTGGAGAGTATATGATCAGAACGTATTTATACAATAAAAATGAAACAAAAGTAATTAGTGAATTGGATATTCAAAAAGTAAAATGGTACTTGAAGGAAGAAAATATTAATGAAGGGAGTTTACTTTGGGTTGATTTATATGATACTTCGTTAACGGAATTACATATTGTCGGTGATCTATTCAATTTCCATCCTTTGACACTTGAAGACTGTTTACAACATACTTTGCGTTCAAAAGTAGATAAATACGACAATTATACTTTTTTTGTTTTCAATGCCATAAATTATAATGAAGAGAAGGATGAGGAAATTACCACTCAAGAGCTTAATATATTTCTTGGAGAAAATTTTATCGTGACCGTTCATCCAAAGAGAATTAAAGCAATTGGAAGAATCGTAAGTAGAGTGCAGTATTCTACAGTAACAATGGAGAAAGGTCCGGATTATTTATTGTATTGTTTGTTAGATGAGATTGTTGATGAGTATTTTCCTATTCTCGATAGAATCTCAGAACGTATAGATGAACTAGAAGATGAAATGTATGTAAATCCTGCTCAAGAAATTTCTGAAGAATTTTTAGCATTAAAGAGAACAATTGTATTAATCAGAAGGGTGATTCAGCCTAAAAAAAGAATATTTGCAAATGTAGGAAGCCGATATATGTTCAAAGTTCAGGAAGAGAATATTCCTTATTTTATGGATCTTGTGGATCATTTAGAACGAATTGCTGATTCCTTAGAAGTGTTCCGAGATTTGGTTTCTGGAGCCATGGATACCTATTTTTCGTTGGTTTCTGCACGTACAAATCATACGATGAAAAGATTAACAATTATTACGACTATTACTGCAGAATTGACAGCAGTTACAGGTTTTTTTGGTATGAATTTGCCAATCCCTTATCAAGAAAGCCCGTATATGACGACTGCAGTATTTGTTATAGTGCTTCTCATACCTTATATTGGTTGGAAAGCCGCTAAGAAATGGATATAATCAATAGAAAAAAAGGTGTCTTAAAAGTGATATAAGACACCTTTGAAGTAAAAATGATTGTAGGGAAAGTGGATCCTTTTAGGAGAGTCTAGTACTCGAATCTAGAAAATGCTCGAGACTAGTTGAAGTAAAGAAAGTACTCAAGTCGTAGACTTTATTAGTTAAGATTCATAGCGATACCATATGAAGATTGGAAGCAATCAAGTTTTTCAACGACGGCAACGTCTTCTTGAACTACTAGATTCACGTCTTCTCCGTCTTCTAAATGATGAGGATTCTCTTCTTCTGCGTCTTCTGCGTCTTCTCCTTCTAGAAGATGATTCACTTCTATGTCTAGGGCTCATGACTAACACTCCTTTCACTAGTAGTAGATAATATAGTATGAAAAAACAATAGATTATGATACGATATTAGCCTGCTTCTCCGTACTTTAGGAATAATAAAGTGTTTTATTTTCATAGAAAAAGGCCAATTGACTTTTATAGTGCAATTGACCTTTTTTATTTTAGGATATGTTTAAAAAGATGGTTGTTTCTAAATGAGTTCAGTAAAGAAAATTAGTAAAAAAGTCGATTGATGCTTAGGTGTGAGACCCCACAGGCACTGTGTGCCGAGAAGGCTCATAGCCTGCCCCGATGAAAGCGAGCATCCTGAAACTTAAGCCTCTATTAACTAACTTGTTTAAAGGAAACAAAATATTCGAAAACAGCCTTATTTTAAAAGCATATAATGGTTATGCTTCTTTCGTTTCATACCAATCCTTAATCTCATATACTCCAAGGAGCTCTTGTTTACTATAATCACAAACATCACAAGCGTCACTATCTTCTTTTACTAGAATTAGATGTGTAGGTGTTTCGGTAAGAACTCGTAATATTTTTGTTTCGTTTTCTTTCATTTCCACTACGTATTTTTTACCAGAAATAATATTGCCACATTCAAGTAGGTTCTTCATGTATCCTCACCTTATATTTGATTTTTTCTAAATAGTATACTGTCCATATTTAGTCTATAGAAAAATGTACAATACTTCAAGATCACTATATAAGTTACATTTGTATGTATTTATCTCGCACAAATGACAAAAAAGATATCATTTTTATACTTGATTTGTGCACATAAAAATCGCTGGGAATTCATAAACTTCCCAGCGATTACAGGTTCGTTAAATAGTTATTTATATAATTATCATAGAGCTATTTTTTGTGCGCATAGCTATCTCGAGAAATTCTTTTTCGATCGGTTACTTTCCCATTTGTAATCGTTTCTAAATACGTTACACTTTTTGTTACAGTCGTATCATTACTTACAACTGAACTAGATAATTGATAATTTGTATTTGATGGCTTAGAATCATCTGTTGAATAAACAGTAAATGTTACTGATGAAGGACTAACTGTTCCTTCAATATATACAGGTGTTTTGTATGGATTTGTAAATTTTAAATCTTTATATGGATATGCAATCGCTGCATCTTGACCGATTGGAACATATCCGACTGTCATACTATGGTTGTATCGTACATCTGGGATAATACCTGCTTTTATAATGGCATTATATAATGTAGTACTAACTTGACAAACACCGCCTCCTAAACTATCAACAACTTCTCCGTTTAAATAGGAACCAGCAGGTTTATATCCTTTATCTGCTGTCGTATTCCCAACATAATCATTAAAGCTAAACGTTTCACCAGGCATTAGTAAATAAGAATCAATTGTTTGTGTGGCGATTTTGATATTCGTATTACGATTGTAGTTGCTAGCAGAATAATTTGTTGTAAATGTTCCTATTTTTTTCTAACTGGCATCAGTTTTTCTTTTGTGATATTGGCGGAAACCTCTTCTAAATTAGCTGTTACAGTAATGTCTTTTTTATTATTGGAATTAAGTGCTTTAACAAGTGATTGCTGTAGTTGTTCCTGGTTGATTTTATAACCTTTCACATCGTTTGTAACACTCACATTCCCATTTCTAATCGAGATACTAGCATTTTTGGGACTTTTTTTCATTTCTTTCTCAATAGAAGAAACCCAATTATTTAGTATAGACTCATCGATACTATATGTAAGAGTATATTCTTTCCCTTTTTCATCCTTAATCAGTTTGTATTGTTTAAGCAATTTTTCTTTTTTTCCATATTGAAAGGCATCGTTAAGCTGTTTATCTGTGTCGTATTGTACGCCAATATCTTTTAATTTCTTTTGGTATGTTTTTTCTCCTATTTTAACAGTTACATTAATTTCATTGTATTGATTGGTGATATTAGCTAGAGCTTTGACCCCATCTTTTTTAGACATTTTACTTAAATCTTGACCTTCTATGACTACTTTTGGATAAAATGTCTCGTCGTATTTTTTGACGCTTGAGTATATATATCCATAGATAGCTCCGCCTGCGATTATAATAGTTGCAATGATAGCAATTAACCAAATATATCTTTTTTTCATAATAAAAATGATACCCCCAAAATTTTAAGCATTTTTCATTTCATAACATTATACGTTAATGTTACTAATATATTACAAATATTATGGTAATGTTACAAATGTTTCTAGAGTTCTAGTTTAACATAAAGCAAGCTTTTTCGAAAATAGTCTAGAAGCTTTGTATTTAAAAAATTTGAAAGTATATTAACATGACTTTTGTCTAAATTTAAGATTATACCTTCCTTCCAAAATTACAAAATATTTGAATTTTAACAAATGGTGAATATAAACAATTGTTATGATGGTTATGTTGTAATTCTCGTTCCTGTGCATGAAATTCTTTCTTCAAACTCTTAAAGCTTCAGAATTAAGACAATTCATGTATGTATAAGGGAAATTACTTATTATTGACTTGAGTTTATTGTTTTTTTTCATGTAAAATAATGAGAGTATAGAAATTTTTGAAAGGAGTAGTTGATGAATAAAACATTAATTCAACCAGATGATATTTGGATTTTATGGGCTTTCCTTGCAGGGTGGGCAGCCATAAGTATATATTTAGAGCAAAAGTATAAATGGGCATCGAAAATATCCGGTGCAATCATTGCTCTTGTGGGTGCTATGATTTTAGCAAACTTACATATTATACCTACCGAATCAATAGTGTATGATACGGTTTGGGGTTATGTCATTCCGTTAGCTATTCCACTCCTTTTATTTCAAGCAAATATTTTTAAAATTTGGAATGAAAGTGGAAGATTGCTGATCATGTTTTTTCTAAGTTCGGTCGGTACTGTTGCTGGTGCTATTATAGGATTTTTCTTATTAAAAGATTATATTCCTGGATTAGAAAAAATCGGGGCAATGATGACAGGCTCGTATATAGGTGGCGGGGTCAATTTTGCTTCCATGTCAACTAAGTTTGAAACACCCGGAGAATTGGTATCCGCAACTGTAGTTGCAGATAATATGATGATGGCTTTATACTTTTTTATGTTGATGTTAATACCAACATTACAGTTCTTTAGAAAAAGATATAATACCCCTCATATGGATGAAATAGAAAGAAACAATTCAACAGATCATAATCAAGCTGCTGCTTTTTGGAAAAGAAAAGAAATTTCCTTGCAGGATCTTGCATTATCAATTGGAACTGCGTTTGGATTAGTAGCTGTTTCTTTTAAAATAGCTGAAATCATTTCAAAGGTTATTCCTTCAGGGGAAGGAGTATCATTCTTTTATGTGTTCATACGAGGAATTTTTGGTGATAAATATCTCGTTTTAACTACTATTACTATAGTGGTTGTTACTGTATTCGCCAAGTTTTTTGAAAGATTACGAGGTGCACAGGAAATTGGAACGTATTTAATTTACATTTTCTTTGTAGTTATTGGTGTTCCAGCTTCTATTTCTTTAATTATTCAACAAGCTCCTTTGCTATTGTTGTTTGTGGCGATTATGGTTCTTATTAACATGGTCGTATCATTAAGTCTTGGTAAATTATTTAAGTTTAATTTAGAAGAAATAATTGTGGCAAGCAATGCTAATATTGGAGGTCCTACTACTGCGGCTGCTATGGCCATCTCAAAAGGGTGGACAAAACTTATAGTTCCTATTCTATTGGTTGGAACTTTAGGTTATATCGTAGGCAATTATGCAGGTACAGCTATTGGTTATTGGTTTGCTACCATGTTATAAAAAATAAGGGCTGTCTGTAATGTGATAGAACATCGCGTTTTAGACGGCCCTTCGTTATTTTATTTGGAATAAATTTTTTATGAGACTGAAAATTCTGTGTAACATTTTCTGTGAATTAGTTACAATGATTGAATAAGAGGGGTGAAGAAAAATGAAATACATTAAGGTTGAACAGTACGATGCCTTTAGTAATAAACCGAATAAAGGCAATCCAGCTGGAGTTGTTATAGAAAACAGCGGTTTTACAGATGAAGAAATGAAAGAGATCGCGAGAAAAGTCGGTTTTAATGAAACATCTTTTCTTGAGATATCTAAAAAGGCTGATTTTCGTATTCGTTATTTTACACCTGGTCATGAAATGAATTTATGTGGACATGCGACAATGGCTACGATTTATGCTTTGTCTTCGAAAGGATTACTAGGAAATAAACAAGAATTAACCATTGAAACAAATGCGGGTATATTGCCAATAAAAATTGCTAAGGAAAAACAAGATACTTGGATAACAATGCAACAAGCTTCACCTCAATTTAAACCATTTAAAGGATCTAAAGAAGATTTAGCAAATTCGCTTGGAATTGAGTTGACAGATATTTCTGATGAATTACCTATTGTATACGGAAGTACTGGCATTTGGACATTGTTGATCCCTATTCGTACATTACATGTATTCCAAAATATGAAGCCACAAAATCAATTGTTTCCTGATATTCTTAAAGAGATGCCCAAAGCATCAATACATCCTTTTTGTTTAGAAACATATGACGCTGAAGCACATATGCACGCACGTCATTTTTCATCGCCTTTTTCAGGAACTATTGAAGATTCGGTTACGGGTACAGCATCTGGAGTAATGGGAGCCTATTACGCTACTTACATTGGTCCAAACTTTCATTCATCATTACATTTATTAGTAGAACAAGGAATGGAAATAAATAGGGATGGTCGTGTACAAGTCATTGTAACGAGAAATAATGATAAACTCGATATTGAAATTAAAGGGAATGCTGTCTATGTAAAAGAATTTGAAATTACTATATAAAATCGGGTTTATAATCCTAAACAAACGTGAAATACATAATAGTAAGAGTATTATTTGATTATATGAATGACACATGAAAGTCTGAAAAGATACGCTTTCCTAGGGGGAATAATGATGAATCAACTATCAGATATGCCCAATATTGGTAAAGTTGTCGAGGAGCTACTTGTTAAAACAGGTATTGAAGACCAAGAGGCATTAAAAGAAATCGGGAGTAAAGAGGCATTTAAACGAATAAAAAAACTTGATGAAACGTCTTGCTTAAACAAACTTTATGCTTTAGAAGGAGCCA
Source organism: Bacillus sp. AP8 (assembly GCF_000321185.1). Classification (NCBI taxonomy): domain Bacteria; kingdom Bacillati; phylum Bacillota; class Bacilli; order Caryophanales; family Bacillaceae; genus Bacillus; species Bacillus sp. AP8. Next base: position 55,496 of record NZ_CAPG01000027.1, read on the forward strand.
TTCAAGGTATTAGGTGGCACGATTTATCAACTGAAAAGAAAGCGGAGCTAAAGGCCTATTTTAACAAAATAAAGGATGGAGAAGGAAAATGAAGCTAGCTAGTTTGCATGCGCATTTTTCCAATATACATTATATAGAACAATGTTTATCATCTTTACCAATAGAATCGATGCATTTTGTGGATCCTGGATTACTAATGAAAGTCCAATCAGATGAACATTTTAGCGATATCGCTGCAAGAAGAAAAGTAAAAGAACAAATTGAATGGATTGCAGAAACAAATGTGGATGCCATATTAATTACATGTACCAATTATATTGCTCTCTTAGATGAAGTAGTTCTTGATTTATCAGTACCCATAATAAAAATTGATGAGCCATATTTTTCTTTTGTATGCAGTATAGAACAGCCACAAATCATTTTATTTACAAATCCAGCAACTGTCACCGCAACGATGCAACGTTTAAAAGAGTATGCGATATCTCATCATAAGTTAATTGATGTAGAGGCGGTCGTGATAGATGATTCATTCCATCTTTTAATGCAAGGGAAAAAATATGAATATAACGAAAAGGTTACGAATTTCATAATGTTATTAATGGAGGATGGTGAAAAAAACATCTCTGTTGCTCAATTATCAATGGTAGAGGCTGCTGACCGGATATCTGAAAATTATAATAAAATGATCATGCATCCATTAAAGATGTTAGCTTCCACATTGACAAATACCTATCACAGTGAAAAAATGTAAAAAGAAAAAGTTTATGGTACCCCATAAAAATGATGAGGAAATTTGACCTAACTATACACTTTTTTGTTACAAGAGGTAAATGGATTTCCAACTTGTATTCAACGATTTGATGATATAGTAGAAGATTAAAAACAGTATTGGTTACAATCACTTTAAATGATGAGGGTGTTCACTAAAAGTTTGACTTTTGGGACAGCCTCTTTTTATGTAGTTTAACTAAAGACAATATTATTACATTAATTCGGTGTGAAAAACTAGTGGGTAAAAAGGTTGATTGAAGCGTAATCTGTGGAGAGACGGTGGTTCAGGTGGAACCCACATGGTGCTATGTTCCGAGGAGGTTTACCGTCCGAAAGTAAAAAGTGTGCATCCTTCCTTAAATACAATTCAATGTATACTGATTCTTCGTTTAATGGTAGGAAATAAAAAATTGTGAAAATAGTCTTTATAACACATGTGCTAAAGATAAAGGACAAATCACGTATGAATATAGTTGTTTAAGTGAAAAATGGAAGCATAGCAGAGAAGTTTTGAAAGGATTTCACTATGAGAAAAAGCCTAATCTTCACTAAGTTATCTCCGGCTCAGATTATTGTTTTGTACTATTTTCTTGCTGTTTCAATTTCAACGATCCTTTTACGTTTACCAATTGCTTTGCAAGATGGTGTAAAGCTCACTATGATTGATTCGTTGTTTCTTGCTGTAAGTGCCGTAAGCGTAACGGGACTTTCTGTGATTGATATTACGAAAACCTTTAGTGTTCCAGGATATTTTATTCTAATGTTTATTCTACAGTTCGGTGGTATTGGCATTATGACTTTAGGTACTTTTTTATGGCTGCTTTTTAAAAGAAAAATTGGTTTTAAAGAAAGACTTCTAATTATGACTGATCAAAATCAAGTTTCTTTCTCAGGACTTGTATTCTTACTAAAGCAAGTATTAATATTAATTCTTGCAATTGAAGCAATAGGAGCAGTTGTGTTAGGTTTTTATTTATTACATTATTATTCTTCTGTTCCTGAAGCATTCTTACAGGGTATATTTATGTCCATTAGTGCAACTACAAATGCTGGCTTTGATATCGGTGGAAGTTCATTGGTTCCGTATGCGCATGACTATTTTATCCAAATGATAAATATTACTCTTATTATTTTCGGATCAATAGGTTATCCAGTACTTATTGAAGTAAAAGAATACATGATAAAAAGGAGAAAGAATAAAGGCATTCATTTTTCTTTATTTACAAAATTAACAACAACTACATACTTCATTCTAATAATAGTAGGAATTGTAGCAATATTAATTTTAGAGTATAAGCATTTCTTAGTAGGAAAAAGCTGGCATGAAAGTTTTTTTTATGCCTTTTTTCAATCAGTAACAACAAGAAATGCGGGTCTGGCAACGATGGATGTTAGTCAATTCACGAATCCTACTCTTTTTGTATTATGTGGACTAATGTTTATAGGTGCCTCTCCGAGTTCTGTAGGTGGTGGAATACGCACAACCACATTCGCTATTACGATTTTGTTTTTGTTTCATTTTGCAAGAGGAAATAGGCATGTGAAAGTATTTAAACGAGAGTTGCATGAAATTGATATAAAAAAATCAGTAGTAGTAACGATGATAGCTTTAATTATATGTAGTATAGGTGTTTTTGTGCTAAGCATAACGGAACCTTTTTCTATTATGGAAATTATTTTTGAGGTTTGTTCGGCATTCGGTACAACTGGATTATCCTTAGGTATAACGCCGGAATTATCGACATTTGGTAAATTAACATTAATAGTTATTATGTTTATTGGTAGAGTGGGTATTCTTTCATTCATTTTCATGCTTGGTGGTGAAAAAGATCCAGATCCGTATCATTATCCAAAAGAGAGAGTTATTATTGGTTAATTATGAAAGAAAAGAGGCTGTCTCTACGTTTTTTGGGGGAAAAATAATAAAGAAATAACCCAAAATAGGAAGGTGTCCATCTGGACACCTTCCTTTTCAATAAATGAGAAGTTAAATAATTTTAGCAGTTTTTTGCATATTTTGCTGCCTATGACAAGTAGTGATTTGAATTCCACATCAGGATGCCCCTTCAAGAGTATCATATCTTACTCTTCGAATGAGGTGTTAGGAAAACAGCCTAATACTAAAAGAGTAAATAGAGCATGATTATGCCGATTCCGCAAACAAGTACAGTTCCAAGAACTCCTTGGATGGCTGGCTTGAGACCAGCTTTTTTGAAATCAGAAAGATTAATTCCTAGTCCAAGGCCAGCCATAGCCATAGCTAACAAATAGGAGCTAATAGGAATTAAGGCATTCGTAAAAGATTGTGGAAAAATATTCAAAGTATTAACGACACTCATAGCCAAAAATCCAAAGATAAACCAAGGAATTGGTAAATTTTTGAGCGATTTTTTTTCGTTTGAAGAAGCTTTTTCTCCAAAAATTGAACCGATTATTAATGCAACAGGTAATAATAAGGCAACTCGACCTAATTTTACGACAATACCAATTGTATCCGATTCAACTCCACCCGGAATCGTTGAAGCAATCACATGAGCGATTTCATGCAGAGTTGCTCCGACCAAAACGCCATAATTATAAGGATGCATTTCTAAAATTGGAAATAAAAATATATAAAATAGAGAAGTAATTGTCCCAAGAATAGCTACCCAGGCAACAGAAACAGCTGTATCCTCTTGTTTACTTTTTAATACAGAAGCAATGGCAACGACAGCTGCAGCACCACATATAGCAGTTCCTACGGATAATAAAATATTTAAATGGGGATCGACTTTAAGGAGCTTGCCAATATAATACATGCCAAAAATCGTAATGACTATCACAATGATATCTGTTAAAAGAACGGGCCAACCTGCATCAAGTATTTGCTGTAAATTTAGCCGTAATCCCATTAAAATAATACCAGCACGTAATAAATATCTACTACTAAAAGATACTCCGCCTTTAATCGAGTCTGGTACTTTTAAAAATGCATTCCATGCCATTCCAAGAAGAATAGCAATAATCATCATCCCCATTATTGAGAAGAAAGGTAATTTGGTAATTTGCCCAGCTATCAGAGCAATGATAAGAGTTAAACCAATTCCAAGGAGAAAGGAAAAGGGTGACTGGGTGTTAGTTTTATTCATGAAAGCCTCCTGCGATGACTAAATATGTAAGAAATCCCCCACTTATATGTAGGGGAGTTTAATGAAAATACGCGTTTATTATAAGACGGGCTTCATCGTTTCCTTTAATACCGAAATAGAGTGGTTTAATTTTTGTTGCTCTTCTTCTGATAGATCGAGTTCAATTACCGATTCAACACCTTTTCGGGAAATGACGGATGGAGCGCTCGAAAACACATCAGTTTGTCCATATATTCCATCTAAATAGACACCTACTGGGAGAATAGCACGTTCATTATTTAATACTGCTTTTGCGATTCGAGCAACGCACATACCAATACCAAAATATGTAGCTTTTTTTCTTTCGATAATATAGTATGCTGCATCACGAGTATCAATAAAAATTTGCTCTAAATCTTTAATATTATACTTGTCTCCATGTTTCTTGATATACTCCTCAATTGGTTGTGAGGCAATTGTTGAATGGCTCCAAGTCGCAAACTCTGTATCCCCATGCTCTCCCATAATGTAAGTGTGTATATTACGAGGATCAACATTGAAATATTCAGATAAACCGGAACGTAATCTAGCCGTATCAAGTGTTGTACCTGAGCCGATTACTTGCGAATGTGGAAGTCCAGATTCTTTCCAAGCAATATACGTTAATATATCAACAGGATTCGATGCAATAATTAAAATTCCGTTAAAACTTGCATCCATAATATTTTTGATAATACTTTTCATAATAACAGCATTTCTCTCAACTAAGGCTAAACGAGTCTCTCCTGGTTTTTGGTTAACTCCAGCAGTAACAATAACCACGTCAGCGTTGCTGCATTCTTCGTAGCCACCTGCACGAATTTTCATACGAGCTGGGCCAAAGGGTACGCCATGACGTAAATCGGCAGCCTCTCCCTCTGCTTTCGCTGTATCTAAATCAATTAATACTAATTCTTCAGTAATCCCTTGATTGACAATGGAATAAGCAATAGCAGTTCCAACGAATCCTGTACCTACAATAACTACTTTTTTTGTTTCATACCCCATATATTAGACACTCCTAACAATAGTTTTAATGAGCTATCACAACTATTATTTAAAAATTACATGTGATTTATTCGAAGAACAGCTTAATTTCTTGCGATGGTGTTAAGATTTTTATGTTAGAATGGAAGATAATTGAAATTTTGGTTGGTGTTTTGGTTGAGTATAGAAGTGAACTTCTATGTATTGCTGGAGGGATGTGCGATAAAATGAAATTCCGTTTGATTCTATTCATGATATTGATAGTAGTTTTCATTTTGTTATTAGTACTTTTTCTCGATCGTGATATAGAAAGAATAAGTGTGATGAAAAACTTTTCTGATCGATCGCATCGAGTAGAAAACAATAAACAAGAGAAAGCAAACATAAAGTATATTGCGTATAAGGAAAAAATAGATGAAAAGAGGGCGGAAAGAGTAAAACATATTCTGCAAAAAGCTGAATGGAAAAGCTTTAAGAAAATCAAAAAGGCGCCAGATTATAAATTCTATTTTAATAAGCGTAAGTTAGGTACTAAGATATCAGTGTTTTCTGTTTATTATACAGGTACGGATGAACAAATCAAAGTAGTTCTACCGCTGCAAAAACAAGTTACTATTTTATCCGAGAGAGATTCTAAAAGTATTTTGAATCTAATAAGTGTCAAATATTAATAGAGAAGTAGGTTGAAGATATTGATTGAAAAAAGAACTTTATGGATTACACCGTTTAATGAATATAGAACTCTCGCTGTATATGTGCCAAATAATTATTATGAAGTGGAACAAGACTATCCTGTATTATATATGCATGATGGCCAGAATGTATTTCAAGATACTGATGCAGTTGGAGGTGTATCTCTAAATATTAATGAATATTTAGATAACCAAGTAATTGACATTATTGTTGTGGCTATTGATGCAAATCCAATAAGAGAAGATAGAATTAATGAGTATTGTCCATGGAAATGTGGAGATTTCTGTGAATCTTTACTAGGAGAACGTAGTAATTTAGGAGGCTTAGGGGGAGAGTATATTGATTATATTGTGCATGAGCTTAAGCCATTTATCGATCTAAATTACCGCACAAAAAAAATCATACATCAATAGCAGGTATTTCATTGGGAGGGTTAATTTCAACCTATGCTGCATGTCGCTATCCAGACATTTTCACTAAGGTAGCAGCTATATCATCTGGCTATTTCCGAAATCAAGAAGAAATGGAAAAAATGATAAGTAGTGCAAATCTTACCAACATCAAAAGATTTTATTTGGACTGTGGTACTAATGAGTTTGGAGAAAGTGAAATAAATTCGGCATTTTTACAATCCAATCAGACTGTATATGAAATGATAAATAGAAAAGTATCAAATTCAATGTTTCGAACAATTGATAATGGAAAGCATGAATACACTTTTTTTAAGAAAAGAATTCCTGAGATCATGACATACTTGTTTGCGGAATAAGAGAAAGTGTAGGAAAGTGGATGCGCTCAGAAACACGATGGGATACTTAGAGTTCACTCATTTCCATATGAGCAAAACTGATATAAGTCTGAATCTAGAGCGGTTGACGTTACTCTGGATTCAGACTTAACTTTCGATATGTGTAATGCGACTGAAAACGGGTCTGTGATAAAATAAGTTTTAGTGCAAATGGGTAAGGAAATGGAGGTATTATTATGTTAGAAAACAAAAAAATGGAGATTAAGCATTTTGCAATAGGTATTCCAAAAACGATGGAATTTGGTATAGACCAAGAAATGCAAACTGCCATTTGTAAAGAAGCTGTTGAAGAAGCGTTTTTAACCAAAGATGGATTTCAAGGTGACGGTAGAGCAGATCAGAAACATCATAGTGGATTAGACCGAGCTGTCTGTCTATATCCTTATGAGCATTATGCTCAATGGGAGAAAGAATTTCAAACTTTATCAAGAGCAGCATTTGGTGAGAATTTAACTGTGTCAAATATGCTTGAACGTGACGTTTGTATTGGGGATATATTTCAAATAGGGGATGCAGTTGTTCAAGTAACACAAGCCAGAATTCCATGTAGTACGATTACAAGAAGAAACAATATTAATGATTTGCTCAAAAGAATTGTTGAAACTGGATATACAGGTTACTTATGTCGTGTTTTGAAAGAAGGAACAGTAAAAAGTAATTCAAACATAACATTAAAACAAGCTCATCCAAAACAAGTAACCATACAATATTGTAATGAAATCTATTTTCACGATCAAAAGAATGTTGAAGGTATAGAAAAAATCTTGGAAGTTGCTGAATTGGCAGATGATTGGAGAGATAAATTAACAAAGAGATTGGAAAAGCTAACAAATAGCAGCTGTTAAGTAATCGGAAAATATCTTATTACAGAAGTCGAATTTGAATGAACTAGTTTACTTATACATATGGTCGTTCATTTTATTGGAGGAAAAAGGGGCTCTACAAAGTGGTTTTTATCACTTTGTAGAGTCCTTATTTTTTGTATGAGTGTGTTCTTAAAACGTGTTTAGTTTTATGTTTCTCTTGGTTGATTTAGAAGGAGTAATATGGAGAGAAAATATAAGGGGGTGTCCTTTATTTTCACTTTTGGACATCCTTTTTTGGGAATAGGTGAAACTCTTAAGGAAAAAGTAATAATTGCAAGACTTTACAGTGTTTATGAATGATGTCTTTTTACGTGAAAATGTTGACTAAATCGGTCATTTAGTAAAAGTTATTGTATTCGTTTTTTCTGTTATTTTAATCCTATTCATAAGGTTGAAGTATTAAGAGGCATAATAATAAAACATATAGTGAACTTTTTAAGAGGTGTTTTATGAATTCTAAAATAAAAATAGCCATTTTTACTATCATATTGATCATAGTAGCTGCTGTTATTGTAGGTATAGGACTAATACAAAATGAACAAACAGAGGTTGAAAAAGAGCGGACTTATACTGTGAAAACGGGAAATATTAAGGCTTATGTTTCAGGAAAAGGCATGGCAACGCCAATTAAAAGAATAATGATTAATACAACTACAGCTGGACGTATCAAAGAGAATTATTTACAAAATGGAAAATATGTTTCAAAAGGAGACTTGTTAGTAAGCTTTGATAAGTATGACTTCTCCAGTGAGAGAGAAAATATTGAAATGAACCTGAAAAAATTACATTTAGAATTAGAATCGTTAGAAGAATTGAAAGTAGTAGCTAATCAAGCGTCTGAATATATTGGGGAAAACCATACAGAATTAGATACACAAATAAAAAAAGTGAAGGTTGAAATAAATAGTGTAGAGAAAGAATTGAGAAAGTTGGGAGAAAAGGAAAAAGCTCCTAAGTCTATCTATGCACCAATTAGTGGTTATATTGCTGTTGGTACTGAGCTGCAAGTTGGTAATGATGTTGCAGCCAATCAAACTCTTGCTTCTATCACGAATTATAAAGAATTAAAAGCGAATCTCTCTGTTGATGAATTAGATATCCCGCAAATTGAAATAGGACAAGATGTTCAAATCATGGTACAAGCTTTTCCAGATGAAGTGTTTGTTGGAAAGGTGATAAGCATTGCAAATGAAGGGGATTACAACAATGGAGTCGCAACATTTAAGGTAGAGGTTTCAATAGAAAATCCAAAACTAATTAAGTCCGGAATGAGTGTAAATGCAAAAATAAAATTGAAAGAAAGTAGTAATAAATTAATCGTACCTATAGAAGCACTCGTTGAAAAAGCTGGAAAGTCTTTTTTAAATGTTATGACAGATAAAGGGACAAAACTCATCGAGGTTCAGACGGGAATTAACGATACGAAGAATATTGTGATTAGAAATGGAGTGAGTGAGGGTCAAAAAATATTATTACCTAAAAAAGAATCTCGTTCAACAAATCAACTTTCTAAATAGAATAATACCTTTTTCATTCTGCTATCGAAGTATTGGAGGACAGTAAATGCTTATTGAAATGAAAGACATTTGCAAAAAATATATTTTAGGAGAAGAGGAAATAACAGCTCTCAACAATGTATCATTGAAAATTACGACAGGGGAAATGGTTGCTATTATTGGTCCATCAGGTTCTGGTAAGTCCACATTAATGAACATTATAGGATGCTTAGATGTACCAACCTCTGGTGACTATCTTTTGGACGGACTTCGAATAAATGCAGCTAAGGATAATGAACTAGCTGAATTTCGTAATCAGAAAATTGGATTTATCTTTCAAAGCTTTAATCTTTTGCCTAGACTGACAGCACTTGAAAACATAGAACTTCCATTAATTTATCGAGGAATTACAGCAAAAAAAAGGAGAAAATATGCAAATCAGGCTCTTGATAAAGTGGGATTAGCTAATCGAATCGATCATCTACCTAATAAACTATCGGGTGGCCAACAACAAAGAGTAGCTATAGCTAGAGCTTTAGCAGGTAATCCACCCATTATTTTAGCTGATGAACCTACAGGAGCATTAGATTCAAAGACAAGTGGTGAAATCATGCACCTTTTAAAAGAGTTGAATGATAAGCAAGGTCATACAATTGTCCTAATAACTCATGATAATAATGTCGCTGATCAAGCCTCAAGGATTCTTCGGATGAAAGATGGTATTTTAACGGAGGTAGAATGAATTTTGGCTAAATTCGAAGTGTTTCGCATGGCAATGAAAAATCTTTGGTTGAGAAAGCTCCGTACTTTTCTGACAATGCTTGGAATCATTATTGGGATAGCTTCTGTGATAACGTTAGTTTCGCTTGGAGATGTCTCTTCTAGAACAGTAAAAGAGCAAGTGAATCAATTAGGCTCAAACTCTATTGTGGTAACAATTACTGGAAGAGGGGAAGAAACAACGATTCCTTATGAGGATACTCTTGAATGGAGAAAAATAGCTGGTGTAGAGGAAGTGTCACCACAGTTTCGAGCTTCCACTACAGCTCGGAGTGAGGCGCTAAATAAAGTGGTTTCAATTGAGGGTGTAACTGAGGGATATAGTGTTGTTAATCATTTTTTTGTGCAAAAGGGAAGATTTATTCATTCTATTGATGTAAGCTCAAGACAAAAAGTAGCCGTGATTGGTGTAGAGGCCGCATCGACCTTATTTCCAAATAAAAATCCAATAGGGAAAGTATTTTTCTTAAGTGGTGAATTATTTGAAGTAATCGGATTGCTAGAAGAAAAAGGACAAACGATAACTGGTTCATTAGATAATACGATTCTTATACCCATAAGTACGGCTGAACGCTTATTTGGACAAACGGGAGTATCTCTAATCAATGTAATGGCAGCCTCTGAAGAAAGTGTTGATTTGGCTGTTAATGGCATTGAGAATCGTTTGCTAGAGATTTTTCATAATAATACGGACAGTTTTATGACGATGACTTCACAAGATTTATTAAAGACCATTGATTTAGTCAGTGCAATTATGACTTTTCTATTAGCTGGAATCGCAGGAATCTCCTTATTTGTAGCAGGAATAGGAATTATGAATATCATGCTTGTGTCTGTGACTGAACGTGTGAAAGAGATTGGTATAAGAAAAGCATTAGGTGCGAAAAGACGTGATATATTAGCTTTATTTTTAATTGAAGCCATTGTGTTAACCACTATGGGTGGAATAATGGGTATTGTTTTAGGAATTTTAAGTGTTATAGGGCTTTGCGATATTATTGGAGTAACACCGCTTATTTCACCGACTATAGTCATTACTGCGTTTTTCTTTTCATTATGTATAGGAATCATATTTGGAATATTGCCCGCTAATCGAGCGGCAAAATTAAAACCAATTGATGCCTTGAAATCAGAATAAAAAAACAGATATTATGAATGAAAGTTTGTTTGTTGTTTTAATTTCATCTCATTAATTTAGCGGACTTCAAAAAAATGGAGCTGTTTTATGCTTATCGATGGAAAGATAAAGAATTTAGGGAAATATTGGCTGTAAGATGGGGCTATAGACCATTTTTTATACAGGTGATTTTTATTTTGATATATAAGCAGGAAAAAGCAAACCTCCTCTAGAAATATGTAGGGAACACAAGAGGGGGGAATCACGAGCATGAAGATCGAATTTTTAGGGACAGGTGGAGCAATGACGATTCCACGGCCACTATGTAGTTGCCGAGTTTGTGAAGAAGCTAGGGTGAAAGGGGTACCATTTAGTCGATCAGGTCCTAGTTTATTTGTACATGAAGCAAATCTATTATTTGATACATCAGAAGATATTTATAGTCAGATTAATCGCTCCAATATTAAACAAATTGATGGTGTATTTTATTCTCATTGGCATCCAGATCACGTCATGGGGAGAAGAGTACTTGAATCATTAAATGTTGATTGGAGAAATTATCCTCCGAAGCACACTCAAACAAACGTATATTTACCCGAACAAGTTTCAAAAGATTTTAATACGTATCTTGGATCAAAAGAACATTTGCGTTTTTTTGAAAATGAGAATTATATTAATCTTCATGAATTGATGGATGAGGATATGATTATTATTAATGATACGCGTATTACTCCTTTTCGATTAGCAGAGGATTATGTCTATGCATTTCTTTTAGAAAAGAATGATAAGAGAATTTTGATTGCAATGGACGAATTAAATAATTGGAAGCCTAAAAAAGATTTAGAAGGCCTAGATTTGGCTATTTTACCAATTGGTATTTTTGAATATCATCCCCTTAATGAGAAAAGACTTTTTGCAAGTGATCATCCTATCCTACAGCAAGAATGTACATTTTTGGAAACATTAGATATTATTAAGACTTTAAAACCGAAAAAAACGATTTTAACTCATGTTGATGAGATAAACGGTTTATCATTTAATGAATTACTAAAGCTGGAAAAGCAACTATATGAAGAAGGACTAAATATTGAAATTGCTTATGATACATTGATAGCAGATGTAGAGTAGTGGCTATTATTTATAATAATTAATTAAAACAGCAGGAAAGGATGGGAATTTCACCTTTCATACTGCTGTTTTTTTATGATTATATTAGTTATTAATCAACGAAAATAACTGATTTCTATTTCTCGGAATTTGGGTGTGTTTAGAAAGCATGTGATTCGCTTTTAGTTTTTCGTAAGTAGCTAGAACCCATGGACATTCCATATGAGCGAGTTCTACTAGGTTTTCCTGTTGAAAAAATGCGATAGGATCTCCCTCGTAGACGATGCCGCCTTCATTCATCACAATTACTTCATCTGCCCATTCGTAAGCTAAGTTTACGTCATGAGTGGACAGAATGATCGTTCGATCATTTTGTTGAATCGAATTTAACACATTTATAATTTGTTTTGAGTAATACGTATCTAAACCAGCTGTTGGTTCATCAAGTATAAAGACGTCTGGATCCATGGCTAAAATCCCAGCTATAGCAACTCTTTTCTTTTGCCCCAGACTTAAAAAATGTGTGGGCTTATGCTTAAAGTCTACAACACCCGTTTGAGCCATTGCCCATTCAACTCTTTTACGTACATGTTCTTGTGACCATCCTAAGTTAAGAGGTCCAAAGGAAATGTCCTGCATGACATTTGATGAGAACAATTGAGAATCTGGATCTTGAAAAGCAATATTCACTTGTTTTCGTAAGGACAGTAAAGATTTTCGGTCATATTTTAATGGATTACCCTTAAAATGAATGGTTCCACTTGTAGGCTGTAAAATTCCATTAAGATGGAGAAATAAGGTGGATTTCCCAACACCGTTTTTTCCAACCAATGCAATCTTTTTCCTTTTTTAATAGTAATTGTTAAATCACATAAGGCAGTCGTTCCATCGGGATAACTGTATGTCACTTTGTTTAAATCAAAATATGTGTTATCCACGTAAAATTGTCCCTCCAAATTGTCTATCTATTATCATTAGAGCAATCAAAAATAGAATCATGATTATCCAGTTAAGCATAGAATAGCGATAATTTTCTTGTATAAATAAAAGATCATCTTTATAACACCTAGCATTCATAGCATTAGTTAGTTGATGAGAACGTTGAAAAACTTGTATAAATAAAGAAGAAACGAGAAGCCCTAATGATTTAATGCCTTGACGAATGGAAATATAACCAAGTCGTGAATGCTGTGCTAAAAAAATATCGTGAGATGTTTCAAGAAATACAAAAATAAAGCGATAGGTTAATTCAATTAGCTCTATTAACAATTTAGGAATCTTCCATTTTCTTAAGATATCAAAAATGGTTGTCATAGGTGTTGTCAATGTTAAAAAGTATAAGCAGCTTATACTTCCTAGTACGGTAAAGAAAAGTTTAATCGCTTTCACGATACTGTCATGCGTTATAAAGATGAACCAATTCCCTACTTTCAGTGACCAAGCAATACTTAGGGGTAATGTGTCAATAGTATCAAATGAAAGTAGAATGGTTATTAAACCTGATAGTAAGAAAAAAGCTGGAAGCAACAATAGCTTCACATAATATGAAAATGGGATTTTAGCTGCAAATAAGATAAAAGAACTCATCACTATAAAAGTGATGAGTGATACAACTATATTTTGAACCATCAAGGAAAAAATCAACATCATCATTGAAAAAGTCATTTTTTCTAATGGGTGAACATCTTTAAGTCGGTTGAAATAAGCATATTTATCAATTAATAACATGATCTTACTCTTTTTGATCTACATTATTTTTTTTCTTCTTTCCTTTGGAAAAACCGATAAAATAGCCTATAAAACCTGCTCCTAAACCTGCTTGAAGCGAAAATAATAAACTTTCAATCTCTCCACTTGGTGGCTCCAATATGGAACTAAACCAAGGCTCATAATCAGGAGCGATATTTCCAATTTCAGCCTCAGCCTCTCCATCAGCTCCACCAAACTCTGCTCCTTTTTGAAGAAATAAAGGAAATATGGCTAGTATAATAACAAATAAGATGAGAAGGAGATTTTTTTTCATTTTAATGAGCCTCCTTTGTAAATACTTTTAATTTCATTAATTCTGCAACATTATATTTTCTTAGTACGTTCATTACGACTACTGTTAGTATACCTTCACTAATGGCTAATGGAATTTGTGTTACAGCAAAGATTCCTGCAAATTTTGTAAATGACGCCATAAAGCCACCAACTTCAGATGGAAAGGCTAAAGCCAATTGAATAGATGTAAAAATATAGGTTCCTAAATCACCTAAGGATGCAGCTAAAAAGACAGCAACGGAGAAGGAGAGACCAACTTTTTTAGCTCCTTTAAAAATGAAAAAGGCAATTATTGGGCCGGCAATTGCCATTGAAAAAGTATTGGCACCTAATGTAGTTAAACCGCCATGAGCTAATAATAATGATTGAAATAAAAGAACAATAAATCCTATAACGCTCATTGCAGCTGGACCAAATAAAATTGTACCAAGTCCCACACCAGTAGGATGCGAACAACTACCTGTAACAGAAGGGATTTTTAATGCGGATAATACAAATGCGAATGCACCCGATAAACCTAACATCATTTTCACTTCTGGGTTTTCCTGCGTAATTTTTTTGATTGTGAGTAAACCAGCAATTAGAAATGGTAATGAAATCGCCCACCAAAAAATCGCCCACTCAGCTGGTAAGAATCCTTCCATAATATGCATCGCAAATGCTTTTTTTGGAACAAACAGCAAAAATACGATAAAGTACAAAATCTTGTAATTCAATCTTTTCTTCATTTTCCAATCTCCTTTAAAGTTTTTTGAAAAGTGCTTTTTTATAAGGGCCTTTTGGCAAATTTTATTGTCTAGGAACAAGTATTGAGTATAGTTGAGTAGAATTCTGCTTCATGATGCACGCTTTTCACTGGGGTAGGCAGTGAGCCAGCTTTTTGCTACGCACTTGAGCAGGCTCGCCCTTTACACTCCAATCAACCTTTAAAAACTCTCAATCTTCTAAACACAGCCTTTAATAAAACAAAAAAGCACTTTCCTCAATAAAGGATAAAGTGCTTGATTTACCATTAAATAAACAGAATGAAACCAATCTGTTCTATCAGCGCACCCATCCTCGTGGGTATTACATTCACTATATTAAATGGCAGGTCTCCTGGCTTCGAATCAACACTTGATTTCACCTTCCCATTTCAATACTAGAAACAGTGGTATAAGAAATAAAGCTCCTCGTTACAGTGGCGGGACCGCTTCGGATTGACACCGAATTCCCTTTTAAGCTAAATGCTACTATGAGCTTTAGCACCATTAAGTGTATTCAATTTTTGTTCCGATAAACATTTTATCACGAATATTTTTAAAATTCTATACATAAATTTCATTTCTTTTTGGAATTATCAAAAAATATTTTTTCGAGAAAAAACGCTGTAATAGCAATGGTTTAGCACCTTTTTGAACCAATGTACTGAATTTTTCATATTTTAAAAGCAGATATTCTGTTGTATGATGTACATAGTTTTTAGATATTGAAATAATTTATTTGTTTTACCTATGTATAGATTTTTACGTTCTACTAATAAGAAAACTACTAATACTGGGTTGAATACAAATATCGGATGAAATGTCTAGTGTTTCGTCTATATTTTATAACTTAATAAGTATGATTAGTTCTCGGTGTGATTTTTCTGTAATACAAAAGTTAAAGATTAATAGAAAATACATTGAGTTAAATGGGAAATCAGTGTAAATCTGATGCAGCCCCCGCTACTGTAATGCTGATGAAATTGTTATGACCACTGGCAAATTGCTGGGAAGGAACAAGAGTAAAATGACGCTAAGCCAGGAGACCTGCTTTTCATACGTGATGATCATTACTTTTCGGTGGGAAAGGTAAAAGAGCTACTATTTGTATGAGAATGTCATGGACTTTTTAACGATGTCTCTTTTTCATGCTTATAGCTTTTTTATGAAACCTTATTCGATAGAGTAAGGTTTTTTCTTTTTTACTTTTTATCTGTTCAATCAGAATAAGTAAGACCGAAAAATAGTCTGGTAAATTTTGAACGAATGAAGGATGGGAAGTTGAATGACAACATGGAATTTAAATGGGACAAGTACTCATTTGTTTATGTGTAATGGTAGCAGTTGCAATCGAAAAGATGCAGAAGAAGTAACTCTTGCAATACGTGATGAAATTGCAAAACAAGGATTAGATGAACATATTCATACAACAAGAACTCGATGTAATGGCCGTTGTAAAGATGCGCCTGTCGTAATCGAGTTTCCAAAAGGTCTTTGGTACGGCTCACTAACACCTGAACTTGGTAGAGAAATCGTTCAAAAATACAATCAAGAACCAATTATGGATTATGTTAGTTATCAATTTATTGATGGAAAAATGGCTAGAAATCAAAAATATAAAGCGATTAATGGAATCTCTAAGAAAAAATAAGATGTCCGAGACATAAAGGAGTGTTTTCATTGAGCGAAAAAGGCAAATTGTTTTTAGTAGGATTTGGTCCTGGTAATTATGAACATATTACAACACGGGCAGTCGAAGCAATACGAGAAAGTGATATAGTACTTGGTTACAAAACATATGTCGATCTCATTCAGGGTTTAATCTCTGATAAAACCGTTGTTAGTACAGGAATGACTGAAGAAGTGAGTCGTGCACAAGAGGCTGTTAAACAAGCGGAACTTGGAAAAAAAGTAGCTGTTATTTCCAGTGGGGATTCTGGTGTATACGGTATGGCCGGGCTCGTATATGAAGTATTGGTTGAAAAAGGCTGGAAAGAAGAAAGTGGTATCGCAATAGAAATAATACCAGGAATTTCTGCTATAAATTCCTGTGCATCTTTGTTAGGTGCTCCGATTATGCATGATGCTTGTACAATTTCATTAAGTGATCACCTAACGCCTTGGGAGCTTATTGCCAAAAGAGTAGATGCAGCCGGACAAGCGGATTTTGTTATTGCGTTATATAACCCACGTAGTGGTAGGAGAACAAGACAAATTGTGGAAACTCAAAAGATTCTTTTGAAATATCGCTCACCTGATACACCAGTTGGATTAGTGAAAGGGGGCTACCGTGATACACAATCAGTTGTTATGACTACATTAAGCGACATGCTAAATCATGAAATTGGAATGCTAACAACAGTCATTATCGGAAATTCTTCCACATTTTTTTATGAAGGTAAAATGATTACACCGAGGGGCTATCAAAGGAAATATACACTTGGTTCGGAAAAACAACCGTTAAAGCCTCATCAACGTTTAAAGAAGGAAGCAGAACCTTGGGCATTAAATCAAGAAACAGTGATTACAGAGATCATACAAGACAAAAACACATCATCGTTAGAAATCGCGTTAGAAGCATTAGCGCTAATTGATGGAGAAAAAAGAGAGTATATACAACCAAAGTTAGAATCCATATTTGAACTTGCAGTAAGTCCTGGAGTTGCCAATAAACAATTTTCAACTCAGCAAATGTTAACACTTGTTGAAGTTGTAGGAGATAAGGGAACGATGGAATATACTCCAGATCATCAAATAGTTCTACGTATCCCAACTGTACAACCAGAGGTTATTACGAAGAAACTTCAAGATGCTGCTTTTTTACTTTCACCAATCGGGGATGTCGTTACGATAAAAGCTTGCGATTTCTGCGATGGTGAAAAGGCGGAATCTATCCCATATGCAGAGGAAATTCAAGAATTAGTCGAAGGAATAAGTTTACCTAAACGATTAAATATCGGCTTTAACGGTTGTGGTATGGCGTGTTATCAAGCCGTCATGAACGATATAGGAATAGTTTTTAGAAAAGGTAAATTTGATTTGTTTCTTGGAGCAAAGCCTGTTGGTAGAACAGCACATCCAGGTCAGCCGGTTGAGGAGGGAATTCCTCCTGAACAAATAGTTGGGAAGATAAAAGCTATTATTGACAATTATAAGGAAAATGCACATCCAAATGAAAGATTATTTAAGTATTTTAAACGTGTAAAAGAAATTGAAGGATATAAGTTTCAGGATATGTCACCAAAAATTGAAATTGCTCCTGCACCTTGTGGAGATTAAAGGGGGAAATGAAATATGAAGGCTGTCTTATTTGTAGGTCATGGAAGTCAATTAAAAGAAGGAAATCAAGAAGTCAGTGCATTTGTTGAAAAAATGCTACCAACTATGGATGGAAATTTAATAGTAGAAACTTGCTTTTTGGAGTTTGAAACACCGAATATTCCACAAGGAATTGCTGCATGTGTGAATAGAGGAGCAACAGATATTCATGTAATTCCGATTATTTTGTTACCAGCTGGTCATTCGAAAATTCATATCCCAGCGGCAATTGACGAGGCAAAGGAAAAGTATCCGAATGTGAACTTTACATATGGTAGACCTATTGGAGTACATGAGCAGATTCTTGAAATACTAACATCTCGCTTACAAGAAGCAGGTCTAGATATAAATGTTAACCATGAAGAGACTGCTATTCTATTAATCGCTAGAGGAGGAAGTGATCCTGATGCCAATAGTGATTTTTACAAAATTTCAAGATTACTTTGGGAGAAGTTAGATGTAAAGTATATTGAAAATGCATTTATGGGTGTAACATCTCCTTCTGTAGATGAAGGAATAGAGCGTTGCTTAAAACTAGGTGCCAAAAAAATTATCATGCTTCCTTATTTCTTGTTCACTGGTGTTTTAATGGAAAGAATGGCTGATTGGAAGGATATCTATGAAAAGCAGTATCCAGAATGTGAATTCGTTTTAGCTGAATATTTTGGTTACGATCCTAAGCTGCAAATTATTTTACAAGACCGTGTGGCTGAGGCTTTACAAGGAACTGTAAAAATGAACTGTGATACTTGTAAATATCGAATTGATGCGATGGAGTTTGTTGACCATCATCATCACCATGATCATTCCCACCATCACCATCACCATCATGAACATCATGATAAAACGGAGTCGGTGAAATGATTTTATTTTTAGCAGGTACTAGTGATGCAAGAGAATTAGCCATTTCCATAGAAGCAGAAGGGTATCCAGTTTTGGCTACGGTCGTAACTGAATCGGCTGCTAATAGCTTGAAAGCAGAGGGCTTGCATGTTCATATTGGTCGATTAACAGCTGAAGATATGGAAGAGATGATTCGTAAAAAAAACTTTAAAGCCATTGTGGATGCAAGCCACCCATTTGCTGAAGAAACATCAAAAAATGCTCTTCTAGCAGCAGAATTAGCGAATGTTCCTTATTTTCGCTACGAAAGAGAAATACAGAGTTTTAAAGATGATAAGCTAATAATCGTGAAAAATTATGAGGAAGCGGCAAATTTAGCTGCCGAAAAACGCGGTGTTATTATGCTGACGACTGGTAGCAAAACACTGCATATTTTTACAGAAAAGTTACTAGGTTTAGAAAATACTAGACTGCTAGCAAGAATGTTGCCGCGCTTAGATAATATGGAAAAATGTCAAGAGCTTGGTGTGGAGCAAAAGAATATCATTGCCATCCAAGGGCCATTTTCTAAGGATTTAAATAAGGCTTTATTTGAAAACTACGGTGTCACGCTCATGATTACAAAAGAAAGTGGAAAAGTTGGTTCGGTGGACGAAAAGCTAGAGGCAGCTTCAGAAAATGGAATCGAAACGATTATGATTTCACGTCCAAAAGTAGAATACGTTAACGTCTATTCAGATTTTGTAGATATGATTGCTGCGATAAAAAGTCAAGTTAGCCAGAAAAAGCATTAGATTAGGAAGTTGAATCAAATAGTAGAAAAGTTGAATCATTTTCTCTTGAAGTTGAAACAGTTTCATAAAAAGTTGAATGAGTTGATCTCAAAGTTGAAACGAATCAATCAAAAGGCAATGGTTTTCATTGAGAAAGGGGAAATACAATTGGATTTTCGTACAGAATTTAAACCATTAACAGTACAACCACAACAAATAGAAGGAATTAGTTTTGACATTATAACAGAAGAAATAGGGGAACATCCTTTTTCACCTGAACAATACAAAGTAGTTCAGCGAATTATTCATGCTTCAGCTGATTTTGAACTAGGTAGAAGTGTTCTCTTTCATCCGAATGCCATTAAAGCCGGAGTAGAGGCTATTAGAAAAGGTAGAAATGTGATTGCAGATGTACAAATGATTCAAGGGGGAGTTAGTAAACCGCGAATTGCGAAGTATGGTGGCGAGGTAAAAGTATATATTTCCGATGAAGATGTCATGAAAGAAGCAAAGCGTTTAAACACAACACGTGCCATAATCTCGATGCGAAAAGCATTAGAAGAAAATGAAGGTGGTATTTATGCAATTGGAAATGCACCGACAGCTTTATTGGAACTAATTCGACTAGTGAAAGAAGGGGTAGCAAAACCAGATTTAATTATTGGTTTACCTGTAGGGTTTGTATCAGCTGCTGAATCGAAAGAGGAGTTGGCTAAATTAGATATACCATTCATTACGAATATTGGTCGTAAAGGTGGTAGTACAGTAACGGTAGCTGCGATTAATGCTATTTCTCTATTAGCCGATCAAAAATAAATGCAAAAAAAAGAAAGAAAAGATCCATCAAAAATGCGACATGGATATACAACAGGAGCTTGCGCAACAGCAGTAACAAAAGCAGCATTACTTGCACTAATTACGGGAGAAAATCAATCTGATGTAACGATTCATTTACCAGTTGGAAAAAAAGCAACATTTCTAATTGAAAAATACGAACGAAATGAGGAATGTGTTACAGCTGAAACGATAAAAGATGCTGGAGATGATCCTGATGCAACCCATAAAGCATTAATCGTTTCAACTGTACATTGGATTAATGAGCCGGGAATTGTATTAGACGGTGGAATTGGGGTAGGCAGAGTGACAAAGCCTGGTTTACCCATTCCGGTAGGTGAAGCAGCAATTAATCCGGTTCCACGAAAGATGATTTATGAAACTGTTCAAGAAGTAATGGAAGAATACGATGTGTCAAAAGGAGTTAAAGTGGTCATCTCGGTTCCAGATGGTGAAGAAATTGCTAAGAAGACGTTGAATGGCCGTTTAGGTATTGTAGGAGGAATATCCATTTTAGGAACAAGAGGTACCGTTGTTCCTTTTTCAAGTTCAGCTTATATGGCTAGTATAGTTCAGGCTATTAGTGTTGCCTTGGCGAATGGTTGTGAACATTTGGTGTTCACTACAGGTGGACGAAGTGAAAAATATGCCATGAGTCTTTATCCAGAATTACAAGAAGAGGCATTCATTGAAATGGGGGACTTTGTGGGTTTTTCAATGAAGCAGTGCAAAAAGCAGGGAGTAAAAAAGGTGTCTCTAGTTGGGATGATGGGGAAATTTTCGAAGGTAGCACAAGGAGTTATGATGGTTCACTCAAAAAGCGCACCTGTTGATTTTCATTTTTTAGCAAAAGTGGCAAAGGAAGCGGGAGCGGATGATGCTTTGTTAGAGGAAATATCGCTAGCAAATACAGCCTCTCAAGTAGGAGATTTGATGCTTGAAAATGGCTATACACACTTTTTTGATCAATTAAGTGCGTACTGCTGTCACTCGATTTTGAAAGAAGTGAAAGGTGGTCTTAACTGTTCTACTGCCATCTATTCCATGAAAGGACAATTATTAGGAAGGGCTGTTGACATTGACACAATCAATTAAGCTAATCGGTATTGGTGATAACGGTACAGAAAGCTTGTTACCGTTATACAAAAAATGGATTGATGAATGTGAAGTATTAGTTGGCGGTGAGCGAGCTCTTTCTTTTTTTCCAAAATTCAAGGGCGAAAAGGTCATCATTAAAGGTGGACTGAAGCAATTAACAGAACGTCTTTTGCAGGAAAAAAAGCCAACGGTTATTCTCGCTTCAGGTGATCCGTTATTTTATGGAATAGGAAGCTATTTATCTAAACATATTAAGCTCGATATCTATCCTTATTTAAGCTCGATACAAGTAGCTTTCTCTAGAATAGGAGAATCATGGCAGGATGCTTATTTCACAAGTGTTCACGGAAGAAGTATAAAGGGATTAGCACAAAGAATAGATGGCTATTCGAAAATTGTGCTTTTAACAGATAATCAAAACACACCCAATGCCATTGCAGACTATTTGTTAAAATTTGGCATGATTGAATACCGTGCTTTCGTTGCGGAAAATTTAGAATCCATCAATGAAAAATGTGGTTGGTATGAACTTGAAGAGATGAAGCAAGAGAACTTTTCTCCGTTAAATATTCTCATTTTGAAAAAAGAAAAAGATTGTAAAGAGTGGTCCTTAGGTATAGAAGATGAAGAGTTTTCTCAACGTAAACCCGATAAAGGATTAATAACCAAAAAAGACATTCGTGTTTTAAGCCTATCATATATGAATCTTAAAAAGGATAGCATCGTTTGGGATGTAGGAACTTGTACTGGCTCAATGGCCATTGAAGCAGCCAAAATTGCTCGTGAAGGCCAAGTGTTTGCAATTGAAAAAAATGAAGCTGATCTTGACAATTGTATGCTCAATCAACAAAAGTTTCGTGTGGATCTCACGGCCATACATGGAAAAGCTCCAGAAGGGTTAGAAATGTTTCCTGATCCAGATGCCATATTTATAGGAGGCACTGGCGGTGAAATGAATGAGCTTATTCAAGTGTGTTGTTCACGACTGAAAAAAGGAGGCCGCATTGTTTTAAATGCAGTCACTATTGAAAATTTATATTTAGCTAATCAAGCTTTCAATCAAGCAGGATTTGATACTTCTGTAACGCATACTCAAATTTCAAAAAGTAAACCTATTTTACAAATGAATCGTTTTGTTCCTTTAAATCCGGTTTATATCATTTCAGCAGAAAGAAAGGAAGGAAACAATGAGTAATCTTGGTACATTGTTTGGTCTAGGAGTAGGTCCTGGTGATCCTGAGTTAATTACAGTTAAAGCTTTCCGCAAAATTACGGAATCACAAGTAATTGCCTATCCGAAAAAAAGAAAAGGTAGTAAGAGTTATGCACAGAAGATTTGTGATGTCTATCTCAATACTGCAGAGAAAGAGATGCTTGGCCTTGTTTTCCCGATGACGAAGCATAAAGAAACGCTTGAGCGTGAATGGAATCAAGCTGTTGAACTTGTATGGGAGAAACTAGAACAAGGAAAAGATGTGGCGTTTTTAACAGAAGGTGACCCCATGCTATACAGCACCTTTATTCATATGATGAATTTGATGACAGCGTTACATCCTGAGGTAAAGATTGAAGTTGTACCAGGTATTTCATCAGTTCTAGGAGTAGCCTCTCGACTTTCCATTCCACTTGCTGATGGTGATGACCATGTTGCGATTATTCCGGCAACTGATAATTATGAAGAAATGAAAAAAGTAATCGAGAATCATGACTGCGTTATTTTTATTAAAGTAGCTAAAGTGATAGATTTAATGCTTTCTGTTTTAAGAGATTTACAATTAATGGATAAAGCGTCGGTTGTTACGAAAGTGACTTCTGATGAAGAAATAATATGGGATATCCGCGAATTAGATGGTGTGGAACTTGAATATTTAACGTTAATGGTGGTGAGAAAATGAAAATTTACATTGTTGGAGCAGGACCAGGTGACCCGGATTTAATCACTGTTAAAGGATTAAATATTCTTCAAACGGTTGATGTCATATTATATACGGATTCATTGGTTAATGATGAATTAATTGCAAAGGCAAAGCCAGATGCAGAAGTGTTAAAAACAGCAGGTATGCATTTACAGGAAATAGTTGAGATCATGGTTAACCGTGTTCGAGCAGGAAAAAAAGTTGCCAGAATACATACAGGAGATCCAGCGATGTATGGAGCTATCATGGAACAAATTTCTCTTTTAAAAACAGCAGGTATTGGCTACGAAATTATTCCAGGCGTTAGTTCAGTTTTTGCTTCAGCAGCAGCTATAGGAGCAGAGTTAACCATTCCAGATTTAACCCAGACGGTCATTTTGACTAGAGCAGAAGGACGTACTCCCGTACCGGAGTTTGAAAAGTTACAAGAATTAGCGAAGCATCATTGTACAATTGCGATGTTTTTAAGTGCAACATTAACCAAAAAAATAATGAAAGAGCTACAAGCAGCTGGATGGAGTGAGGAGACACCCATAGCTGTCATTCAACGTGCCACTTGGCCAGACCAAAAAATTGTCCGTACAACATTAGCACATTTAGATGAAGATATGCGAAAGAATGGGATTCGTAAGCATGCGATGATACTTGCTGGATGGGCATTGGATCCAGGTATTCACGATAAAGACTACCGTTCTAAGCTTTATGATGCAACTTTTACTCATGGTTTTAGAAAAGGTGTGAAAGCATGATGATTCAGTTAAAAGAAGGAGAATTTCCTGCGGTTAATCAACATCATCAATATGCGATTGTCGCAATAACAAAGCATGGGGTTGAACTAGCGAGGAAATTACATGCTGTGTTTACTCATTCTGATTTGTATTATATGAGTAAACTCGAACGAGGTGATGAGCAGCAAAAACATATCCAATTATTTAGTGGAAGCGTTCGACTATTACTTCCTGTTCTTTTTCGAAAATATGATGGTCTTATTTTGATTATTTCGCTCGGTGCAGTTGTTCGTATGATTGCACCGATTTTACAAGATAAAAAAACGGACCCTGGAATTGTTGTAATTGATGATCGTGGTGAAAATGTCATTAGTGTTTTATCAGGTCATTTGGGAGGAGCTAATGAATTAACACATGAAGTAGCAGCTTCATTAGGAGCTAGCGCCATTATTACAACGGCTTCTGATGTTCAAAAAACGATTCCAGTAGACTTATTTGGCTCTCGATTTGGCTGGGTTTGGGATTCTGCTGAAAAATTAACACCAGTTAGTGCATCAGTAGTGAATGAAGAAAGGGTTGCCATTATCCAAGAATCAGGGGAAAAAAATTGGTGGACCTTCGAACGAGAAATGCCTTCTCATTTTACTCTTTATTCTGATATTCAAACGGCATTAATCGATAAACCACAAGCGGCACTTGTGATTACGCATCGGAAGTTAAATGATGATGAACATGCCATTTTGGAAAATGGAGTCGTTTATCGACCGAAAAGCTTAGCTATTGGTATGGGGTGTAATAGAGGTACATCAGCAGAGGAAATTGAACAAGTTATCCTTAATACGATGGACGAGTTAAAGCTATCGATTAAAAGTGTTAAAGCAATTTGCACAATCGATCTGAAAAAAGATGAGCTTGGATTAGTGGAAGTAGCTAATAAATATGATTGGGAATTTGTTTATTATTCTCCTCAGGAGCTTAACAAAGTAAAAATAGAGCAACCATCAGATACGGTTTATAAATATACAGGTGCTCATGGGGTAAGTGAGCCAGCTGTGAGGCTCTATACTAGGGCTGATGAGCTTGTCCTCGTTAAGAAAAAATCAGGTAATACTACAATTTCGGTAGGTGTTATTGAATTCTAATCAAATTGTTAGAGGAAGTGTAAAAATGAAAAGGAGAAGATTAGTCCTAGCGGGAACTGGTAGTGGTGTTGGAAAAACAACATTAACTCTAGGTATTATGTCTGCATTCCGGAAAAAAGGGTATTCTGTTCAAGGCTATAAATGTGGACCTGATTATATTGATCCAACTTATCATAGTGCTGTTACAGGAAGAGTTTCTCGGAATTTGGATAGTTGGATGTTCGATGAAGAAATATTGAAAGATATTATAGCTCGAAATAGTGAGGATGCGGATATTTCAATTATAGAAGGGGTAATGGGTTTTTTTGATGGGAAAAGCCCATTATCCAATCAAGGTTCAACTGCTGAAATTAGTATAATTACAGATTCCCCAGTAATTTTAGTTGTGAATTGTGCAAGTATGGCACGTAGTGTTGCTGCAATAGTTAAAGGCTTTCAAAATTTTGACTCTTCACCGAATATCGTTGGAGTAATAGCTAACTGTGTAGGAAGTGAAGGTCATTATAAAATTGTTAAAGCGGCAATTGAAAAAGAATGTGGGATTCCAGTTGTTGGCTATATGAAAAAAGAAAGCCATATTGATATACCAAGCAGACATTTAGGTCTTATTCCAGTTATTGAACGAGGAGAACTTGATGATTTTTTTGATACATTAGGAGAACTTGTTTTAGAGACTGTGGAGGTAGATCAGCTATATCAACTAGCTGAAACAAAGGTAATTGAAAAAAACATACATCCATCTTTGAATCAAAATTAGAAGAGATTGTAACGATTGCAGTGGCGAAAGATGCTGCATTTAATTTTTACTATCAAGAAAATTTGGAATTATTGGAAGCGTACGGAGCTAAGCTTGTTTATTTTTCACCATTAAAAGGAGAAGTACTTCCTACTGAAGCCAATGGTCTATATATTGGGGGAGGTTTTCCAGAAGAGTTTGCCGATATTTTAGCTCACCATGAAGATGTGAAGAGCTCGATAAAGATTGCCATTGAAAATGGTTTACCAACACTAGCAGAGTGTGGCGGCTTTATGTATTTAACGGATTCTATTATCTCATCAGATGGTAAGAGCTATGACATGGTGGGCTTAATTCCTGGGAAAGTCACGATGCACACTAAAAGAGTGGCATTAGGCTACCGAGAAATTAATGGAGCTACCGATAATTTTTTGATTAGACAAAATCAATTTGTAAAAGGGCATGAATTTCACTACTCGACCTTTTCAACGGATATGCCTTATAAACCGGCTTACGAGACGAAAGGAAGAAAAGGAGTAAAAAAAGAGGGTTATTTATTAGATAATCTTGTATCGGGTTATACTCATCTACATTTTGCTTCTAATCCTGAAATAGTTAATCAATGGGTTCAAACTTGTTTACTGTATAAAACAAAGAAGACATCATAGAGGAAAGGGGTTTGTTTCATGAAGAATGGAAAAGTATATCTTGTTGGGGCTGGACCTGGAGACCCTAAACTATTAACTATACGGGCATTAGAGTGTATAGAACAAGCAGATGTTATTGCTTATGATCGATTGGTCAATCCAGAAATATTAACATATGCTAAAAAGGATGCAGAAATTATTTTTTGTGGGAAATTACCTGGGAAGCATGCATTCATTCAAGAAGAAATTCATCGATTATTAGTTGAAAAAGCGCTGGCTGGTAAAACAGTCACAAGATTAAAAGGTGGAGATCCATGCGTATTTGGTCGAGTAGGAGAAGAGGCGGAAATTTTAGCTGAGCAAGGGATTTATTATGAAATTGTTCCTGGCGTTACTTCTGGTATTGCGGCACCGGCTTATGCAGGAATACCAGTAACTCATCGTGATTATGCGTCTAGCTTTGCCATGGTTACAGGTCATGGAAGAGCAAACAAAGGTCAAGATCATATTAATTGGCAGGCACTTGCACAAGGAATTGATACGATTGCCTTTTATATGGGGATGGGAAATCTACCCTACATATGTGAAAGTTTGATAACCCATGGTAGAGATATTCAGACACCGGCTGCTGTTATAGAATGGGGAACGACGAAACGACAAAGAACCGTTACTGGAACACTTGAGAATATATATGAGTTAGCTGAAGAGGCTGGCTTAAATCATCCAGCTATTTTCTTAGTGGGGGATGTTATAAAAATTCGAGAAAAGGCTATGTGGTTCGAGAAAGTCATTGATTGTGAATAGAATTTAGAGGTGTAGGGATAAGTGAATGTATTAGAGGCTTTAAAAAAACGAAGAGCGATTCGAAATTATGAAAATCGTGAAATAACAAAAGATGTCATAGAAACCTTATTAGAAGTTGCTACATGGGCACCTAATGATCGTAATAGAGAGCCTTGGAGTTTTTTTGTCATAAAGGATGAAGCAAAGAAACGCTATGAAAATATGGCTGAACAATACTTGGAAGAACGTTTTCCAACAAAGCCCAATCTTATTAAGAGTTCACTAGACGTTGTAACGAGTACACCTGTTATCATTGTGGCAACTGCTGATATCACATCAGATGATGAAGCTGCTTCTACAGATAATGAATATGCTGTTTGTTGTGCCATTCATTCCATGTGGTTAGCAGCGGAAGAACTTGGACTAGGTTTTGTCTGGCGTACTCGTGGAGTAGGGCTAGTTAGAGATCAGCGTTTATATGAGTTTATTGGAGCGCCTGAAAATAAAAAAATCATTGGTACTGTCTTTATTGGCTATCCTCAAGAAAATCTTGAATTAACTGATAAAAGAAGAAAATCATATGATAATAAAACAATTTGGCTATAAGTATAGATAATGTCATCATCTTGTGCTGTTTTCTAAAAGGTGTTGTTTTTACATAAGTTCATTAGTATAAAAAGGATGAGTAGAATTCAACTTATGCGCACTTGTGATAGAATGGTAATAATTTTTGCGAAAATATCATGAAATTTAAAAGTATTGTAATAATCTGTTAACAATTAAAGCGTATAGTGTAGTTATAACCCCTTTTTCTTAAAATATATGTTTTGTAAATAGCTAGCCCATTGGGTTAGCTATTTTTCTGTCACTATATTGGAAAATTTATCATTTGGTGTAAGTGCTATAATTATAGATAATATTTGAGGGGGAAGTGGATACTGTGAAGAAAGTTGTCGTCATAGGTGGAGGCATTACAGGACTATCAACGATGTACTATTTACAAAATTGGAAAAGGCAACACGGATTAGAAATTGAGTTACTATTAATTGAAAAAAATAATCAATTAGGTGGGAAGATTAGAACGGTTTATCATAATGGTTTTAAAATCGAAAGCGGTGCGGATTCCATTGTAGCAAATAAGAAGGATGTTCTTCCTTTATTAGAGGATTTACAATTAAATGATGATATTGTTTATAATGCAACAGGTACGTCATTTATTTATACAGATCATCAATTACATAAAATGCCTGATGGCTGTGTATATGGGATACCTACAAGTATAGCTGCTTTAAATAACAGTGCTCTTGTTTCTAAACAAGGAAAGGAAGCTGCGCTTAAGGATTTAGATAGTGAGAATATAAGGTTTACAAAAGAAGACTCTATTGGAGAGTTTTTAGAGTGCTTCTTAGGTAAGGAAATGGTTGAAAAACAAATATCACCGATTCTTTCTGGTGTTTATTCAGGAAATCTTTATGATCTTTCCATTGCTTCAACACTTCCATATTTACTAGATTATAAGAATGAATATGGTAGTATTATACGTGGATTAGCTGCTAATCCTCTACAAGCTAATAAAAACAATAAAAAATTTATTTCGTTTAAAAATGGATTAAAAACATTAATTGATCAATTAGAATCCAAATTGACAGATGTTACTATTTTAAAAGGGGTACAAACATCTTCGGTTCAAAAAGAAAAACATGGATATGCAATCACTTGTGAAAATTACGATACTATACAAGCAGATACGATAGTTTTAAGCATACCTCATAATGCTGCACAGCAATTATTGAACGATGAGAAATTAGATCAAAATTTTAATCGATTAAAAAACTCATCTCTAATTAGTATTTATTTAGGATTTGATTTACCAGATTCAAAATTACCGACAGATGGTACTGGCTTTATTGTTTCATCAGAAGATACGGATTTGCTTTGTAATGCTTGTACTTGGACAAGTAGAAAATGGCCAAATACATCAACAGATGGTAAATTATTAACACGTCTTTTTTATAAAAGTTCCATACCTTCTTATGAGCAACTGAATAATATGAACGAGAATGAATTGTTGAAAGTAGCGATGATGGATATCGAAAAATCGCTAGGATTGAAAGATATGCCTATTTCAGTAGAGGTAACGAAATGGACGAACTTAATGCCCAATTATACGATTGAACATCCAGAGTGTATACGTTTATTAAATATGGATTTAGAAAAAACGTATCCAAATGTTCATTTGGCAGGCTGTTCATACTATGGCGTAGGTATTGGAGCTTGTATTACAAATGGTAAAAATTTAGCAGAACGTTTAGCTAAAAACCTGTTTGTATTTGCGTAATAATTGTAGGAAAAGACTTGTATCGTATCAATTATTGATACGATACAAGTCTTTTTTGATGATCATTTTATTCATTGCGACGGTTGTGAATGTAGAAAGTCTAGCAAGTGGATTGCGACGCGCGACATGATAAGTAATTATTTGGAGTGAAGGTTCATCGTCGACTGCCATACGGACTTGGAACATAAATCAAGCAATATTTGTTGCTTGTTCAATGACAACACGGTTTGTGATAATGGTATTTGTTATATAGGTATAATATTATTTGTGGCTGAAAAAGACTTTTTGAATGTAAATTCGATATAAACTAATAATTTGTAAAGGAAAATGGCAAAATAAATCAAGTGCAATTCATAAATATAATCTAATGTATCGAGAATAGATTATAGAAAGAAGTGGTTGAATGGTTGAGTTATTAGGTATATTAGCTGGAGTATTTATCTTATTATCCTTTGCAATTACTGGGGAAAGAAAGATTCGCATGATTAATATTATCGGTTGCATCCTGTTTGTCGTTTACGGTCTTTTAATTGGGGCACTAAGTATATGGATCATAAATGGAATTCTAATTTTTATACATATTTGGTATCTAATAAAAGGCAAAATAAAAGAGGAAAGTAAATAATTTTTGTTCTCTACATGACCTTCGTCTATGAAAATTGAACGAAGGTTTTTTTAGTAAATAACTATTGAAAAATATTTTTATTTTTCGAATAAATTTATTTACATATAGAAAAGAACGGAGTATTATAATCTCTAGTTTCATATTTTCAAATCGCTTAATCATTATGAGCGGGGGACCCATAATAGGATGAATAATGTCCTGCCGGGGTGAATCCTACGTTTTGTAGGTAGGGATACTCTTCTGTCCCGAATCCGACAGCTAACCTCGTAAGCGTTGTGAGAGGGGAAGGTGAAGCTTATGGAAAAATTTATAACAGTCCATAAGGTTATTTACTGTGCCTTATGGGCTTATTTATCTTTGTCTTGAACAGCATATTGATGAAAAAACTAGTTCGTTGACCTTACACTGCAATATATAACTGCATAGGAGTAGCACAATTTGAGGAACGAACTTAGTAATTATGATCGTATTAAATTTCAATCATATGGAGATGTCATTATGTTATCAGGATTAAAAAGATTGTTAATTGGTCATCCGCTTAAGTCAACCGAATTAGGAGATCAGAAATTAAATAAGAAAAAAGCTTTAGCTATTTTATCTTCAGATGCTTTATCATCTGTAGCATACGGACCTGAGCAAATATTAATAGTCTTACTATCAGTAAGTGCACTAGCATATTGGTATTCGATTCCAATAGCTGCATTTGTATTATTTTTGCTATTGGCACTTATCTTATCATATCGTCAAATCATATATGCTTATCCACATGGTGGAGGAGCATATATAGTATCAAAGGAAAATTTAGGTGTAAACGCGGGGCTGATTGCAGGAGGATCTTTATTAGTAGACTATATTTTAACCGTATCGGTTAGTGTTTCTGCTGGTACAGACGCTATCACATCAGCGTTCCCGACACTTCACCCATATAAAGTAATAATTGCTTGTGTTTTAGTTATTTTGTTAACTTTACTGAATTTAAGAGGCTTAACCGAGTCTGCTTCGATTTTAGCTTATCCAGTTTATTTATTTGTATTTGCTTTATTCATATTAATTGGTGTCGGTATATATCAAATTGTAACAGGTCACGTTTCACCTGATTTACACCAATCAATCGGTACACCTGTAGCAGGTATTTCGTTGTTTATATTATTGAAAGCATTTGCTTCTGGCAGTTCAGCATTAACAGGAGTAGAAGCAATTTCAAATGCTATTCCTAATTTTAAGGATCCCGCACCTAAAAATGCTGCAAAAACGTTAATGGCAATGGGGCTAATTTTAGCTGTACTATTTACTGGAATTGTTTTTCTTGCTTATTATTATGGAGTTGGACCAAAGCATGATGAAACCGTTGTATCACAGATTGCTAGTCAAATATTTGGAAGAAACTTGATGTATTATTTTATCCAGGGGACTACAGCCTTAATTCTTGTCTTAGCTGCTAATACGGGTTTTTCTGCTTTTCCCTTACTTGCTTATAATCTAGCAAAAGATAAATATATTGCCAGAATGTTTACGAATAGAGGGGATCGATTAGGTTATTCAAATGGTATTATTTTTCTAGGAATCGCTTCGATAGTATTAATTATCACTTTCCAAGGTCATACGGAAAAACTAATCCCGTTATATGCAGTCGGTGTATTTATTCCTTTTACGTTTTCTCAAACGGGTATGCTTGTAAAATGGATTCGTGAAAAACCAAAAAACTGGCTTGTAAAACTAACTATTAATTTTGTTGGAGCATTTATTAGCTTTGGTGTTATGATGATTTTCTTCATAACAAAGTTTACTCAAGTTTGGGCAGTATTAATTTTCTTACCATGGCTTATTTTCTGCTTTCATAAAATTAAAAAGCACTATGATGCAGTCGGTGCACAATTGAGAATCGCTATAGACGATCCCGCACCTAAAATTTCAGGGAATGTAATCATTGTACCTATAGCTGGAATGACAAGAGTTGTGGAAAATTCATTGAATTATGCTAAATCACTCGCACCAGATCAAATCATCGCTGTTCATATATCATTTGAAAAAAATAGTGAAAAGAGCTTTGAGGAAAAGTGGAAGAAATGGCAACCGGATATTCGATTAGTTACGCTATATTCAAGTTATAGAAGCATGGTTCAACCACTTACCAAATTTATAAAAATCGTTGAGCATAAAGCAAATGAGTCTAACTATCGAGTAACGGTACTGATTCCACAATTTATTCCGAATAAAAGCTGGCAAAACATTTTGCATAATCAATCCAGTTTAATCATTCGAACTGTGCTACTTTATCAAAAGGATGTTATCGTTACAACAGTGCCATTTCATTTAAAAGGCTAAGATAGCTGTCTTAAATATGGTATCCTTTAAAAGAGCTGGTGTTTACGTGTCTAGTTAGATTATTTTTATCATTTACTTCTTCCGCTATAGAGGAAGAAGTAATATATACAAAAAGAGAGGGTGTCCAACCAATTCAATGGATTTTGGACACTCTCTTTTTTAGATTAATAGTTTGTGATTTTATTGATTTTATTTAGTTCATTGAACGATAACTGAATATCTCATATTCATTTAAGTTATATTCACTTCCAGATGAATGAAGTTCTCAGAAGAAAAGAGAATATAATAGGTTATTTTCGACATAATGAAATTATAGAATGCTGCTTCAGGAGGAATTGTTTTTGGGAGATTTGAATATTGGCTTGATAACAATTAAATTACTTATAGGCTTTCTAGCTTTATTTTTTACAATCCTGATAACAGGGAGAAGTTCGATTACGCCTTTTCATTATGTATTTATCCTATTATTGGATGATTTAGTTGGACATGCTATCTATGAGGATCACATTAATATTATGTATGTGTTATATACAATTGGGCTGTGGACCGTATTAATGCTGTTGTTTCAATATCTCTCATTAAAATGGAACAAGGTAAGGTTTATTTTAGAAGGAAAACCTGCGATTATTATTAGAAATGGAATAATTGATAGGAGTTTAGCTGCTAAATATAAACTGAGTGTGAATCAAATATTGAGTTTATTAAGACAAAAAGATGTTTTTTCATTACGTGAAGTTGCATTTGCACTTATGGAGCCGAATGGACAAATCAGTATACGTTTGCAGTCAACACATGAAAAAACAACAAGACAAGATTTTCATTTTCCTGAGAACCCCATATTTTTAGCTACTACATTTATCCTTGATGGCAAAATTATTTGGGATAATTTAGAAGAATTTGGTTACGATCGTAATTGGCTGTATAATCAATTACAGGCTCAAGGGTTTGAAAATGAAAAAAATATATTTTATGCGGAATGGTTACAAGATCAAGGGCTTCATATTTCTCCAAAATGAGATTTATAAGTTGAAAAACAATCATCTTTAGCAACTAACATAAAAGTATTGTTATTAACGAAGATAAAGCATTACGCTTAATTATAAAATAGATAAGAATGTAAGAGGGTGGCGTCCTAAAATTATGGACGACACCCTTTTAACAATAGCTCTTATTTCAATATGTCATGATCTACATATCGTTCTCCATTTATCTCACTTAGAACGTTTATTGCTACTTTTGCTCCGTCGCCTGCTGTGATAATCGTATGTACACTTACTCCTGCACAAGTACCAGCAGCCCATATTCCTGGAATGTTTGTTTGCCCTTCATTATTTACATCTAACACGGTTTTAATTCTAGGTTCTGTACCAGCTTTTGTTAGAAGTCCAATTGTTTCTGCAAGTGGAACAAGAGCGCCAGTAGCTAGAATAACATGATTTGCTTTGTAAGTATCATTGTCTTCAGTTACTATTTCAAACCCTGATTCTAATTTTTCAATGTTAGTAACTGTAGAAGCTACTAGTTCAGTACCAAATTTTTCTGCTTGTTTTTTTCCTGTTTCAATTAAATCTGGACCAGCTACTTCTAAAACTCCGTAATGATTTTCAACCCAGGCACGTTTTGTCATACCTTTGTCATTATCAATTAATAATGTTTTCTTACCAGCCTTTGAAGAAAAGATTGCAGCGCTAGCACCAGCTGGTCCAGCTCCAATAATAATAATATCAAACATATGTAATCATCCTTTCTTTAATAAATAGCTTCAAGAGGTAGAGTATATGTAATTTTCTTAATTGTCAAATATTATGTGGTAATAAACGGTTCTTATGGTGAAGAAATTATATCGGTGATGATAGCAAAGCTAAAAACTGCGCGAAGGTGCAGTTTTTAGCTATTATTTTGTTTCTTGAATCGATCTGCCTTCTGCCATTTCTTTTCGTAGAATCATACAGGTGCTTGTTGAGTGTGCAACTAAACTATCTTTTTCATCATAAACATGACATTCAAGTAAGCCAATATTATTTCCTTTTTTTATAACTTGGCTGATCGCACGAAGCTTAGATCTCCAAATAGGTTTCAAAAAATTAAGTTTGATTTCAACAGTAGTAAAGGCTTCATCATCTTCAAGTGTACTAGCAAAAGCATAACCCATTGCAGCATCAGATAAGTCACATAAAATACTACCATGAAGGGTTCCCATAGGGTTATAAAAACGTTCGGATGTTTCCATTTCAAAAATGATTTTTCCTACTTCTAAATCAGAAATTTTAAATCCTAATAATTTTGCGATTGGTGCATCTGGAAGCTTACCTTGTTGAACTTTTTTTAAATTATCGTAATGTTTCATAGTTTTCTCTCCTTATCATATGGAATGGCATGTTAATAATCATACTAGTATAAAATGAATGATTAATCATTCATTTTTGAGGCTTATGTAAAGAATAAAGAGGGTGCCAATGAAAGTCTGTTTTTATGAGCTTATAATATGTAATTTAGTCCAGTGAATAAAATTAGTAAAAAACTGTTGAGTGGAGTACCTGCTGTAATACTCCTAAGAGAGCAGCGGGGGAGCGAAAGGCCCGCTGCTCTATGACTACTGTGGAGCAAAATGCACCCTTTACTAACTACTTATTTATAATGAAAATAGTCCTATGAAAATATGAAAAATCCCCTCAAGTATTAATTAGAAGATGAACCTGAATTAGAAGCTGCTGTGGCAGCTGATATGGAAGCAATAATAGCTGCTTGTTCGGCTAATATTATACTTTGAATACTGTTTTGAATAGTAGAGTTTAAAGTCTGAGCAGATTCAGCCCTTAGATATGGAGCAGATACTATAGCAATAGTAAATAAACTACGATTTGCTTTTCCTAAGCTAAAGTTCCCAAACCCTTTTTGTTTACTAAGCTGGTCATCTACTTTCATCATTTCATTTACAATACTTTCTGGCTGAACTTCAAGGATTGCTAATATCCCTAAAAGGGTTTTAGAGTAGGAATTGAGAGAGATTTTATTCTCTTTTAATAATGCTTCATATTGCAATAAGCGATCACATTTATTTGAATGTGAGTCATTACTTAGTGATAATAAATGACTAATAGCTTGTAAAGTATTCCCTTTTCTTAAACCCTGATTATTTAAGTAATCGTAGCATTTTTCTATTTCATGAATAGCCAAAGAAACATCAGAGTGACTATGAGCAAGAATTAATGCGTTCATATAATCTTCACTTGAGGTTAACCATACATGCTCTTCTTTCATTTTTTGATAGAAATCAAGGGCTCTTTCAATAATCATTGATACATCATTATTGTCTACTTCAGTTGCCAAAAAATAGGCCATGAATGGAAGGTTATGTGAGCGTTTGAATCCTGCTTTCTTTAGGTCTTCGTAATATTTTTGAGTCAATTGAAACACTTCAAAACCATTTGAATGTAAAGATAAGGCTATAGAAATGGGAAGTAAATTATTGCTTCTGAAATAAGAAAAAGCAGAAGTTTCTTTTTTTACGTATTCCATCATTTCTTTTGCTTTTTCGATATCCACTGTTTGATTTTGCAAAGCTATTTGTAAAGCGGCGAATTTTTGAACTAATTGATTTTCAAAACGAAATGCTTTTTTTATTTGCTTTTCATTTTCTAGAAATAAATCTAACATGGTATTCATCATTAATCCTCCATTAAAAATTTTTTATTCAGTGAAACTCTTTTTAGAGAAGCTTACATAAATCGCCATATTGTATATTCTGGCATATATATTCCAACATCCAAACTTTGATGCTTCTAATGTAAAGGAGTGGAGTATTAGCTCTAGTTTGTGCGGTATAAAATAAGTATAACTTTATTTATGATATTTTTGATTTTTTTCTGTAATTATCTATTTTTGGATAAGATTTATCAATAAATCATGAAAACCCTGAGTTGAAATGGCATATACTTTAAAATGGGAATAAATATTGAAGAAATTATTAGCAAGAAAGGGTCCTTATTCATGCTTAGAAGATTATTTCTCATTATGACAGTCTTTTTATTTGTTATTAGTGGATGTGGTGTTACAGAGCCAGTCAATCAAAAAATACATATAGAGGAAGTTTCAGTAATAAAAAAGGTTGATAAAATACAAGAGCAAGTAAATTCCATGACTTTAGAGGAAAAAGTAGGCCAAATGATTATTGGTGGCTTTGACGGTTATCAGCTAGATACGAATGTTCAGTCATTAATAAATCAATATAAATTAGGAGGTTTTATCCTTTTTAGCCGGAATATTAAGGATACGAAACAGCTCGTTCAATTAACCAATGCATTGAAAAAGGCTAACACTGTTAATAAGATCCCTCTCTTTTTATCTATTGATCAAGAGGGTGGCAGAGTGAATCGTATGCCAAAGTCGATTATCAATACTCCAAGTAACCGCATGATTGGACAAAGTAAAAAATCTGCATACAGTTATGAACTAGGAAGAGTTCTTGCAAAGGAAGTATCAGCGTTAGGATTTAATGTTGATTTCGCCCCTGTATTGGACATTCAAAGCAACCCGGAAAATTCGGTTATTGGTGATCGTTCCTTTGGTTCTGATGCTAATCTTGTAGCGAAGCTAGGTGTATCAATGATGAAGGGAATCCAAACTGAAAATGTAATTTCTGTCGTTAAACATTTTCCAGGACATGGGGATACGTTGATGGACTCTCATTATCATTTACCGAAAGTACATGCTTCACTTTCAAGATTACAATCGTTTGAATTTATTCCTTTTAAGGAAGCTATTGAAAGCCAAGCGGATATGGTAATGGTTGCACACATCCTATTGTCTAATGTAGATGGAAAATATCCAGCATCGATGTCAAAGGTTATTATAGAAGATATTTTGCGAAATCAATTAGCATTTAATGGAGTTGTCGTTAGTGATGATTTAACTATGGGAGCTATAGTGAACCATTATCCAATTGCTAATGCGGCTATACGATCTGTAAGAGCTGGTACGGATCTTCTTTTAATTGGACATAATCAAGATCATAATGTTGAAAAAGTATTTCAAGCGCTTAAGAAAGCTGTACAAGATAAAAGAATTAGTGAAGAACGAATTGATCAAAGTGTATATCGGATTCTATCTTTAAAGAAGAAATATCATCTGAACTCAACTCCAAAATTTGCTTTACAGGTGCAGGAATTGAATAAAATGATTCAGCAAGTTATTAAGAAAGGAACTGAGTAAGGTAAGAATACATGATGAAGAAGAGAAATAAATCTGTGAAAATGTAATTTAAATTTAGAGCTTGCAGGAATGTTAAGCTTTAGCTGGAATTAGGTAAATAATAAATGAAGAAGTGGGTGATGTAATCGTGAATGATTATCATATTTTCCAATCTCCTCAGAATATTATTTATGGTAAAGGGTCTTTTGAAATAGTTGGTAAGGAAGCTAAGCGTCGAGGGAAGAAGGCACTTATAATCAGTGATCAGACGATGCTTTCTCTAGGATTTGTTGATCAATGTTGCAGCTATTTACAACAAGTCTCAATAGAAAGTGTCGTGTATTTAGGAGTAGTTACCGAACCTAATGATCAATATGTGGCTGAAGCTTTAGACATTTGTCGAAGCGAGTTCTGTGATGTTGTTATTTCAATAGGTGGAGGTAGCTGTATAGATACAGCAAAAGCGGTTGCTGTTGTATCTGCAAATGGAGCCTATATTGGAGATTATATCAATGGAAATAAACAACCATCACATCCTTCACTACCTCATATAGCTATCCCCACTACTGCCGGCACAGGTTCCGAGGTCACTGATGTCACTGTAATTACAAATTCTACGAATGATGTAAAAATGATGATTAAGCAGCCTGTTTTTTTGCCAACAGTTGCTATTGTTGATCCAACTCTTACACTTTCTTCACCAACACAAATAACAGCTTCTACAGGAATAGATGCACTCTGTCATAGTATTGAAGCCTATTTGTCCCGAAAGGCCCATCCTCTAACAAATACATTAGCACTTTCTTCGATGAAGTTACTCTATGATCATTTACCGATCGTTTACCGAGAAGGGAGCAATATAAACGCTCGTGAAGCAATGGCTTTAGGCTCTTTACAAGCAGGATTGGCTTTTTCAAATGCTTCTGTCTGTTTAGTACATGGTATGTCACGTCCGATTGGAGCTCTTTTTCATGTCCCACATGGTTTATCAAATGCTATGTTGCTACCTGTTGTTTTACATTTCAGCAAGGGAGAATGTATGGAGCAATTAGCGAGTATAGCGAATGTGATTTGTCCAGATCAACATTTTCCTTCTACAATGGAAGCTGCTGATTTTACAGTAGAGGCGATTGAAAAACTATGTGAAACATTAGAAATTCCTAACTTGAAGCAATGGGGAATTACTAAAGATGAGTATATGAAAGCTATTCCAAAGATGGTAAATGATGCAATGGAAAGTGGAAGTCCCGACAATAATCCACGAGTTCCAACTATTGAGGAATTGAAGGTCTTATATGAAGATTGCTATGATTATCATTTTTTAATGAATCATTAGGCTATATGGAGAGGAGAGTGGAAAGATGACCTTTTCAAACATTATGTTAGTATTCATCTTGGGAATTGTAATGCTTTCGATTGGACTTACGACTAACAACAAATGGTTAAAGTTGCTTTCTATTATTCCGTTTGCTATTACCGTTTGGCAGTTAATCAGCCTATTTTTAAATGATTTATGAATCTTCTATTGAAGTAGATTTAGAGCTTTGAAGTTTTAGTACAAATAATTTAGATATCTATCATGCTTGCAATGAGCTATTGTTGAAAGAAGGAAGGGTCTTCTTTTAAGTTTTATCTTATTGCTAAAGCATGTTTTTTTCTTGTAATTATGGCACTACTATACGTTATTAATGGTTTTTCATATGGGTGGAATACGTATGAGATACCGAGGTTGAGAAGTAATTAAGGGGGATCCTATAGGGAGAGCTTTTTGTTACTTTTCATAATCGTATTTATTCCGTTTAAATGCTAACAGATTATTTGTGAAATTACTAATAAGAAAATTTGCATTCCTTTCTACAATTCATAGTGGAACGATTGACTAATTTGTAATGCAACGATAATGTTAATTATAGTAGTATAATCATTTTGAAGGTTTAATAGTGAATTATCGTATAAAATTAGGAGGGAACTAGAATGGGTACCGGGCATCATAAAGGTTTAACGATGCGAACAATTAAGGTAGAAGAGGTGGATCAATTTTCTGATATTATTAAATATGTGTTTCAAGTATCAAAAAAGACAATAGATGAAGATGTTGATTTAATTGCCAAGAAAAGTCATCAATTAAAGCCAGGAACGGCTTTAGGATGGTTTGATAAGGATAAATTAATATCGCAAATCGTTACACTTCCATTTGAAGTAAATATCCATGGTGTTATTTATAAA
Source organism: Bacillus sp. AP8 (assembly GCF_000321185.1). Taxonomy (NCBI): domain Bacteria; kingdom Bacillati; phylum Bacillota; class Bacilli; order Caryophanales; family Bacillaceae; genus Bacillus; species Bacillus sp. AP8. The sequence continues at coordinate 95,575 of NZ_CAPG01000027.1, forward strand.
ATGGGAGGTGTTACTGGTGTTGGAACATATCCAGAATACGCTGGTCAAGGACTCATTCATATGTTAATGAAAGAAAGTTTAAAACGAATGAGAGAGAAAGGGCAATACATCTCTTATTTATATCCATATTCGATTCCATATTATCGGAAAAACGGATGGGAAATTATCTCTGATCTAATTGAATATAAAATTAAAGATACACAATTACCGAAATACCGAGAAATTAATGGTAGAGTACGTAGGGTTGACATGAATCATCATGATGTAAAAAAAGTATATGATGCGTTTGCTAGAAAAACAAACGGTGCGATGGTTCGAAATGATTTAGCTTGGGAAGCGAAATTATTAGAAGGTCCATCTGATATACAGTCTGCGGTGTACTATACAGAAGATGACAAGCCTGAAGGTTATTTGAATTACCGTGTATTAGAAGAAAAGTTTTACGTAGATGAAATGATCTATTTGAACGAAGAAGCAAGAAGAGGTTTATGGAATTTTATAAATGCCCATTTTTCCATGGTCTATTTCGTCGAAGGAAAAACATGCGTTCATGAACCGGTCGCTTTCTTATTAGAGGACGGAGAAATTGAACAAAAGATATTTCCTTACTTTATGGGAAGAATTGTAGAGGTTAAAGGGTTTTTAGAGAGATTCCCTTTTAAAGAAGTGAAAAATTCAAAAATCATTTTGAAATTAAATGATCCGATTCTTGAATGGAACAGAGGAACCTTTATATTAGAATGGGATGAAAAAGGTAAATTACAAATTGACTGCGATAAAAATATCCGATCTTCTGAAGGAATTACTTTATCAATTCAAACACTAGCAACTATGTTACTTAGCTATCAAAGACCATCATTTTTGATGAGCATTTCAAGAATATCAGGAGATAAACAAATGGTGGACATGTTAGAGAAAATCATTCCAAATAACGCTCCTTGTTTTTTTGATTATTTCTAATAAATATATTCTGTATGACATATGTTAAATCTATATACAAAAAAGCACTGTGAATCATTTTTGCAGTGCTTTGTCTATGTTATTGCTCATTCCGATAGAACAAGCAAAAGTAACTAATATTCTATTATTTTCTCATTTGCTACACCCAGCAGTAGGGCAATATGGACATTTATTTTGGCCTTCAATTTCATAGTAGTAGCAACAAGTAACTCTTTTATAATGCTGAATAGCTTTCGGAATCGATTGGAAACAAAGAAAAACTTTGAAGGGAGAACGTTTTTCGATATCATTCCATACTTCTTTTTCTAATAACAATTCAATATCCTTTTCCACTTGAGATATGTTATCACTTTCTTTTAATAATCGATCATACATCCATAAAGTATAACCCCAAATATTTTCCCATAACACCAATTTAGGTGTTTTTGTTTTTGAAGCAATTGGCAAAATCATTTTTGCTGCAAAGTTTTTAAGTATTTGATTTAGTTCAATAGTGATATTTTGTTCTTCGACTTTTTTCCAGTTAGGGTTAGATAAAATGAATAATGGAATCCAGTGTTCATCATTCGGGTCATCATAAATATAAAGGTCTTCAAGAGTACCTGCCCATTTAAGTCGATACTTACTTAACATAAAAAACTGAGCTGTTATAAAAAGTGCGTATCTTCTAATCCACATAGAAGCGACTACTCTTGGGATATCGGTATTTATTCTTTTTTTCGTGTAAGATATCATTTCATCTGCTCGTTCAATCCAGTCATTTACTGTGAATGTTGTGGATTCACAAGAAAAAGCAATTCGATAGCTTTCAAGTTCTTTTATAGCGATGGACGATATTTTTTGCATCGATGATAACTCCTGACTTTATGTAGGTAAAAAATGAATCATAGATTGTTCGCTGTTTATTATAATTGTTTTTTACTCTAATTGAAAGTCTTTCTCATTCGAAAAATATTCCATAAATGAGTCATTCTATAAAAGGAAGATTTGTGAAGATATGTCCTATCGAATGTTTTGTATAATAGAGCTAGCCATTCAGAAAATAGGAGGAAGAAAGAAATGATAGTTATTAAAATACCTAGAGAACAAAAATTAGATATAGTACGTAATATCCAACATCATTTTTATGCAGAAAGAGATGAGGAAATTGGAGAGCTGGCTGCTGAGAATCTATTGGACTTTATGTTAAAACAAATTTCTCCACATATATATAACCAGGCAATTCATGATGCCCAAAAAACGATAGAACAAAAAGTTACTGCACTTGAAGAAGATTTATATGCACTTGTTCAACCCATTCCATACAGAGATTAATTTTAGCTTGTCCCACTTTCATAATAAGTGGGATTTTTTTTGGAGAAGAACTGATTATACATTTAATCAGAAAGCGGTGGAGCTTTTTGGACATTTTAGGGAAAGATGATATTAGGAGAGAAAGGAATTTTTTAAAATTCCTATTTAAATAATTGAAAGAAATCGAGTGAAAGAAGTAAAAATCATTCATTAATCAAAATTGTGGAAGTCATCTTAGTAGTGGCATAATTTACTTTACAATACTTGTTAAAGCTATGGTAATCTATTTAAGGTTATAATTATGCATTTTATTGGAGGGAGCATATGAAAAACAAACTAGAAAAGTCCTTTAAAATTGCCCATAAAGAAGCCAGAATTGGAGTAGCTTTAGTCCTTTTTAATTTTGTCTGGTGGTTTGGGTTTGCCTATGGACTAGGATCAGAAGATCCAGCTAATTATACATATGTATTCGGATTACCTGCATGGTTTTTTTATAGCTGTGTGTTAGGCGTAGTTGTAATGGTAGTTCTAGTTATATTATGTGTGAAATTTCTTTTTACTGAAGTGCCATTTGACGAGGAGGAAGAGAAGCAATGATATTAAATTGGGCAGTTATTCTTCCTTTAGTTATATTTTTAGTCATTATTTTTATGATTGGTGTATGGTCTAATCGCTCGATGAAATCATCAAATTCTTTTTTACAAGATTATTTTCTTGGTGGTCGTCAGTTAGGAGGATTTGTTCTAGCGATGACGATGATGGCTACCTATGGTAGTGCAAGCAGTTTTATTGGTGGTCCAGGTGTAGCGTATACAAGAGGATTAGGTTGGGTTCTATTATCGATGGCTCAATTAGCAACAGGCTATTTTGTCCTAATGGTATTAGGGAAAAAATTTGCGATTGTAGCGAGAAGATATAAAGCGATTACATTAATTGATTTTTTAAAGGAACGTTATAAAAGTCATACAGTCGTTTTATTATCAGCAGCTAGTATTATCATCTTTCTTTTTTCAGCAATGGCTGCACAATGGGTTGGTGGAGCTCGATTAATTGAATCATTAACAGGGTTATCTTATAAATCTGCACTTTTTATCTTTGCTATTTCAGTACTTATATATGTGATTATTGGTGGATTCAAAGCAGTAGCTTTAACGGATGCAGTACAAGGTACAATTATGTTAATTGGTACTGTGATTTTATTAATTGCAACCATTATTGCAGGTGGCGGACTTTCGAATATTATGTCTGATTTAATGCTTGAAAATCATAATTTAATAACACCATTTGGAGCAGAAAATGATTTGACACCATTATATGTATCGTCTTTTTGGATATTAGTTGGAGTAGGTGTAGTTGGTTTACCGCAAATAACTGTCAGAGCCATGAGTTATAAAAACTCAAAATCAATGCATCAAGCGATTATTGTCGGTACAATTGTCATTGGTACAATCATGTTAGGCATGCATTTGATAGGTGTTCTAGCAAGACCAGTAGTACCAGGAGTTGAAATTGGTGATATGGTGATGCCAACTTTAACTTTAAAGGTATTACCTCCATTATTAGCGGGTATAGTATTGGCTGCACCTATGGCGGCTATTATGTCTACCGTTGATTCATTATTAATTCTTGTAGGTTCAACTATTGTAAAGGATATTTACATAAACTATATCAAACCTAATGCAACAGAAAAACAAGTAAAGAACACAAGCTTTATCGTTACAACTATAATCGGTGTAGCTGTTGTTCTCTTTGCTTTAAGTCCACCTGATTTATTAATTTGGTTAAATCTATTCTCGTTTGGTGGTCTAGAATCAGTATTTATTTGGCCGGTTGTATTTGGATTGTATTGGAGTAAAGGGAATAAGTACGGTGCTATTTGTTCAATGATTGTTGGAATGGGTACATATATATTATTTGATCGTCTACATCCAAATGCTTTAGGAATGCACACGGTAGTATTACCAATTGTACTTTCTTTATGTGCATACATTTTGGCTAGTTGGTTTACTGCAAATAAGGTTGGTAGGACAGAATTATTATAATAATTTTAAAAAAGTAATCGAAAGAATTATCGTTTTAAAAAGAGACAAAAAACTATCATCATGTATCAGATGTTGGTTTATTGTCTCTTTTTTATTGATGATAATGTTTTTGCATAGATGATGCATATACATTGACTATTAGTTATAAATCTCTTTAAAATACAACTATTCAATAAATTAATTGAATAGTTGAGGTGTATGTGATGAGTGAGGAAAGAGATTTAAAAGATATGCTCTATCAAGAGTTTGCGAGAATAGGAAAATGTCTTTCGAGTCCTAAGAGGTTAGAAATATTAGATTTATTGACTCAAGGTCCAAAATCTGTTGAGCTAATATCTAAATGTACCATGATGACAGTTGCAAATGTATCTCAGCATTTGCAAACACTTCATAGTGCGAAGCTAGTAAAGTATAAGAAAAAAGGTAATTACGTAATTTATGAGTTGGCTGATCATGCTGTTTTACAATTTATGTCCGCCTTCCATGATTTGTCTGAAAAGCAATTATCACAAGTTCAGCAAATAAAAAGAGAATTCATGAATGAAAGCCTACATGTTCATGGAATTTCTTTTGCTGAATTACAAGTGAAAATGGAAAATGATGAAATTGTACTTGTTGATGTAAGACCGAAAGAAGAGTATGAGGAGTCACATATTCCAGGAGCTGTTTCGATTCCAATTGAGGAACTAGAGCGAAAATTAGCAACACTACCAACAAATAAAGAAATAGTTGCTTATTGCAGAGGTATTTATTGTTTACTGTCTGTTAAGGCCGTTCACATAATGAAAGAACATGGGATGGCAGCGTTTCGACTTGAGCGTAGTGTTTACCAGTATTTCCAATATGTGAGCAGTGAGAAATAAAAGTAGGAGGATATAAGGATGGGAGTAGTTATTTTTCGAGAAATATTTGGGCGAAATAGGAAAGGAGGAGGGAACTATGTCATTAGTATCTGAACAAATAGATAGTAAAAATCCTCAAGATATAATGGTTGAAAGCTATATTAAATTACCAGAAAAGCAACGTCAGCTTTATCGTCGGTCATTGTTTATCGTGATGATTTCTCAAATATTCGGTGGAGCAGGTTTAGCGGCTGGAATAACTGTCGGAGCACTTTTAGCGCAAGACATGTTAGGTACAAATAGCTTTGCCGGTGTTCCAACGGCATTATTCACTTTAGGTTCAGCTGTTGCAGCTTTTTTTGTTGGTCGATTGTCTGATCGATTTGGTCGCCGATTCGGTTTAGTAACAGGCTTTTTAGCAGGGGGAATTGGGGCAGTAGGGGTTGTGTTTGCTGCTGTAAGTGACAGTATTATTCTATTATTTGCATCCCTTTTTATATATGGAGCTGGGACTTCGACTAATTTACAAGCTCGATATGCAGGGACTGATTTAGCAAATTCGACTCAACGGGCAACGGCAGTTAGTATGGCAATGGTTTCAACTACATTTGGAGCAGTAGCAGGACCGAATTTAGTTGAGATTATGGGAGGATTTGCGAAATCAATTGGAATTCCGCCACTTGCTGGTCCATTTATTTTAGCAGCCGCTGCCTTTTTGCTTGCTGGATTGTTTCTACTCATTTTCCTTCGTCCAGATCCACTTATTGTTGCAAAAGCGATAGCTAGAGTATCAAATGACGCACATAATAAACAATCCAAACAACTGACTCAAAATCCGCAAGGACATAAACGAGGAATTGTTGTTGGTGCAACGATCATGATTTTAACACAAATCGTAATGGTGGCAATCATGACAATGACTCCCGTACATATGGCACACCATGGACATAGTTTAAGTCAAGTTGGAATCGTAATTGGAATTCATGTTGGTTCGATGTTCTTACCATCACTTATTACAGGAGTACTTGTTGATAAAGTAGGTCGAACAGTGATGGCAAGTGCTTCAGGTGCTACTTTATTAGCCGCTGGGATTTTATCGGCATCTGTACCTGGAGATTCAATGATTGGTTTAACAATAGCGCTAGCTCTTCTTGGATTAGGTTGGAATTTTGGGTTAATCAGTGGGACAGCTTTAATTGTTGATGCAACGAATCTATCTAATCGTGCGAAAACACAAGGTAAAGTGGATGTATTAGTTGCCTTAGCAGGTGCATCTGGAGGTGCTTTATCAGGGATGGTTGTGGCAAGCTCTAGCTTTGCAGCACTTTCACTTATAGGTGGACTCTTGTCATTAATACTTATTCCAATTGTTATTTGGTCACTCAATTCAGCTGAAAAATAATTTGTAGTATAATGAAATAAGTCAACTAGATTGATAGAAGATTTAGTTGACTTTTCGTATTTTATAGTAGAAATAAACCTATTTAGCTAATGAATAGTGAAGATAGACCTATTTCTATGTCTTTTCTTTGAGCAAGTAACATGATAGAATAATATTTATTTGAAAATTCCCATTTAACAACTATATATACATCGATGTTAGTTATAGGAATGATAATAGATAGAATAAATTAGACAGAAATAACAGACAGGAAATAAGAGATATACTTTTTGTTAAATATCTTTCTTCATGTTTGACAAGGTAGAAGGAGATTATACATATGAATAAACAAACATTATTATTTGATTTAGATGATACGTTAAGTCATTGTAATAAATACTTTATTGAAAGTAAAAATGAATTTGTCGCTAATATGTTGAATTGGTTTGATAATATTACTGAAGAAGAAATTAGAATAAAACAAATGGAGATTGATATTCAAAGTATAAATCAATATGGTCTTCGTTCATCTAGATATCCAGAATCACTGGTTTCTACATATAAATTCTTTTGCATGAAATATAATCAAAAAATGGATCATGAAAAAATGATTAAATTAAGAAAAATAGGATTTAGTGTTTTTGATATTCCCGTACAGCCTTATCCTGAAATGTATAATGTGTTAAATACACTTAAAGATGATGGTCATGAATTATGCTTATATACTGGTGGCGATGTGAAGACACAGATGAAGAAGGTTGCTCACTTAGAGTTAGAATCTTATTTTCAAGATCGGGTATACATCTTTGAACACAAAAATACTTATTCACTTAAACAAATATTGAATAGCCATAATTTAAATCGAAGTGTTACGTGGATGATTGGAAATTCATTGAAAACGGATATCCGTCCAGCACTTGAAGTAGGCATTCATGCGGTACATATTCCAGTAAAAGAAGATTGGAGCTATAATGTAACAAATTTAGAAAAGTCTCAAGCGGATAAACTGTTAACGATTGATTCTTTAGTCCAACTTCCTAAAGTCATCAGAGATTATGCTACATTTGACAGTAAAGTTATTTAAAATAGTTTAAAATTGGCATATTATTTATAGTGAAGGTCGATAAAAGAAACATAAAACAGATATTTCTTTGTACAATATATATTGATACAATTTATTTGATATAATATTTTTGTTAATAGGAGATTGATGATCATGTTAAAATTTATCGGAAATGGCAGCGCGTTTAATACACAATTAGGAAATAATAATGCTTTTATAAAACGTGACCGTCATTTATTTTTAATAGATTGTGGTAGTACAAACTTCAGTCGAATGATCGATAAAAAGTTACTAGAAGACGTAGATCAAATTACTGTATTACAAACGCATTTACATGCGGACCATATAGGCTCATTAGGTGATTTGGTTGGATATGCTTTTCATTGCATGGAACCAAAATTATCTGTTAAAGTAACGATTTTAACACCATTAGCTTTAACTGCTGATGTGAAGGCTATCTTGCAAAAGGTTGGAGTTCCAGAAACACAATATAAAAGTGTAGAAATTGATACAGAGCATCAACCTGAAAATGTCGTAGGTATTACTTCTATTAAACCTTATCTTGTTGAACATGTCCCACATTTAACTTGTTTTTCATACCTTCTACATATTGATGGAAAAACAGTGTATTATAGTGGAGATTGTAATATGATTCCAGATGAGATTCTAAAGCTTATGTTGGATGATAAAATTGATTTATTTTATCAAGACACAAGTAAAGCTGATTTTCCAGGAAATGTTCATTTATCATTAAGACAATTGGAAGAAGCAATACCTGCTGAACTCAGACCTAAAGTTTATTGTATGCATTTAGACCCTATTTTTTCAAATAGTGAAGCAGAAAATCTAGGATTTCATGTTGTAAACCATATATAATTTTGGGGAAAGTAGTGTTTTCCATTTGGTTTTGTTTTTGAATATGTGATATGTAAGAGATGTTAAAAAGGTTTTCCTTTTAAAAGACATCTCTTTTTTATTATTTCTAAAAAGCTGGAAGACCTTTTCATAAGAATATGTGTTTTTCCTTTTAAAACAAAATAAAATAAAAGTATTCAAAAACATGTCAAAATGTTGTATAATTCAGAAAATGGTAAAAATGTACAAATTCGATTGATAAGATATTACGTTGATGTTCTAGTGATAAGTGGAAAGGATTGATATCTTGTTAAAAAATATCCCTTCGATTATTTCTCCAGAATTAATGAAGATTCTTATGGAAATGGGGCATGGTGATGAAATTGTTTTAGCTGATGGAAATTTTCCAGCTGCATCTATGGCAAAGCGATTAGTACGTTATGATGGTCAAGGTACTATTCATTTATTAGAAGCAATCGCGGATTTTTTCCCTATTGATACTTATGTTTCACATCCAGCTACTGTTATGAAGGTTGTAGAAGGAGATTCTATCAATCCAACTATTTGGGGTCAGTACGATATTATACTATCGCAAGCAGAAAATAGAATCATTAAGTTAGAACATTTGGAGAGAAATGATTTTTATGAACGTGCTAAAAACGCTCATGCAATTGTTGCAACTAGTGAGAAGGCGTTGTATGCAAATATTATTCTAAAAAAAGGAATAATCACAGAAGATCGATAATAGGAGAGCTAATAAATCAAATGAAGAGAAGGTGAATAACGTTTATGTTGGTTGCTGAAAGGCATGCGAAAATAGTAAATATTCTCAATGAAAAAGGTAGTATCCGAGTAACGGAATTAAGTCAAATATTTCGTGTAACTGAAGAAACAATTCGAAGAGATCTAGAAAGATTAGAAGCTGAGGGAAAGCTTTGTAGAAGTCATGGTGGGGCAATAAGATGCAAAGAAAATACAAGTGAACCTCCTTATTTTGAACGAGAGGTTATTCACGTTGAAGAAAAAATGGAAGTTGCTCGAGAAGCATTACAATATATAAAGCCGTATGATCGGATAATTCTTGATGCAAGTTCGACAGCTTGGTATATGGCTAAAATCTTACCGGATTTACCATTAACCGTCCTTACTAATTCGATGAAGGTTGGTTTAGAATTAGCGAATAAAGAAAAAATATCCGTGATTGTAACTGGTGGTAAAATGCTAACTAAATCTTTATCTTTTGTTGGTCCTTTAACGGAAACAGCCTTGGATGAGTATCGTGTAAATAAAGTATTTATGTCTTGTCAGGGAATTGATAGGGAATGGGGTGTAAGTGACTCTAATGAAATGCAGGCGATAGTGAAGAAAAAATTTATGAGTGTATCAAATCAAGTCTATTTATTAGTCGACAATAGTAAATTTGGAATAAAATCTTTTTCGAGAGTATCTTCTTTAGCTGAGATTGATTTTATTATTACTGATTCGAAAACAGATAACAGCCAGGTTCAACTATTTAGAGAAGCTGGAATTGAAGTTAAACGTTCTAGGGCATTAAAAGATTATTCTTTAAAGAAATGAAAAGGATTTACAAAAAAGACAATTACAAAAATTTACATTTTATTATTGAATGTTTTGTGAAAAGTTATTATAATCAATAAAAACAAATGAAAACAAAAATAAAAGCAAGCATAGACAGATTGTAATTATATTTCTGAATATTCAATTTAATATTATGATGACGCTTACAAATATGTTGAAAAAATGAAGAGAAGGCTGGGGGTAGAATGGTTTCTAAATTACTTGAAATGAAAGAAATCTCTAAAAGTTTTCCAGGCGTTCAAGCACTTTCAGATGTTTCCTTTGACTTACAAGCAGGTGAAGTTCATGCATTAATTGGTGAAAATGGTGCTGGAAAATCCACATTAATGAAAATACTTACTGGTATATACCAAAAGGATTTTGGATGTATTCTTTTAGAAGGAAAAGAAACGGACATTACAAATCCTAGAATAGCACAGAATCTCGGAATTAATATAATTCATCAAGAATTAAATTTAATGCCTGATTTGACCGTAGCACAGAATATTTTTATTGGTAGAGAACCTCATGCTACAATCCCACTCTTTTTAAATGACAAAAAAATGAACAAGAAAGCACAGGAACTATTGGATCATCTTCACTTAAACCTTAATCCAAAAGAGAAAGTTGCGGATTTAACGGTGGCTAAACAACAAATGGTTGAAATCGTAAAAGCCCTTTCCTTTAATGCGAAAATATTAATTATGGATGAGCCCTCTTCTGCCTTAACAGATACTGAGATTAATAGCTTGTTTAGTATTATTCATACACTGAAAAAACGAGGAGTTGGAGTTGTATACATTTCACATCGTATGGAAGAGCTTATGTATATTTCAGATAGAATAACTGTTATGCGTGACGGTACTTATGTTGGCACAAAACCGACTAATGAAACCTCCATTGATCAAATTATCTCTATGATGGTTGGAAGACAAATTTATCAAGAGACTACTCCACAATTCTCTTATTCCAAAGAAGAAAAGGTTCTTGAGGTAAAAGGACTTAATCAGGGAAAATTTTTAAAGGATATTTCTTTTTATTTAAAAAAAGGAGAAATACTAGGCTTTTCTGGTTTAATGGGAGCAGGAAGAACGGAAGTAGCTCGGGCAATTTTTGGTGCAGATCGTATCAGCTCTGGTGATATTTACATACATGGGAAAAAAGTGAATATAAAACAGCCACATGATGCTGTGAAAAATGGAATTGGCTATTTATCAGAAGATCGTAAACAATTTGGGATTATTACGGAAATGGATGTTAAGACAAATATATCCATTGCCTCTTTTTCAAAGTTTCAACGTTTCAAAGGCTGGATGAACGATGGAAGAATTACCATAAAAGCTAAAGAAATGGTAGAAAAATTGAACATAAAGACACCTAGTGTAAACCAAGAGGTTAGGTATCTTTCTGGAGGGAATCAACAAAAAGCTGTTATAGGTAAATGGCTGACGAAAGATTGCGACATACTTATATTTGATGAACCTACAAGAGGAATTGATGTAGGAGCTAAAGGTGAAATTTATAAACTGTTAAACGAATTAGTTAGTCAAGGTAAATCCATCATTATGATTTCTTCAGAGCTGCCAGAGATTCTTCGAATGAGCCATAGAATTATTGTTATGTGTGAAGGAAGAATAACAGGTGAATTATCCAGTGAATTGGCATCTCAAGAAGCTATTATGAATTTAGCGACCAAAAGAATAAGTTAGCTATTTCGATAGAAAGGGGGATTTATTTTGAAAATGGTTTCAAATAATGCGGTAATTAAAAACAAGAAAGTTTATGTTAAATCTGGTGCTATGCAGCAACTCTTAGCTTTTGCAAGTCTTATTATTCTAGTCATCTTCTTTTCTATTTCTTCAAGTAATTTCTTCCAGTTTTCGAATGTTATGGGCATATTAATTTCTACAGCGGTTACAGGGATCCTCGCTTTAGGAGCGACTTTTGTCATAATTACAGGTGGTATTGATTTATCTGTTGGAACAGTAATGAGTTTATGCTCCGTTATGACAGGTGTATTTATAACAAATATGGAATTGCCTACAGCAGTAGGAGTTCTATTAGGTATTCTTACAGGTGCATTTTGTGGATTTATGTGTGGCGTTGCGATAGCGAAGCTAAAGATTCCTCCTTTTATTGCTACTTTAGCAATGATGATGATTGCCAAAGGCTTAGCACTTGTTATCTCCGGGACAAAACCAATCTATTTTACCAATACTCCTGAGTTCTCTAAAATTTCCTTAGGATCTATTATCCCAGGTTCTAATATACCAAATGCCGTTTTCATTTTTTTTAGCGTTGCCATTATTGCAGGAATTATTCTTTCAAAAACGATCGTGGGTCGATATAACTTTGCTTTAGGTAGTAATGAAGAAGCAACACGATTATCAGGTGTAAATGTAGATAAATGGAAAATTATTATTTATTCAATGGCAGGAATTTTTACCGGCATAGCTGGTGTTCTTATGGCTTCTCGATTAAACTCTGCCCAGCCAGCCCTGGGTATGGGGTATGAGTTAGAGGCAATCGCTGCAGTAGTAATTGGAGGTACCTCACTAAGTGGAGGAAAAGGAACAATCCTTGGAACTATCATTGGTGCATTAATAATGAGTGTATTGACAAACGGACTAAGAATATTGTCAGTGCCACAAGAATGGCAAACTGTCGTAGTTGGTCTAGTTATTATTTTGGCGGTTTATACAGATATTTTACGCAGAAATAAAAAGTAATTTGAAAATGGTATTTTCTCAGTTTAAGAGTTAAATACATTAACCAAAAAAAGGGGAGAATGATTTATGAAGAAAAAGCCATTTTTACTTATGTTGTTACTTATACTTACATTCGGCTTATTGAGTGCATGCTCTGAGGACAAAGAAAAAAACAAAGATAAGGCGTCAACAAAAGAGTCAAAAGAAGGAGAAGTATATATTCCTATTATTTCAAAAGGATTTCAGCATCAATTTTGGCAAGCTGTAAAGCAAGGGGCTGAAAAAGCAGCAGATGAGTTCGATGTGAAAGTAACTTTTGAAGGACCAGAATCAGAATCTCAGGTAGACAAACAGATTGAAATGTTACAGGCTGCATTAGACAAAAATCCAAGTGCAATTGGTTTTGCTGCGTTAGATAGTCAAGCAGCTATTCCATTATTACAACAGGCCAAAGATAAAAATATCCCAGTTATTGCATTTGATTCAGGTGTAGAAAGTGACATTCCAGTTGCTACTGCAGCAACAGATAATATGGCTGCTTCAGCAATGGCCGCTGATAAAATGGCGGAGCTGATTGGTGGAAAAGGGAAAATTGCAATGGTTGTTCATGATCAAACAAGTCGAACTGGAATTGACCGCCGTGATGGATTTAAGAAACAAATTGAATCTAAGTATCCAGATATCGAAATTGTTGACATTCAATATGGTGGTGGCGATCATTTGAAATCTACCGATTTAGCTAAAGCTATTTTTCAAGCACACCCAGATGTCAAAGGTTTCTTTGGTTCAAATGAAGGATCTGCAATAGGTGTTGTTAATGCTATTAAAGAATTAAAGCAAGAAGGAAAAATTGTAGTAGTAGGATTCGATTCTGGAAAACAACAAATTGACGCTATCAAAGATGGAACAATGGTAGGTGCTATAACGCAAAATCCAGTAAGCATTGGCTATGAAACTGTAAAAGCTGCTGTTCAAGCAATTAAAGGTGAAAGTGTTGAGAAGAATTTAGATACAGGTTTCATGTGGTACGATAAATCAAATATTGACAGTGAGGAAATTAAGGCAGCTATTTACGAATAAAATCGTATGTTTATCGTTAGAATTCTTTGGATTCTAAACTAATGCAAAGATGAAGGAGAGGCTGTCTTAAAGGAGTTCTTGTTGACAGCCTCTTCATTTGTGAATGGTTACATGTATAAGCCAAAAATAAAAAACTCCATGGAGGTTATAAAACAATGACGGATGTGATTGAACAACTGAAATTATACGCAGAGAAGATTGTTCAAACAGGATTGGTGGTTGGTGCAGGAGGAAATTTAAGTATGCGTGAAGGTGATTTTATGTATATTTCACCAAGTGGTTTTGATTTACAAGAAATTGAAGATCATCAATGGGTTAAAGTAAATATAAAAACGGGAGAGATTTTAAGTAACCTAAAACCTTCCTCAGAGTTATTAATGCATTTAGAATGTTTTCGAAATCGACCTGATATTCAGGCTGTATTACATTCTCATCCAAGTTATTCAATAGGTGTTTCTAGTGCAGGACATGAGATTCCTATGTTGTTTCCAGATTTTCCAGCGATGGTTAACCAAGTATCGTATCTCGAATATATGATACCTACTACTGATGTATTAGCAAATGCTGTTGCAGATGTGATTAAGGAAAGTGACGTAGTTGTTATGAGAAACCATGGCGTATTAACAGTTGGCAAAACATTAAAGGAAGCTTATTTCTTTATGCAACTTATTGAAGAATCTGCAAAGGTTTATACAATTGCATCAACTGTTGGAACTCCGAGAACTCTTACTAAACAAGAATGTAAAGCGCTTAGAGAGCTGTCCTCTGAAAAATATCGATCTCAGCTTTTAAAAGATAGCAATTAATCTAGTAATGGCTGAAAGGTGGAATATGAATGAAGCATGTATATGCTTTCGATTTAGGGGCATCTAATGGAAGATTAATAATGAGTAGTTTTGATGGAGAAAAATTATACAACGAGGAAATACATCGCTTTACTAATTTTCCAATACATAAATCAAACAATCTATTCTGGGATTTTCCAGGTATGATTCAAGAATTGAAAAACGGCATGGCAAAAAAAATAAGAAACGATTCTATAGAAATAGAAAGCCTTGGAGTAGATTCGTGGGGTGTAGATTTTGGCTTGCTTTCAAAAGAAGGTCATTTGCTTCAAAATCCAATGTCATATCGAGATTCTCAATTTATTAATGGAATGGGAGGAGTTCTTACAAACATATCAAAGAGGGATCTATTTCAAAGAACAGGAGTAGAAACGGCGCCAATAAATACAATTTCGCAATTATATTTTATGAAGCTATATCATCCACATTTATTAGAAGATGCAGATGCCTTACTTCTAACTCCCAACTTAATTAATTACTTCTTTACTGGAGAAAAGGTAAACGAGTTTACAATTACTACTACTACACAATTGTATAATTTCGCAGAGAAAAATTGGGATTTTCAATTGCTTCAAAAACTAAATCTTCCGACAAAAATCTTAACTCCTATTACAAATTCATCTACGGTTCTTGGGAATACTTTATCACACATTCACGATGATTTAGGAATAAGACCAATAAAGGTAATAAATGTAGCAGGACATGATACAGCTTCTGCAGTCGCGGCACTACCTATAGAAAAGAAAAATTCTGTCTTTATGAGCTGTGGCACTTGGACTTTAATAGGTGTTCAAGTGAAGGATCCAATAGTAACAGATCTATCATTTTTATGGGGATTTACGAATGAAGGAATGATTGACGGGGAGTTTCGTTTACAGAAGAATAATATGGGTCTTTGGATTCTTCAGCAATGTCGCAAAATTTGGGCAAAAGAGGGGGATACATTTAGCTATACAGAAGAAAATTGTATTCTTCAAAACACTACATCTATAAATAGCTTAATAGATCCTGATGATTTTGTCTTTTTTAATCCAGAAAATATGGTGGAAGAGGTACAAGAATATTGTCGGAATCGTAATCAAGTTGTACCAGAAAAAAAAGGTGAGATTATTAGATGTGTTCTTGAAAGTTTAGCATTAAAATATCGTTGGATTATAGAAAAGCTTGAGCAAATAACAGGTGAACAATTATATGGTATTTATATGGGTGGAGGAGGCATTCAAAATGAATGGCTTTGCCAATTTACTGCAAATGCAACAAATCGTCTAGTTCACACAGGTCCAGTAGAGGCAAGTGCAATCGGAAACGGGTTATCACAATGGATCACGTTGGGAGAGATTAAAAATTTAGATGAAGGAAGGGAGATAGTAAAGAAATCTTTTTCTACGAAAATATATGTTCCGGAAGATCAGAATGATTGGCAAGAGAAATTTTATACATTTAACAAGCTATTAAAGGAAAGATGGGAGGATGAGTAAGATGAGTAAAAATAGATATATAGGACATTTACCTAAAGTGGGTATTCGACCAACGATTGACGGAAGAAGGAAGGGAGTTCGGGAATCATTAGAAGAAGTAACAATGAATCTAGCAAAAGCTGTATCGAATTTATTAAGTGAACAAGTTTTTCATAACAATGGTGAAGCTGTTGAATGTGTGATTGCAGATACATGTATTGGTGGTGTCGCAGAGGCAGCTCAAGCAGCAGAGAAATTTGCTAGAGAAGGTGTCGGAGTTTCAATTACCGTTACCCCATGTTGGTGTTATGGATCTGAAACTATGGATATGAATCCAGAAATACCAAAGGCGGTTTGGGGGTTCAATGGTACAGAACGTCCAGGTGCAGTGTATTTAGCAGCAGTTCTAGCAGGGCATAATCAAAAGGGCTTGCCAGCATTCGGAATATACGGAAAGGATGTTCAGGATGCTGGAGACACTGAAATACCTGATGATGTAAGAGAGAAACTCATACGATTTACGAAGGCAGGATTAGCAGTTGCAATGTTAAAAGGAAAATCATATTTATCGATGGGCTCGGTTTCTATGGGAATTGCAGGAAGTATGGTACAGGAGGATTTTTTTCAAGATTATTTAGGAATGAGAAATGAGTATGTAGACATGTCAGAATTTATCCGAAGAATGGATAGAGAAATTTATGATCATGATGAATTTGAAAAGGCAATAGAATGGGTTAAGAGCAACTGCCAGCAAGGAATAGATTTAAATAAACTGAGCTATAAACGAACAGAAGAGCAGTTAGCACAAGATTGGGAAACAAGTGTGAAAATGACTTTGATAGCTAGAGATTTAATGGTTGGAAATGAGAAGCTCGCTTGTATGGATTATGGAGAAGAGGCATTAGGACATAATGCAATTGCTGCTGGATTTCAGGGACAAAGGCAATGGACGGACCATTTTCCAAACGGAGATTTTATGGAAGCCATTTTAAATTCCTCATTCGATTGGAATGGTATTCGTGCTCCTTATATTCTAGCGACAGAAAATGATAGTCTAAATGCAGTAACTATGCTATTTGGTAATCTTTTAACAAATACAGCTCAAGTATTTGCAGATGTCCGTACTTTTTGGAGTCCAGAAGCAGTTAAAAGAGTAACAGGTTTTGAGCTTGAAGGTATAGCCTCTAATGGTATTATTCATTTAATCAATTCTGGCCCAGCTGCCTTAGATGGGACAGGGCAACAAACGGTGGATGGAAAGCCTGCGATGAAGCCGTTTTGGAAGATTACAGAGGAAGAAGTAGAAAAATGTTTGAAAGCTACTAGTTGGAGACCAGCTTCAACGGAGTATTTTCGTGGTGGTGGATATTCAAGTGATTTTTTGACTCTTGGTAACATGCCGGTGACAATTGCTAGAATCAATCTTATAAAAGGTGTTGGTCCAGTTTTGCAACTGGCTGAAGGATACACTGTAGATTTACCTGAGGGGGTTCATCAAACGTTAGATGATCGAACAGATCCAACATGGCCAACAACATGGTTTGTTCCACGTTTAACAGGTGAAGGAGCATTTTTCGATGTTTATGATGTTATGAACAACTGGGGTGCTAATCATTGTTCGTATAGTTACGGTCATATTGGAGCAGATTTGATTACTTTAGCCTCGATGCTTCGAATTCCAGTAAATATGCATAATGTCGCAGAGGATAAAGTTTTCAGACCGAGTTCGTGGAGTATGTTTGGGACTAAAGACAAAGAAGGTGCTGACTATAGAGCATGTCAAACATATGGACCACTTTATAAGTAATAGTAAGGGTTTTTAGTAGAAGTTTTTATGAATGAAGAGTCTCAATTATTAATAATACAATTATAATTGGGACTTTTTTCGCTTTGTTCGCAATGATTGACGTTCAGTTAGATAATAAAGATACCAATCAAAATTGTCATTTTTATTCTAATCTAGTTTATGTAGTTGTTTTGGGTTTTAGAAATGGATAACCAATGCTATGTATGACAAAGTAAATTCCTGCGAAACAAAGGCAGCTTACAATTAAATTCTCTTCTAGTAGAATAAAGTTTTTTTCTAGTAAATCATGAACTATATAAGAAACTAATAGAGTGAGAAATACGCCTCCTTTACTTTGCTTCTAAAAGGAACTATATAATACTTTAGATCAGTACAAAACTATCACCTCATTTCATAATGTCCTATTCTTTTCTACTTTATGACAACAAAGCACCAAACAATTCAAAAATAGTAAATTATTTGAATTTATATAGCGGTTCAATAGTATACATTACAAGAGCTTTGAATATTGCTTTTTTAAAGATAAAAAACTCTTAAGATGAAAAAATCGCTTCATTTAATCTGGAGAAATGTCATTATTAACATGTGAATTTTAAACCATATTTTTAATGAACTTTGTAGATGAAGAAAGGAGGACAATTTAATGGAGAAGAAGTATACGATTGGTATCGACTATGGTACAGAATCAGCTAGAGTTGTACTTGTGGATCTTATAAATGGTAATGTAATTAGTAATGAAATAATGAATTACAAACATGGAGTAATAGTAGATGAGCTACCATCTGGAGAACTTCTTGAAGCGGATTGGGCTCTTCAAGATCCAAATGATTATTTGAAAGTGCTATCTATAACTGTACCAAGTGTCATAAAGAAATCGAATGTAAAAGCAGAAAATATTATTGGTATTGGAATTGATTTTACAGCCTCCACGATTTTGCCTTTGGATGGATTAGGAAATCCATTGTGTTTTCATAACAAGTGGAAGAATAATCCTCATAGCTGGGTGAAGCTTTGGAAACATCATGCGGCTCATAAGGAAGCGGATTATATGACCCAAATTGCTTTAGAGAGAAAGGAATCATTTTTGCAATATTATGGAGGGAAAATTTCTTCAGAGTGGATGTTTCCAAAAATATTACAAGTTTTAAGAGAAGCACCTGAAGTTTTTGAAGAAACCGATTTATTTATGGAGGCGTGTGATTGGATTACTTATCGTTTAACAAATCAATTAGTTAGGAGTAGTAATACAAGTGGTTATAAAGCATTATGGAATAAAAAAGATGGTTATCCAAGCACAGCTTATTTTAAACAGGTACATCATCAACTCGAAAATATTATCGAGACAAAAATGAGAGGTACTGTAAAGACAATTGGTAGTAGAGCAGGACAATTAGTAACTGAAATGGCTGAGTTAATGGGACTCATTCCTGGAATAGATGTTTCTGTAGGAATTATTGATGCTCATGCTGGTGTTGCAGCAGTTGGAGCTATTTATCCTGGTCAATTTGTAATGACTATTGGAACTTCAACATGCCACATGTACATTTCCAAAGAACAATCGGTCGTTGATGGGATATGTGGAATGGTAGCTGATGGGATTATTCCAGGTTATATTAGCTATGAAACAGGACAGGTTGCAGTCGGTGATTCTTTTGCATGGTTTTTAGAACATGGAGTACCAAGTTATTTGAAAGAAGAAGCAAACGAAAAGAATATTCAGTTACATGAGCTATTAGAGAATAAAGCAAGTCAGTTGTTCCCTGGACAATCAGGGTTACTTGCACTAGATTGGTGGAATGGTAATCGTTCTATTTTGGTAGATGCCCATTTAACTGGTGCTATTATTGGTTTTACTCTAAATACTAGACCAGAAGAAGTATATAGAGCCATGCTTGAGGCCACTGCATTTGGGACAAGAAAAATTATTGAAAGTCTCGAAAAGAAACAACTAAAGGTAAATGAAATATTTGCTTGTGGTGGAATTCCTCAGAAAAATAGGCTCTTATTGCAAGTGTATGCAGATGTAACAAATCGTACAATTAAAGTAGCCTCTTCAAAAGAAACGATTGCTCTTGGGGCTTCTATGTATGCTGCAGTTGCTGCTGGAGAAAAAAAGGGAGGATTTAACTCCATTGAAAATGCTGCTAAGTTAATGGCGAAAG
Source organism: Bacillus sp. AP8 (assembly GCF_000321185.1). Lineage (NCBI taxonomy): Bacteria > Bacillati > Bacillota > Bacilli > Caryophanales > Bacillaceae > Bacillus > Bacillus sp. AP8. The sequence continues at coordinate 115,648 of NZ_CAPG01000027.1, forward strand.
TACATGAGGACATCATTAAACCAATTCCTGAAAACGTGGAAAAATATAATCAACTTTATCAATATTATTTACAGCTTCATGATTATTTTGGAAAAAATCATTCTACACTGATGCATGGGCTTAAAAATTTAAAGAGTAAATCGTATGAACAACTATGAATCTTTCGCTAGGCTTCTTAACCAATTCAGTTATGGACAAATATCCAAATGTTTAAGTCATCAATAAAATAACCTATAAAGTATGCAATATTGTAAGGAGGTTATTTTATTGTTTGATTACAGAATGATTTATTCACAACTACATCCTTATTATTTAGGTAACTACTATCAGGAGGCAAATTCATATCATTATATACCTCAGGTTGATTGGAACTCTTACTACAATGATTATAGTCGTTATGATTCCTCTTTATATTTGAGCCCATTTCAAAGTATAAACGAACGTCATAGCCATTATTTAACGGATATACCTGATGGTCAAATCGCGTATGATGATAGCAATTTGGAGCACTTTTATGATTATGAGGATGAGCGCTTAAATAGCGAATCATATGAAAATGAGTGGAGAGCAAGATGGAGTCAGTGGGAAAATTTAGGATCTCCAAGGGATCGTCCACTAAAGGATGCACCAACCGTTACATCTAGAGGTCCCAATAGATTAGATACATTTGTACAAGGTTTTAATGATAGACTCTGGCATAAATGGTGGGATGGTAGAAGTTGGAGTGATTGGCAAGCTCTTGAGGGTCAAATTACATCAGCACCTGCTGCAGTCTCATGGAGTAGAAATCGTGTGGATGTCTTTGCAAGAGGAATAAACGATAGTCTTTGGCATAAATGGACGAATGGAAATAGATGGAGTCAGTGGGAAGATCTTGGAGGACAAATCACGTCTGCACCAGCAGCTTCGTCTAGAGGACCAAATCAATTAGATGTTTTTGCTAGAGGTACAAATAATAGTATGTGGCACATATCATGGAATGGACGCAGGTGGAGTCAGTGGGAAGATCTTGGAGGGCAAATTACATCAGCTCCAGCAGCTGTATCATGGGGACCTAACCGTATTGACACGTTCGCTCGAGGTACTAACCGATCATTATGGCATAAGTACTGGAGAAATGGTAGATGGAGTGATTGGGAAGATCTTGGAGGAGATCTCGCATCTGGACCAGGTGTGTCTTCAAGAAGGCCAAATCAAGTAGATGTATTTGTTCGAGGTACAAATGGAAGTTTGTGGACTAAATCATGGAACGGAAGAAGATGGAGTGATTGGGAAGATCTCGGTGGACAAATTACCTCTTCTCCAGCAGCTGCATCATGGGGCCCCAATCGGATAGACGTATTTGCTCGTGGAACGGACGGAAATATGTGGCATAAATGGTGGAATTAGTAGAGTGAAGATGTTCATTATACCAAAAAAACAGCTGAGTCGAAAGTGATGAAGTTTTGCTTTTGGCTCAGCTTTTTTTCGATGTTTCCGCCTAGAGAATTTTAGTAATTGAAATCATATAACGAGGAAATGAATATCGTATGAAATAGTCTGATTTTTTAGATATAATATTATTTACATATATATTAAGTAAGGAGGTTTGTAATGATTACAGTTGATAATATTTCACTTATTCGAAATAAGAAAACCATTTTGCATAATGTTTCTTGGACTGTGAAAAAAGGTGAGCATTGGTGTTTACTTGGTTTAAATGGATCAGGTAAAACGACGTTATTAAATATTATTAACGGATACATATGGCCAACCGTTGGTACGGTAAATGTCTTGGGAAATATATTCGGCCAAACGAACTTACCTGAGTTACGAAAGGAAATTGGCTGGGTTAGTTCGTCACTACAGCAAAGATTTAATGATGAGGACAATGTATTAGAGATTGTCTTAAGTGGTAAGTTTGCTTCTATTGGATTATATGATCATGTAATGGAAGAGGACTTACAAAAAGCAAGAGAATTATTAAAACTATTAAATTGTGAAGAGTTACAGTATCAAAAATATGGAATTGTTTCTCAAGGAGAACGGCGAAGAGTTTTAATAGCTCGCTCGTTGATGTCTTCTCCGAAATTATTAATATTGGATGAACCATGCACTGGGCTAGATTTATTATCAAGGGAGCATTTATTACAGTATATTGAAAAAATCGCAAAAGATCCTGACGGACCAACACTTATTTATGTAACTCACCATGTAGAAGAAATACTTCCTTGCTTTACTAAAACGTTATTTTTAAGAAATGGAGAAGTTTTTGCAAATGGAGAATCCAAAAAGCTTCTTAATGAAGAAAATCTATCCTCTTTCTTTCAACGTCCGATATCAGTTCAACTTCAACAGGGAAGAACGTGGCTTGCATTGAAGGAATATATCATAAATAGAGACTAAGACAATAATTCTAGAAGTCCGTTTTCTAACAGATTGTTGTTGTTAAATAAGTTCAGTAAATACATTTAGTATATAAAAGTCGATTGGAGCTTAAAGTGTGAGAGTTCTGCGGGAGCAATAAGACAGGTGAGACCCCACAAGCATATTGTTCTGTGGAGGCTCACCAGCAGCTCCCCTATAGCTAGCGTCCTAGTGGGAATTTAACTCAGCCTTTATTCATTTCTTCTTCATAGACAACAAGCTATGTGAAAACAGCTTTTTTGAATTATTTTCTTAAAACGATATATCCTTTCATTACGCTTCTTTCTTGAATAGCTGCTTCTATATTCATTCGGTCATGTGATTTTTCGGTAGTTACTTGCACCTCATCACCTACGATTACGGGAGATGTAAAGGTCATATTTATTTGTTTAGGCATAGATGTAACATCGAGTCGATTACTAATAATCGTCCATATTTTCCCTATAGATAACATTCCATGAACTACTCTCCCTGAAAAACCTTGTTCTAAAGCTGCCTCGGTATTGATATGAATGGGGTTATTATCACCAGATATTTGAGCATATACATCTATATGCTCTTCTAAGATAATAAATGAAAAATTGTTCATTCTATACCTCCTACAACTAAGTGTGATACGGAACTATAGCATAGCTTCTGATTCTTATCAATTATGGACAACGTTTGTTTTACGAACGTATAAGGCTTTCTGTTGGTTGTTTTATCTAGAGATAGAAGTACTTTATAAGGTCGATTTACATACATTGTTTGATGATAATCACATTGCTGCTTTCTTAGAATAATAGGCTCTATAAATTTCCAAGGTGCATGCAATTCTCTATAGGCAATGAAAGGCATAGTAGGGGGCAAAGGAATCTCCTCATATCCAAACTCTCTTGCATTTTCTTTATTTTTATAGATTGTATGATTGTCACCAAGATTATTTAGAAAGGTGTGAACATCTTGTTCAGTAAACATAACTTCTCTTTCAATAGTCTGTATCATACAACCACCTCAAATAGAGCGGCTACACCAATTCCTCCACCACTTCCGATAGAGGCCATAACATAGCGGACATCTTTTCTTTTTTGGACCTCGTAAAATAATCGTGTGACTTGAATCGCACCAGATGCGGCATAGGGGTGTCCGATTGTTAAACCACCACCGTGAACATTAAGCTTCTCATATGGAATCATAAGTTCCTGGGCACAAGCGACAATTTTACAAGCAAATGCCTCGTTGATTTCAAATAGTCCTATGTCATTACTAGTAAGCGAATTTCTTTTTAATAGCTCTTTTATTGCTGGTACAGGTGAGATAGCAGGATAATATGGATGGACTCCAGAAACGTAGCTATCTAGAAAACGAAGGACAGGTTTGTAACCTGCCTTTAATGCAAACTCTTCCTCTAAAACTAAAACGGCAGCAGCACCATCATTAATTGCACAACTATTTGCCGCTGTTACAGTTCCATTTTCCTTTGTGAAAATCGGTTTTGCTCTTTTAAGGAGACGTTTTATGTCTCTTTTTTGATAGAAAGCTTCATCTTGATTAAACTCATCAACTGATATGATTTCTTCATGAAAGCGACCTGACTGAAAAGCATTCCAACTTCGATGGTAGCTTAATAGGGCATAATCATCTTGGGCTTCTCTTGTAATATGATATTCTTTTGCCACATATTCAGCAGCCACTCCCATATCAGGATCACCAATATGTTCTGGTGAAAAGCGTGCTCTTTTTTCGAAAGGGGAGGTACTTACACTTTCTACTCCACCAGCAATATAAGCTTGACCAGCATTACCTTGAATATAATAACATGCTGTGCGAATAGCTTCTAAACCAGCACTACATTGACGATCAATTGTCATTCCTGGAATATGGAGCGAAAGACCCGCTTCTAATGCAGATAAACGAGCGATATTGCCACCTGGACCGACTACATTTCCTAGAATAACATCATCTAAGTGCTGCGATTTACTTCCGGCCAAATATGATAGAAGAGGGGAAGCTAGTTTATGAGGTTGATAAGTTTGTAACATTTTATTGGCTTTACCAACGGGTGTTCTTTTTGCTTCAACAATGACTGCCCTCTTCATTATTATTCATCACCTTTCTTTTAACTTCAGGGAGATCAATTTTGCCTCCAGCTGTTAAAGGCATTTCATCAAGAAAAAACCATTTTCTTGGGATTTTATAGGATGCAAGTCTTTTATGACAATAAGATCGAAGTTCATGTTTATCTACAATTTCGCCAACGATTGCAGTGGCAACTATTTGACCCCAATAATGATTATCTAAAGCGAATACAACGGCTTTTTCAATAAGTGGATGTTCAAGCAGAATATTTTCAATTTCTTCTGGGAAAATATTGATTCCTCCGTATAAAATCATATTTTTCTCACGTCCAATGATATATAAATGCCCCTCATCGTCCAAATAACCGATATCATGAACTGTGCTCCATCCATTTTCGTCTTTAATAGATTGAATCGTTTTTGTTTCATTATCTATGTAACCAATAAAAGTCATATCGCTCTTAATGAAGATTTTTCCTATTTCAAATGGTTGAATATTTTCGTTTTTTTCATTCCTAATTTCAATTGTTACATTATGAAACGGTTTACCTACAGAGTTTGGCTTTGTATCTTGTGTTGAAAGTGAAACGAAACTTAATTCACTAGCGCCGTAAAACTCGTACAAACGCCAAGTTGGAAAATGATGAATCAAGTTTTCCTTTGAAGCTTCTCTCCACTTTGCACCTGATGATAGGACTGTAATCGGTTTATCAATTATAAAGTTATTTTTTAATAAATGTTCAATCATGGTAGGTACAAAATAGACATATGTAATGGGTTCTTTATTCATAATGAACTCTACTTTAGATGGCGAGAATTTTTCAAGGAGATAAACGGTACCACCTAAATATAATGTACTAATAGCACCGTATAAAAAATGAGAGTGAATGAGAGAACCAGGAATTAATATTTGCTCATGGTCATTCATTTGGATATCTACGATATTGCATTGAAAGCTAGAAAGCCAAGATTGATGCGAACGGATAAATGCTTTTGGATCACCCGTTGATCCCGAAGTGAAGCCCATATAGAATGGTTGATTTTCACACAGTGATTCAACAAAATGTTCTGAATACGATTGTATGGATTGTTCATACTCATTCAAAGTTATAACATTATCATGCAATGATTGTAATTTGTTATCGTTACTAATCACGATTGATGGAGAACATAAACGTAATCGCTTTTCTAACTCATCTGCTGTCCATCTTTGATCAAGAGGAGTAATAATCCAACCAGCTTTTGCTGCACCTGCAAAAAGTTGTAGAAAGGGAATCCCATTTGGTAATGAGATGGCTATATTGTTTTGTTCTGTTTGAAGAGATAATAGCCAATTTGCTGTTTTGCAGACTAATTTGTAGAAATCTTGGTATGTAATTTCCTCAAAAAGAGTTTTAATGGCAACTCGATCAGGATAATGACATTGATGGTTGAAATAAGTATGCGTAATGGAAGTCATGAAAAATCCTCTTTTCTACTATGTGTTTTATACGTATAACAAAATGATAGACTTTTTGTGATTAAATTGCCATGGGTTTTTGAAATGGAACAATAAGATTTTGATCTACACTTAATCAAATAGAACAACAATTTGGGCGCCTTTACTAGCGTAACTAGAAAGACACCCAATAAGGTGGAGTTTTATTCTATGAAGGTATCCTCCCTTCATCTGTACATATTTAAAAAACGCTGTTTTCTCAAAGACTATTGTTTTTCAACACGTTTGCTGAATTAAATCAGTCGATAAACAAATCGATTGATTAAAGCGCAAGGCTTAAAGACTCTACAATAACTGAGTCCCGAGGACGCTCATCTTGCAGTCTGCGGAAAGAGACCATCCTCGAGCAAATTTCTACCTAAACTCACACTAAATGTGCGCTAAACCAGATTTGAAAAAAGACTTTTTAGCTTGCTTTTGATAATTGTCTTTTTATAACTGAAGAGTTTCGTAGTTTATAAACTAGTAAAGATGCAATAGTTAATTTTACAAGATCACCAGGTAAATAGACTAAACTTACTTTTGCTATATCAATAATGGAAATATTTGTTACAACTGCTTGTACAGGAATACCAATGCAGTATAGTAATCCAATTCCGTATAAAAGATTAATGATGAAAATCTTTTTAAAAGTTAATACTTTTATTCGAGAGAATGTAAAAGAAATGCAAAAAGCAACAATAGCAAAACCGAAAATATAACCAGCACTAGGTCCTACAAATACGCTTAATCCTCCACGTCCCCCTGATAATAGTGGCAATCCAACTGCTACTAATAAAAGAAATAATACCTGACTCCATACTGCTAATCTAGTTCGTAGAAGACCGCCTGTCAGAAACATTCCAACAGTTTGTAGGGTTATGGGCACTGGGGTAAAAGGTAATGGTACTGCTGGTATCATACCAAGTACGCCCATTAGAGCAGCAAATAGAGCGATGTTTGTTAAATCTCTTACTTTCATAATATCCTCCTAATGTTTGTATGTACATTTTGTAATGATTTCTAGCTTATTGTAAAAGCATTAATTATTTATGTCAACTTAATTTTTTTTGGTTAACATATTGAATTTTTACATTACAATCACTTTTCCTTAAATCATTATTCTGTGTAGTTATGTAAATAGGTATATAACTAGAGGAAAATTAAATACGATTTGAATATGATAAAGGAGAGCTTTAACTCGGAGATTTATTGTTTATGATTTACCTATTGTTCATTAAGTAAACCAATTTTCCATAAGTTATTTTACTGTTGAAATAATTAGATACTCTGTGATGGATAATAGGTAAGGTGAAATATCAATGATTTGTTGGAATGGTGGTTGAATAAATGCCAGAAGAAATCACACAAAAAGAAATGTTAGAAAAAATCGTGAAAGAACAAGGTGAACAATTAGATATTGGAGGATCATGGTTTATCGTAGCAGGGACTCTCATTACAGCCTTTGGTCAATCACGTAATTTTTTACTTAGTGGAGAAATCGGACTGCAATCTGTGGCTACGGGAAATGCTGTAGAAGCATTTGGAAATTCATTGCAAGCCATAGGTTTATCTAAAGAGTATTCTGTATCTAGAGAAGAATACCCCTTACAACAAGCTATTATGGGCTGCTGGCTTCAAGCTGGTGGAAATATTACAAATACAGTTGCTACAGAAATTGAAATTAAAAGTGATCGAGAAGATGATGAAGAACTTAAAAGAGATTCATTGAAATTGAATGCACTAGGAAGCGGAGTACAATCTTTGGGTGCAAGTATGGAAGCCATCGCTTTCTCAGAATTAAAACCTACACCGGGTCAGGAACTAATAGTAACTGGAAATGGTTTAATTGCATTAGGCTCATCAATTGATGCTATAGGTAATACATTTTTATTACAAGAAAAGGAAGAAGAAGGTGACATTTTACTTTTAGCGGGAGCTTGGATACAGGCAATTGGTGCAATGTATGAATTATATGGTTTGACAATAAATACAAGTATATCCGAAGAAGATAAAAATGGTGAAGGTGTAGATAATCTAGAGGAAAGAGCTTACTCATACGGAATGTATAAAGGAGGCACTGCAAATAGGTATATGTAGTGCCTTATTCATTTCTTGGTAGGATTAGATAAATTTATATTATATTTATATAACAATATACACGTAATAAGATAACCGTATTTGTATAAATTTTATTTTGTTTCTGATGAGAACCATGCTTCATTTAAACGAAGTATCCCACTTTCTATTTCTTTACAAGTTAAACCTGCAAATCCAAGTAAGATTGCAGGATTTTTGTTTATGTGATTATGATAATAAATCGAACTAGGATAAACTTTCACTCTTGCGTTTGCTGCTTTTTTAATTAGTGCAGTTTCCGAATAGCTGTTGGAAAATTGTAAGAGAATGTGTAAGCCAGAATAATTTCCTAATACTGTAATATCTGGCATATGGTTTTGCAAAGAAGTCATTAATACTTGATGCTTCTTACGATAGAGTGTTCGTACACGATTTAAATGGGTATTCCAATGGCCTTTTTGCATAAATAGATATAAGGTATGCTGGTGAAGACGTGATACCGTTTGTTTATAGATGGAACATTTTCTTTTATAGGTTGCCATTAACTGTTTGGGTAATACCATATAGCTGATTCGTAATGAAGGCAATAGCGATTTGGAAAACGTGCCACAATATATTACTCGATCGTTCTTATCAAGACCTTGTAAGGATGGAATCGGTTTTCCTTTATAGCGAAACTCTCCATCATAATCATCCTCTATAATAAAGCTTTGCTGCTCTTCCGCCCATTGAAGAAGTTCCAGCCTTCTTGTAATAGGCATTATCATTCCTATAGGGAATTGATGAGAAGGTGTTACATAGGCTGCTTTTACAAAATGTGAACGTAATTGATGAATATTAATACCATATTCATCAAGGGAAATAGGTATCATTTCCATTCTATTATTTTGAAAAACAGCTCTAGTACGATGAAAGCCAGGATTTTCAAATGCAATTTTTTGATTGTCTCCCAAAACTAAACAAAGCAATTGTATGATATATTGTGTCCCAGAGCCAATAATAATTTGATCGGCTGTACAGTTTACGCCTCTACTTTGATATAAGTATAAACGAATTTGTTCTCGTAAAAGGAGCTCCCCCTGTTCATCTCCATTTAAAAAGAGTTCTCCATTATCTTTGTGAATCGTTTCCATCGTAAGTCTCTTCCATATAGCATAAGGGAAAACGGATAAATCGATTTTCCCATGACTAAAATCATATTCGATGTTTTCTATTTCGGCATGTGTTGGTAAGTGGACGGATGGATGACAAGTATCTTTACATACATCATAGTCAAGTTCATTAACAAAATAGCCTTTACGAAACTGACTGTTTATATATCCTTCTGCCGATAATTGCTCGTATGCTGTTTGTATGGTGTTAATGCTAGCACCTAAATGAGTAGACAGTTTACGTTTAGAAGGTAATTTCTCGCCTGCAGAAATCCTCCCGCTTTTTATTTCTTCTTTTAAAAATGTATATAATTGTATATACATAGGTTCTTTACTATTAGAATCATACATAAAACTGATTTCAAGCATAGATCATGTTCACATCCTTCTGGTACCTTGAATTATATCAAATCTGGCACTTTTTATATAACCAGAATTCATCTTATAATATTCTCATCTTAAAGAAGGGGGAAAGAAAATGATTAATATTACTTTTTTAGAAACTGAGGAAGAGATACGCTCAGCGTTTCCTATTATGAATCAATTACGTGAACATTTACAAGAGGAGGAATACTTGAAGCTCACGTTAGAAATAAAAAATAAACATGATTACCAGCTTGTTGCTCTCTATGATGATGGAGATATGAAAGCGGTTATAGGCTTTATGCCTCGATTAACATTGTTTAATGGTCCATTTATTTATGTGAGTGATTTAGTAACAGATAATGATAATCGATCTAACGGATATGGCAGACAACTATTAGCGTATATTGAGAAGCTTTCAAAAGAGAAAGGGTATCATCTTATTTCTTTATCAAGTGGGCTACAACGTAGGGATGCTCATCGTTTCTATAAAGATAAAATGAACTATCAACAGGTCAGTTACAAATTTCGTAAATCGTTATAATGGTTCGTAATAGACTCATTGATTTATCTGACTATATCAGTGATAATCTATTTAATGACAGAATATTCTATTACTTCTAAGACGTTAATCTATAGTTCTGGAGGGATCGTGTTTGAGAATTAATGCCGAGCGTTTAAAAAGTCATTTTGAACAGATAAGTCAATTTGGAAAAATTGGAGAAACAGGTGTATGTCGACCTGCTCATTCTCCAGAGGAAAAACAAGCCTTTGAACTAGCGATGAAATGGATGAAGGAAGCTGGAATGGAAACTAGAATTGATCATTTTGGAAACTTGATTGGTCGTTTAGAAGGGAAGAAAAAAGATGCTCCGATATTAATGCTTGGTTCCCATTTAGACTCGCAACCTTATGGAGGAAGATTCGATGGAGTTGCTGGTGTTTTGGCTGCTATTGAAACAGTTAAAACGATGAGTGAGTTAAGTATTGAACCAGAATGTCCAATTGAGGTTGTATCCTTCGCTGATGAGGAGGGCTGGCGCTTTAACAAAGGTTTATTTGGTGTAAGAGGCATCTTAGGAAAGTTGGAGGAAGGAGAGCTGTCTCGTAGTGACCATAATGGCATTACAAGGGAACAAGCTTTAAAGGACTTTGGCTGCAATCCTGAACTGTTTGAACAGTCTATTTATCCACCAAAAAGCATCTCAGCTTTTTTAGAACTTCATATCGAACAAGGTCCTGTTCTTGATAAAATGAATGTACCAATTGGTATCGTAACAGCTATATCAGGTCCACTCTGGTTAACTGTCAAATTAAAAGGATTTGCTGGACATGCAGGGTCTGTTCCGATGAACATGAGACAAGATGCTTTAGTAGGAGCTGCTGAAATCATTCTCGCTTTAAATGAAATTGCGAAGCAGGAAGATGGCGCACCTACTGTTAGTACAGTTGGTTCATTAAACGTTTTTCCAAATTCTCGCAACATTATCCCAGAAGAAGTAGTGTTGACGCTTGATTTACGAGATATGAATCAAGAACGTCGTGATAGATATGAACAGCAATTAATTGAAAAAATTAAACAAGTCGCAGCTAAACATCAGTTGACATATGAAATTACTGTTGATACGAATAGTGAACCTAGGTTTTGTGCCAAATGGATTCAGGAAACTATAGAAAATGCCTGTAAGGAATTAGGGGTAAATGCCCCTAAATTGATGAGTGGTCCTTTTCACGACTCTTTACAAATGTCATATGAATGTGATTATGGAATGATATTTGTTCGTTGTAAGGATGGAATAAGCCACAATCCTGCTGAATACTCGTCCTATGATGATTTAGCCTTAGGTACAGAGGTAATGCTAACTACAGTATTAGAAATGATAAACAGATCTTGAGTTAAAAAATGTCTCAAAAGTATAGCTAGACATACTTTTGAGACATTTTCATTAGTTTTTGGTTGTTTGAAACGACCATGTTTTTTGTAGATTGCTTATTTTTCCATTTTTAAATTGAGGTGTTGCTTGAATTTTTATTATATAGGTAGACCCAAAATCTAAAGGTTTTTTGGGAAAATAAAAATACCAGATAGACTTGAATCCTTTGTACTATCAATCATAAAAATAGTATACTATTTCCTTTTGAGTCTACTAAGGCTATTTTTTTTGCATAGACTTTTCCTCTGTTATTCCCATATAAACAAAGTGATATAGGATAACCAACCATTGTTTGATCTACTCCATAGAACGGTGAGCAATTCATTGGTTAATTCCTTCAATATGATCTTCATTCTGATAGGAAATCACTTCACCATAACTATTGAAACCTGTAAGACCATAGTATTGCATACGATTTTGTAATTTTTGACCTGTATAATAATTCGTATCTTTTCTTTTCATTTGAATATGATCTGTTTGGTTATAATGTACCAGATAATTGGCATGAGACTGAGCGACTTTTGTTAACTGTGGATTTTTTACTAAACTAATCAACTTAGCTTGGTTACGTATGCTGTTTAAATATTGTTTATATAAGAAATTAGACATATTGTTACTATGTATTCACCAATCTATGTTATTTTGAACAAAAATTAAAGCTATAATAACGGTAAAAAAACAATGAGGTGAGTCGACATGTATATTTATAGAGGAGAAGATATTAAGAGAGTCGATGAACAAGCAGCTTTGCAAGGTTTAGATACGTTCACATTAATGGAAAATGCGGGACGTTCTTTATTTGAAGCATTGAAGGGCATCTTAAACAAAAAACAGCGAATTGTCATTCTTTCAGGCAAAGGAAATAATGGAGGAGATGGTATTGTTTTAGCGCGATATTTACATATGTCTGAATATATTGTAGAGCTCGCTTTTCCTCTTGGAATAGCAGCTACTGAAATAGCAAAAAAACATTTGCAATATTACAAGGCTATAGGACTAAATGTAAGTGAAATAAGTGGTAATTATGATGTGATTATTGATGCTTTATTAGGAGTAGGGGCTAAGCTACCGCTAAAAGAGAAGCTTGTAGATATTGTGAAATGGGCAAATAGTCAAGATGCACTTCGAGTAGCTATAGACGTGCCGACAGGTGTCATGTCGAATTTAGGAGATGTTGACCAGGCTTTTCATGCGGATTATACGTATTCACTCCATGGATTTAAACCATCTGCCTTTTTAGAAGAAAGTACGAATTATTATGGAAAAAAACAATCTCTATCTATTGGAATACCTCACGATTCTAGTTGGAAAATTTGGACAAAAGCAGATGTTAAAATGAGCTTTTTGAAAAGGTCAGCTAATGCACATAAAGGAACTTTTGGTACAGGCTTATTAGTAGCAGGATGTGACGAAATGCCAGGTAGTGCAATGCTTGCTAGCTTAGGTGCTATGCGAGCAGGGATAGGAAAATTAACTGTAGCTACATCATCCTTTGCATCGAGCATTATTGCAGGAAGAGTCCCTGAATGTACGTATTTGCATGATGGAATACAAAAAATTGCTTCAGGATTTGTTCCTAAAGGGATAAAAGCTGTGGCAATCGGACCAGGATTAGAAGATGAGGACCTTGTTGACAAAGCATTACAGACATTGTTTACAACCAAATTACCAATTGTACTTGATGCAGGGGCTTTACAGAAAAGAATGTATCCAAAGAGAGATGCTGTTACAATTGTAACACCACACCCACGTGAATTTAGCAGAATGACGGGGAAAACAGTGAAGGATATCCAAAATAATCGCATGGAATTAGCCTATCACTATTCGCTGGAAAATGATGTGATTGTCGTTTTAAAAGGAAGAAATACGGTGATTGCCTTTCCGGATGGAAGTCTATATGTGAATGAAACAGGCAATGTTGGATTAGCCAAAGGGGGTACAGGGGATACTTTAACGGGAATCATTTTAGCTTTTTTATCTTCATACACTGATGTTAAAGCTGCAATTGCAAATGCGGTATATTTTCATGGAGCTACAGCAGATTTATGGTACGAGAATAAGGCTGCTACTAGCATGTTAGCAAGTGATATTAGTGATCATCTAGCAATAGTCATGAAAGAATTTGAATGATTAATAGGAATGTGATATTCATTGTTGTAAGGTAGGGCGTTAACTGGACACCCTTTTACATTATTATGTGATTTTCATACTCGCATCTCAGGCAAAAGAGTGAAATAAAGTGATGGGCAAAACAAAGTGTGTAAAAACAGCTTTGTTTGAGAGTAAACATACCTTTTATTAAACGAATCCATAAGGGAGGGATATAAGGGATTTGGCTATTAATAATATAACGGATCCATCCATATCTTAGAACAAAATGAACTACCTCACTTTACCATTATAAAATGATAACGCATGTATCATCCTAAAAATGAACCATTTTAAAGGAGAAGGAGAAAATGCGTATTCGTAAAATGTTGATAAAGATTTGGCTGTTTGTAGATCCTTTCTATTGCTCGTTTACTCGCCTTAGACTCATTACTTCTAGTTTGGAATCAGATGGAGTTTTCCGAGTGCGATTAACAAAATATAAGGGAAATGATGTGATCTTAACAGATGGAACGGAGGTATTTAAAAATGATCTCTTTTTAAAAATTCATCTGCACAATGTAAAAGTATTGAATGATAGTTTGAATGTAAAAAATGAAATGTTGAAAGGAAGGCAACTATATCGAAAAGTTAAGAACTCGATGCCTTCTTTAGCATCGTTTATTCGAACTCATCCTGATTCTGAAAGAATAAAAGGTGTTATTGGTATCACGATGATCAATAAGGGATATCTCTCACTTGGATTTGATTGTGTTTTTCCTCAGAATAAAATGTATTCTTTATATAAAAAAATATCTCACATTCCTATTTATTTACTATCAAAAAAGAATTTTTCAATGGAAGTGTTAAAAAAAGAGCGAATTGTATATTTAATGATGTCAAAAGATAAGTTGTTGGACTCATATAAAATAGTTAGTGAATAAGTATTCTAAATATCAATATTAAAGAGGCTAATGATTCTAGCCTCTTTTTATTTATGGCTCTTGTTATTACATATTTTTATGCATTTTTCTTCATTGTGGTATTCCGTAATGCCTTACCAATATCCATGAGAATCACAGCGAGCAAAGCTAATCCTGTAGCAATCGTCCACTCATACAAACCGAATGCATCTGGTATAGAGAAAATACTCCGAATGCCTGGAATGATTGTAATAAAATATAGACATAAGCAAATCGTAACGGCTCCTAAGACATATTTATTACTCAAAAGGCCAATTTTTAAAGCAGTCTGAGAATTCGATCGAGCGGTAAATGTTTGGAACGTTCTGGCAAGAATAAGTGTTGTAAAAGCCATTGCGACACTTATTTGTTCATTTTGCTGAAGCCCAATATATTGAGAGACAATAACTGCTATTCCAATTAGTAAACCACGAATAATGACAATTTGCATCGTTCCACCTGAAAATAATCCTTCGTTTATATCTCTAGGTTTTTTTTGCATAATTCCTGGTTCTGCTTTTTCCATACCAATGGCAATAGCAGGAAGGGAATCATTAACGAGATTTATAAACAGTAATTGAATAGCAGTAAACGGATTTATCCAATTAAATACGAGTGCGAAAATAATGGCAATAATTGCGCCTAAATTTCCTGCGAACAAAAAAGCAATGGATTTTTTTATGTTTTCGAATACCGTTCTTCCAACCTCTACTGCTTTCACGATTGATACGAAATTATCATCTGTTAATATCATTGCTGAAGCATCTTTGGCAACATCTGTTCCACTACCCATAGCTATACCAATATCAGCTTGCTTTAAAGCAGGGGCGTCATTTACACCATCACCCGTCATTGCAGTAATTTTCCCTTTTTTCTGCCATGCACGTACAATTCGAATTTTATTCTCAGGTGAAACTCGTGCATACACTGAAATACTCTCGAGTTTTTTATCTAGTTCAACTTCATTTAGAGCATCTAATTCTTGGCCTGTTAAGGCAATATCATTTTTATCCATTAACCCAATATCATGGCCGATAGCTTGGGCTGTTGTTTTATGATCACCGGTAATCATGACCGTTTTAATACCAGCCTTTTTAGATTCTTTTATAGCGTCATAAACTGCTTCACGTGGTGGATCAATCATGGCTGTAAGACCAACTAGTGTAAAATTTTCTTCATCTTCAATAAATATTTCTCGTTTATCATTTGGTAAATTTTTGTACCCGTAAGCTAAAACACGGAGCGCTTTTTTTGAAAAACCTTCATTTGCTGCTTTTAACTCATTTAATATGTCATTAGTTAATGGTTTTTCCTCATCATTTATTAAAATAGAATGACAACGCTCAAATAAAACATCTGGTCCCCCTTTAACCAGCATGGCTTTTTGGTTATTGAAATTATGAACAGTAGACATTAACTTTCTGTCAGAGTCGAAGGGGAGTTCGGCTTCTCTTGGAAAAGTTGCTCGAATTTTACCATAGTCTTTCTTTTTAGCATTACTGAATGCGATTAAAGCAACTTCTGTTGGATCACCAAGTTCTTTTCCTTCTTCATTAATATGTGAGTCATTGCATAAAACAGCGATATGAAGAAGGGCGTGCTCACCTGTAGTCCAAAGATTTGTATCTTCTGGAAAATTCGTTTTCATTTCACCTGGGATGTAATAATCTACAACGGTCATTTTATTTTGGGTTAGAGTTCCTGTCTTATCTGTACAGATTAGTGATGCTGAACCTAATGTTTCGACAGCTGGTAGTTTTCGTATAATTGCATGGTTTTTTGCCATATTATTTGTTCCTACAGCTAAAACGATGGTCACAATTGAATTCAATGCCTCGGGTATTGCTGCGACTGCTACAGCAACAGCAAACATTAAAGCATCAAGTATAGAAGCCGTCATATTTGTACTATCATTTGAAAACCAAACACGTCCTACCTGAATAGCAAAAATAAATATACATAGACACAAAATTACGATGCCTAGTTTCTTACTAAAAACTTCTAATTTCTTTTGTAAAGGAGTTTGTTTTGATTCTGCGCTTTCAAGTAACGAAGCAATTTTGCCGATTTCAGTATTTTGTCCAGTTCCTGTTACAACCATTGTTCCACGTCCATAAACTACCATAGACCCACTGTATAGCGTGTTCCGACGGTCTCCTAAAGGTTGGTCATGATGAATGGTATCTTCAAACTTTTCAACTGCTTCAGATTCGCCAGTCAGCATACCCTCATCCACTTTAAGAGTACCAGTTTCTATGATGCGACCATCACCAGGAATATTATCTCCTGCTTCCAATAATACAATATCACCTGGTACTAATTCTCTAGCAGGGACTGTACTTTTCTTTCCGTCACGCATTACCTTTGCCTCGGGAGTAGACATCTTTTTAAGAGCATCAAGTGAGTTCTCTGCTTTTCTAGTTTGAATGGTACTAATAACAGAGTTCAGAATTAGAACTAATAAAATAATAATGGATTCAATTACTTCCCCTAAAAAAATTTGAACGGCTGCAGCAATGAGTAAGACAATACTCATAGGGTCTTTAAAATTTGAAAAAAACAATTTCCATATAGAGTCTCTTATATTCGCCTTAAGCTCATTATACCCATACTTTTCTTGGCGTGTTGAGACTTCATTGAGAGATAGACCATCTCGCGTAGATTGCACTTCTGATAGTACATCGTCAATATCTTTAAGATAATATTCCATACCTGTATTCCTTTCTTAACAAAGTTTACTGAACAGCTATGGAAATAGCTTTCCCTACCGAGGATTTTATTATCATTAGAGATCGTGCACATTTTGATCCAAGGGAATAGTTGTAAGACGAAAAAAAGGACAGTCTAGACAAAGAACTTTTCATTTTTCTAGAAGGCTTCAAAGATACTAATGATGTCATTTAATTTTAAATATGATTGCTCTTTTATTTACATCTGTAAAAAATGTTTGAATTTTTTACATTTAAATCGAAAAGAATAAAGAGTAAGAATTACCTCTTTATAATTACAGCAAATAAATGAGTGATTTCTTAATGTGAAGAAATAATTTTCAATAGAGGCGAACATATGGATAAGGATAATATTATTAAAATTACCGCAAGTGTCACAGTTGATTCATATAACCAAACAGCACTAGCAGACTGTAATGCTTATGAGCAATATGTACAAATTTCATTATTAAATGAATTCTCATTGATAATTAAAAATGCGAACTATTTACCAATGCAAAAACGTGAGATATTTAATGAAAAGACATATGAAAATATTCATCAAGCAGATCTGTACATTGTATCTGAAGAGGTTATGAGGGAATATGCTAAATTGAAGAGTTTAGTTAGTTATCGAGTTTAGTTTTTTCATTTTATTGGAGTAGTTTTTACTATGAGGAAAGAGTAGTCCATCATTTTGAGAGTGAAATAATGGACTACTCTTTTGTATTAGGATATTAAAATAGTCAACTCAGTTTATTAAAACAGTTGATATAGAGCTAACAGAAATAATAATGTTCTTTTTTATTATAAACTTTGACTGTTTTCCTGTACGATCCTTCCTTTTTTCACTACGAAACTGAGAATAAAAATACCAAGCAGGAAGGTTGTTAATCCCGCTACAATAAATACAGAGGATATTCCTATAAGTTTAGCAAAAAAAGCACCTGCTGCAGGAGCGAATAGCATTGAAAAAGTTTGGGAGGATGTTGCGGCCGCTGAAACACGTCCCATCATTTCTTGAGGAGTTTCACTTTGTAAAACATAACCATAAGGGATGGATTCAATAGACGCAAGAATTCCTAGAATGAATGCTACCAGTATCCAAAGATAATTTGGTAGAGAAAACATGCCCATACTTCCTAACCCTATTAATACGATAAATGAGCCACTGAAAACAGAAGCAATTGCCATATAGTGTATAGGTCGGGTCTTCCAATTTGTCCATCTTCCCAGCAACAATGCTCCAGCTACACTTCCAAATCCAACAGCGCTTATTAATAAAGCAAATCCCTCTTCAGAAAACCCAATTTTTTTAGCCACAAATGAAAAAAGTCCGTCATAAAGAAAAATGATAAAAAAAGCAATGGAAGACAAAATTATAGCAGTTTTAAGAAGAGGCGTATTAAAAATATGTTGGATACCCAGTTTGAATTCTTCAATAAAAGGTGCTTTTTTTGGTGTAGTTTCCATTTCTGTGTGATTCGACCCAATTTGCTTTGGTAAATTCAAAATGAATAATAAGGCAATAAAAAAACTAATGCCTTCAAAAATAAAAGGACTTTTTGTGTTGAACACTAGCATGATTAATCCGCCTAGCGCTGGTCCGATAATTTTCATCGTATTAACAGAAAGTTGGCTTAAAGTAACGGCTTCTGCCAATTGATTTGGTGGAACAGTAGAACGAATTGTACTTTGTCTGGCTGGATCGTATATAGCAGCTACCGTACTTTTTAAAAAAGCAAAAAGTAATAAAAAGTATAAATTGGGGGAGAAAAAAAGACCAACAACCATTGCCATTCTCAAATATAAACAGACGATCATTACGGTTCTCTTATTGAGACGATCAGTAAATACACTGGCAAATGGGCCGATGATAACCCAGGGAAGACCTAGCACGATTAAAACAGAGGCCGCTGCCGTTTCGTCCAAACCCCAATAGAAAACGACAATAGCCTGAAGGGCTATTATATCTAACCAATTCCCAAAATCTGAAAAAATTTGTGCTCCAAATAGACTTCTAAATGCTTTTAATTTCAAAGGTTTAAACATTGCAAAATCCATAAAAGCGCTCCTCTTATTCTAATGTTCTTTTTCATGTAAGGCTGTTTTCTAAAAGAGGGTTGTTTATAAATAACTTTAGTGAATCAAAGTAGAATAAACAGCTTGATTAGAGGGGAAGGTGCGAAACTCTTCGGGTGCAGCGGGACAGGTGAGACCTACTAGACACTTGTGCCAAAGAGGCTAACTACCTGTCCCGCGGAAATCGAGCATCTTGGAGAGGAATTCAACTCAGCCTAAATTCACTAAATTGTTCATATGCAACTAAGTATGTGAAAACAGTCTAAAGAAACGAAGTATTAACAATCATATGTATATGTATTAGACAAATTTCCAAATATTCCTTTCTTTATTGACTTTCGTCTCATTGGTTGGGAAATTATATAGAAAAATCGTTTTTATTCGTATTTTTAGAAAATAATTCATTTTTTTGAAGGATTATACATGTGCAAATAGAAATAATATTTCAGAAGGTAAAATGTTAAAATATGAAAGCGAGGAGCCATCATGCCGAGTAGTGTACATTCTATTGTAATAAATGCATCCCTTCAAGAAACATGGGGATTTGTAGGGAGTTTCAATAATTGGGCACCATTAATGCCTGGATATATTAAACATGAATTGAAAAGTGATCAAGAAGCTATATGGGATTTTTTAGGTGATTTTGGTTTTGTGAAAAAGAATGTAAGTTTACTAGTACATCAAATCAAAATAGAGGACCATTCAAAGCTTTCTTTTAAGTTACAAGGTATTAATGATAATTTTGATGGATCAGGTTATTTTCAAGTCGAAGAATTAAGTGAAAATCAAACAAAAATTACGGGTAGTTTAGACATTTCTGCGGGTGGATTTATGGGTGCTATGATTAATAATGTCTTAAAGACTTTTGTACCGAAGACTACTAATGAAATTGTAGAAAGTATTGGTAATCAATTAATTGAAAAGAATGAATCTATTTCGTAAGTTAGAAAGAATATTCGTTATATAATTAGATATCCAAATACAAAAAGAGCTATTTACTAAGATAATAGCTCTTTTTGTATGCACAAGGAATAAGACTCAAAATATGAATATTTTGTAAAGATTTGTTGAAAATATAGAAATTTTCACATTTATCACATATTATGTTTGGAAAACGGTCATAAAATAGGGAAACATAAGAATGGTAGAATTAAATAAAGTATTTTTTTTAAAAAAGGGGATTACAGATGATTTATGGAGTTATAGATATAGGATCAAATACAATACGACTAAACATTTATACGTGCCAAGAAAATAATTTGAAATCTTTGTTAAGTAAAAAGACAACTGCTGGACTTGCAGGTTATGTAAAAAATGGAATAATGTCTGAAAAAGGAATTTCGACAGCTTGTGAAATACTACGAGATTATAAGTCAATTTTAGATAACTTTGGAATTGAAAATGTTTACGTATTCGCTACAGCTTCATTAAGAAATATTATTAATTCTGATGAAGTTGTTCGAAACATTCAAGAATGCACTGGCTTTTTTATTGATGTGATTTCAGGTGCAGAAGAGGCAACTCTTGATTTTATAGGAGCATCGAACTTTTTAAATGTTGATAGTGGTATTCTTGTAGATATTGGTGGGGGATCTACTGAGTTAGCTGTATATGAAAATGCTGTTTTAAAATCGGCTACAAGTATTCCGATTGGATCCTTAAGTATGTTTACAAAGCATGTTTCAAAGCTAATTCCGAAAAAAGAAGAGAGATTAGCTATGAAAGAAGATATCTTAATGGAACTAGCGAAGCTCGGGTCTAACAATCAAACGCATAAAGTAATATGCGGTGTAGGTGGAACGGTTCGTGCCACTAAAAAAATCTATCATGACCTTCATGAATTAGATTCATCGAATGATTTACAAGTGAATTATATTAAAGACATGCTTGCCTTATTTAAAAAAGCAGATAAAAGTACGTTACGTAGAATCTTACGAGTTGTACCAGATCGTATTCATACTATTATCCCAGGAATGATTATTTTGGATACAATTGCAGAGTATTATGGCAGTGAAATCATTCATATTAGCGGGTATGGTGTTAGAGAAGGGTACTTGTATAGCAAGGTGTTAAAAGAAGGTGAGGAACATGAGCAGGGTTAAGATGATGAATGATATTAGTTATACACAGAATCGAGAGCTTTCTTGGCTACAATTTAACGAACGAGTTCTAGGGGAAGCTTGTGATTTATCAGTTCCTTTATATGAAAGATTAAAGTTTGTTTCTATTTTTGAGAGTAATCTAGATGAGTTCTATATGATTAGAGTAGGTAGCTTATTAGATTTGTCTTATATTAAAGGAGCACATGTAGATAATAAAAGTGGATTAACTCCAACGGAACAATTAAAGAAGATATTTAAAGCTACAGCACCTCTATATAAACGAAAAGACCAGGTTTTTTTGGAGATTGAGAAGGAATTACGAGAACATGATATATATAATACGACTATTCGTGAATTAGATGGGAAAGATCGTAAGTTTATTGATCAGTATTTTAAAAATATTATATTACCAGTATTGTCACCACAAATTGTGGACTTACACCACCCGTTTCCACATTTAACGAATAAGTCTTTACATATTGTAGTTATGATTAAGAATGATGAGAAATTGTCATTTGGTTTTATACCAGTACCACAATCTCTACCAAATGTAGTGTTTTTACCTGGTGAGAATGTTCGATATATTTTGATGGAAAAAATCATTTATGAATATGCGGAACAAATACTTTCTATGTTTAATCTTGTAGATAAGACAATCATTTCTGTAACGAGAAATGCAGATATTAGTCCTGAAGATGAAGAATTTGATGATGATGATGATTACCGTCATCATATGAAAAAAATCTTAAAAAAACGAAAGAGACTAGCGCCTGTCCGTTTAGAAATTCAATATGAATGTACCAATGAAATGCTAGATTATTTATGTGAAAGACTGAATATTAGAAAAGAACAAGTATTTAGTAGTAAGGCGCCGTTGAAAATGTCATATGTCTTTTCGCTACATGAGAAATTTCCGTTAATGACGGCACGTTCTCTATGCTATCCAGTATTTGAACCACAGTCTTCACCTATGGTGAGCAAGTTTGAATCCATGATTGAACAAATTAGAAAGAAAGACATGATCTTTCATTATCCATATGAACAGATGGATTCATTTTTACGTCTTGTAAGAGAAGCTGCAAATGATGATAATGTTATTTCAATAAAAATTACAATTTATCGCTTGGCTAACAAAGCAAAGCTAGTAGAATACTTGACACAAGCTGCGGAAAATAAGAAGGAAGTAACAGTATTAATGGAACTTCGTGCACGCTTTGATGAACAAAATAACATTGATTGGGCAGAACAACTAGAAGAGGCTGGCTGTAATGTGATTTATGGATTTGAAGGATTTAAGGTACACTCGAAAATATGTCTAATCACCTATTGGAATCAAAATAAAATTAATTATATTACCCAAATCGGAACAGGTAACTATAATGAAAAATCAGCGAAATTGTATACCGATTTATGTTTAATTACGGCAAATGACGTCATAGGAAATGATGCAAATGTTTTCTTTAAAAACATGTCTATTTCTAATTTAGACGGTCAATATAATCAATTATTAGTCGCACCTACAAGTTTAAAAACGGGAATTAGCGCTTTAATAGATGAAGAGATTGCTAAAGTAGAGGCCGGGCAAACAGGTAAGATTGTAATGAAAATGAACTCTTTAACAGATCGTGAATTAATTACGAAACTCTCAGAGGCTTCTTGCGCTGGCGTGAAAATTTTCTTAATTATTAGAGGGATCTGCTGTCTAATACCAGGCGTTCAAAATAAAACAGAAAATGTTACAGTAGTTAGTATTGTAGGAAGGTTTTTAGAGCATTCCCGTGTGTATTGTTTTGGAGAAGGAGAAGGGATGCAAATGTATATTAGCTCTGCTGATATAATGACAAGAAATATGGAAAAAAGAGTGGAGATTGCTAGTCCTATTTTAGATAGTAAAGTGAAAAAAAGAATTAATGATATATTAGAAGTTCAATTGTATGATAATGTGAAGGCTCGGGTTTTAGAATCAAATGGATTATACAAAAAGCGAAGTGGTTCTGAGTATCATGCCGTTAATTCACAGTCCTATTTTATGGAGGAAGCGATAAAAGCATCTAAGCTTGTAGAGACAAAACATAAGGAAAATAGTCAGTCAGAAGAGATTCATTTGGTAGCTTCTACTACGCGCTTCGGAAGGTTATTAGGTAAATTTCGTAATATGATTATTTCTGAGAAAAAACCATTAAAAAGATAGAACTAATAATTTCATGAAAGAAGCTATTTTCAGAAAAGAAGATAGCTTCTTTCATATGTGTAAAAATACATGAAAATGTTATAATAGAGAAAATTATTCGATGATAAAGTCTATATGATTTTTTAGAATAAAAAGATGCTTTGTTTTAGTTATAAAGACCATCCATGATTTAGTAAGTTGGTTAAGGGTAATAGTTATTACCCACTATAGTCTACTTATATATAAAAAGTGGTAGTAGCAAAGCGCTTTTATTTATTGATGTTGAGGAGTGTTAAAGTGGAAAAATCAAAAGTTAAAGAAGAAGTGAAAAGTTGGATAAAATCATTGGTTATTGCATTCGCTGTTGTATTTTTAGTAAGAACCTTTTTATTTGCACCATATACAGTTGATGGTTCTTCAATGAGTCCAACATTACATAATCATGAAAAAATGTTTGTTAGTAAGATGAATTTTATTGGTGATTTTAAAAGAGGAGATATTGTTATTATAAAAGGAGATGGAACAGATACTAATTATGTTAAAAGAATAATTGGTACACCAGGAGATCAGATAGAAATGAGCAATGATCAATTATTGATTAATGGAAAAGTATATGATGAACCATATTTGTCGGAAAATAGAAAACAAGCAAAACAGCAAGGCTCGTTACTTACAGGCAATTTTGGTCCCCTTACAGTACCAGATGATCAATATTTTGTGATGGGAGATAATCGCTTGGATAGTATGGATAGTCGAAATGGACTTGGCTATATTCAGAAAGATCACATTATTGGAAAGGCGAAATTTGTATTTTATCCATTCGATAGTTTTAGAGGTGTAGAGTAATAGGTTGAAGTTTTTAAATAGACACGATTAGAAAAGGTTGTCCAAAAGTATATCTTTTGGGCAACCTTTTAAAATGTAGTATTTGATTTTCCATAATCAAGTGTTAATGATTCTCGTTCATGATATACATAGCTTGGCTACCCATTTGAATCCAAGCCTTTTCAAAGTTCTCTCGATTCAATGGGATGTTCTTTTCCGCTTGTAGCGGATCATTAACATAAACATATTGATCGTCATAGTCTGTCATTACAACACTGTGTTGTCTGTATGTAACTTTCATTGGCCCGTCTACTGTTTCCCATATGTAAAATTGACTTTCTGGTAGTTCGTTAAACCACGAGTTAGTGATCAGCCATACTGGATAGCTTTTATCGATAGCGGAATAGAGATGTTCTATAGGTTTCTTACTCACATTCACAATTCTTTCTGCAGGAACATATTGTTTCGCTAATTCAATAATTGGCTCTACATATACACCAAGTCCACTTTCGGAAAATGTATATATATTACCAACAAAACCTTTGTGCATATTACCTCTTAATCCATTTTCTTTAAAAGGTACAAAAGTTATGTTTTGGGCTAATTCTATTTTATCGACAGAAATACCTTGATATTGCAAAATCATTGCTAAACTAGTTACTTCGCAACCTCGTTCTAATTCTGGCATTTGTAGTATAAGAGGAACGGATAATGGCTTTTTAGTAGACTCATCTTCTATCACTTCACTTGCAGTAATTTGTTCGTTCTGCGTAATTCTTGCCTCTATAGATGACTTAGAAGTATTTGAGTTTGATTTAGAAGTGGTTTTCTCTTCTTGAGTTGATACGTTCATCGTTTGATTATGTTCCATTATTTGTGAAGTTATCACGTATATAAAAAATCCTCCACTACAAAGACACAAGAATAATAGAGTATATACGAGCCATTTCTTATCTTGAATAATTACTCTCCTCCTTCTTCATCCCAATTTTATCATAATTTGCATGTTAATTTTTCAAAAAGTATAAAGAATAGACTATTAATTATATAAATACAAAGTGTATGATATTTATAGGATAGTAGCTAAGGAGGAGATTAAATGAACAATTTACAAACTACCATTACTTTACATAATGGAGTAGAAATGCCTCAATTTGGTCTAGGTGTTTGGCAAGTTAAAGATGGTCAAGAAGTCATTCATTCAGTGAAAAGCGCTCTTAAATCGGGATATAAAGCGATTGATACAGCAGCTATTTATCAAAATGAAGAAGGTGTTGGTCAAGCAATTAAAGAAAGCGGTCTTTCTCGAGAAGAGCTGTTCATTACAACAAAAGTTTGGAATGACGATCAAGGTTATGAATCTACATTAGCTGCATTCGATGAAAGTATGAAAAAGCTAGGAATTGAATATGTTGATCTATATTTAATACATTGGCCAACAGCTGGAAAGTATAAAGAAACGTGGAAGGCACTTGAAAAGCTTTACAGAGATGGAAAAGCCCGAGCAATCGGAGTGAGTAATTTTCATATTCATCATCTTGAAGATTTATTAGAAACGGCAGAGATTGTTCCAATGGTTAATCAAATCGAACTTCATCCTTTATTATCCCAGGTTGAATTAAGAGAGTTCTGTAAATCAAAAGGAATTCATATTGAAGCTTATTCACCACTTGGTAGTGGTAAATTATTAAATGACCCAGTCTTATCGGATATTGGGAAAAAATATAACAAAAGTATCGCTCAAGTCATCCTTCGCTGGGATATCCAACATGGTATTATAACGATACCTAAATCGATTCATGAAGAACGTATTCAAGAAAATGCAGATATTTTTGATTTCGAATTGAGCGATGAGGATATGAAAGTTATTGATAGTATGAACAAAAATGAGCGTGTAGGTGCTGACCCAGATAATTTTGATTTTTAGTCATATAACAAATGAAAAATGTCGTCTGGATAAGAAAGTAATCTTATCCGACGACATTGAATTCCAAACTTAAAACGATGATCTATTTAGTTTTTTATATACATAGCTTGACTACCCATTTGAATCCATGCTTTTTCGAAATTTACTCGATTTATGGCGATATTTTTGTTAGACTCCATTGGATTATTAATAAATACATTGTCCTTGTCATATCCTGTTATGACGACGCTATGTTGTCGATAGGTGACTTTCATTTCTCCTTCATCCGTCACCCACGTTAGAAAATGGTCATCTGTCAGTTCTTTGAATCGTGCATTAATTAAAACCCAGACTGGGTATCCTTTGCTGACCGCTTTGTATAGTGATTCAGGTGATTCTTCTGTAATATTTTTCACTTTTCTGTTTGGTACATATTTTTTCGCAAGATCTACAATCGGTTCTACATATACACCTAAACCATCTTCGTCCAAAGTATTCATAGCTCCTACAAACCCTTTATGCATATTACCTTTTACACCATTTTTTTCAAAGGGTTGATGTGCGATTTTTACTGCTAATTCCATTTTATCGACATCAATGCCATTATATTGTAATAGCATAGCAAGGCTAGTTACCTCACAGCCTCTTGGAAGCTCTGGATATTGTAATACGATGGGTACATCTAATTGAGCCTCATCAGGAATAGCATTTGATTGGCATCCAGATAATAAAATAAATGCTAACAAAATTGGTATAAAGTATTTAGAAACTTTTAACATAGTAATCTCCTCTAGGTTGATATTAAAATATTTATTATTGTATCAAAGTAAGATTAGAATTTCTTGTATGAAATATCTACCAGTGAATGACGAGACGTTATTTTATAGGTGGTGTGGGTATATTTTAAATAACAGAGAAAAGAATCGCTTATTAGAACGAGAAAGATTGTTTGTACAACGAAGAAGACAAAGAGGAAAGCAAACTTTGTGTTTGTTTTTTTAATGGTAAAAAAACAAATGTGAAGTATAGAAGGTCATATTTACGAAGGGATGTTTTGTTTATGAAATGTATTTCATCTCTCTTTTCTCAAGACTTATTTTTGTGTACGTCTACCGTCTTATATGTGATTTCCTGAAACCTTGTTATAATATAGATATAATAATTTATATAGAGGGAAATGAATGAAATTCAGAAAAAGAAATTGAAACCTTACGATATGATATCCGTAAATAATAAATAAGGAACTACAAGTAGGAGTCGATGAAAAATGAAATCTGTCATATCAATATTTATGTTTATTTTTAGACTAGCCGTCGCTTCAGTTGCATTTGTTGTAGCTTGGCTTGTTAGTTGGTTAGCTTTTGGTGTATCATTTTTCATATCAGTATTGTCTGGATTTGTGGCATTACTAATTACCTTCTTTGGTCTAAAATGGATGTTTGCTAGGAAAGAGCTAAAAAATAGTGGATTAAGCCGAAGTGAATATAAGTATATTAAAGATCATCTACAAGAAGGAAAGGCGAAAATATCACGCCTACAAAAAGTAATGTTTTCAGTTGGAAACGTGATAACTATTAAGCAGAATTATGATGTCATTAAAGTAGCAAAAAAAATACAAGCTATTGTTGAAGATGATCCGAAACGTTTTTATAAAGCGGAGTCATTTTATTATTCACATTTAGATTCTATGGTTGAGTTAACTGAAAAATATGCCTTTTTAACGAAACAATCTGTAAAAACTGGTGAAATTCAAGACTCTCTAAAAGATACTCGTATCACCATTGCAGAGATGGCTCAAACAATTGAAAAAGATTTGACTAATCTTCTTGCAAATGATGTGGATACATTAAAAGTAGAAATTGACATTGCAAAACAATCTATTGAAAAAAATAAAGATCCTAATGTAAAGTCTTGAAGGAGGAACATTCATGTCAGATGAAAGAACACTACAAAAAAGAGACGGATTAGATGATTTATTATCGAATCCATTTGGAGATGTAGTGCATAACCAAGTTGAAATGCAAAAAGAAGTAACAGATAAACCGCAAAGATTAATAGATGTACTGCCTGCTGAAAATAGAGAACGCGCTATACAACTAGCGGAACAGATTGATCCAACTGATTTTCAGGCAATGATGATGTATGGCACACAAGCACAATCTAAGCTTATGAATTTTTCTCATGCGATGCTTGATCAAGTTCAGAAAAAAGACATTGGGGAAGTTGGAGAGATTCTGGGTGATTTAATGAAGCGATTAGAAAGCGTTAAACCTGATGAACTACAGGAAAAGCGAAACATTGTATCACGCTTATTCGGAAAGATTTCTTCATCTATTCAAGAAACTTTATCTAAATATCAAAAAACGAGTGCACAAATTGATCGCATTGCTGTTCAGTTAACTCATTCAAAAAACACATTGCTTAATGATGTAGCTATGCTTGAACAACTTTATGAAAAAAATAAAGATTATTTTCACGCTTTAAATATTTATATAGCTGCAGCAGAACTTAAACTTGAAGAGCTAAATAATACCATCATTCCTGAAATGAGGAAAAAAGCAGAAGTATCTGGCGATCAAATGGCTGTTCAAGAAGTAAATGATATGCTGCAATTTGTTGATCGATTAGAAAAGAGAATGCATGATCTACAGTTAAGTCGTCAAATTACGATTCAAAGTGCACCGCAGATCCGTTTAATACAAAATACAAATCAAACATTAGCTGAAAAAATTCAATCATCCATTATGACAGCTATACCATTATGGAAAAACCAAGTAGCTATTGCACTAGCGTTATTACGACAAAAGTCTGCTGTTGATGCTCAAAATCAAGTAGCCAAAACGACAAATGATTTACTGTTAAAAAACTCAGAAATGCTTAAAGTAAATACGATTGAAACGGCAAAAGCAAATGAACGTGGATTAGTAGACATTGAAACATTAAAGAAAACACAGGATAATTTAATTACTGCATTAGAAGAAACACTTCGTATTCAAGCAGAAGGTCGTATGAAGCGTCAACAAGCCCAAATTGAATTATCTAATATGGAAGAGGATTTAAAGCAAAAATTGTTAAATATTAAACCTAAAAACTAAAATCGGTGAGATATGAAAGTATGTCCTTTCTAAGTAATACCCCCTAAAGCAGGGGGTTTTTTGTTGTATGAAAACTTATGAAATACAAGGTTTTTATTATTTGATATGAGATCATAGTGAGAACTGAACAGAAGACTTGGCATTACTCAGTATGGAAACGGATGGGTATATATAACAAATAATTTAAATGGGGATAAATAGAAATCTGTGTATATCTTTGTTTTCTTTGTTCGTTTTCGATTTATAACAAGGTAAATAAAAATAAAAAAAGATATACAAACAATATGGTATAACGTGTATAATTAAAAACAAAAATATCCAAATATTACAATAAAAGGAGATGGGTTTATTAGTGGTGATGAATAAATGGGATGCGAATATTGCTAGTATGATTGAAGAAGGACTTGGAGAGTTGGTATATAGATCAAATTTAATCGGTTCTGATCGCTCTGTCTGTAATTGGGGTGGAGGAAATACTTCAATGAAAACAATAGAGAAGGATTTTCGTGGAAGGGAAGTCGAAGTAATGTGGGTAAAGGGGAGTGGTTCAGATCTTGCTAATATGAAAACTTCTCAATTCACGGGATTAAAATTGGAGGATATTACTCCACTTATTGAGCGTGATGAAATGAGTGATGAGGAAATGGTTTCTTATCTTTCTCATTGTATGATCGATTCCAAACATCCACGGCCTTCTATCGAAACATTATTGCATGCCTTTTTACCTTTTAAACATGTTGATCATACTCATCCAGATGCAATAATTAGTATTTGCTGTGCAGATAACGGAAAAGAAATTGCTAAAGAGATTTATGGTAATCGCTTTGTGTGGGTTCCATATATACGACCTGGATTTACTCTTTCAAAAATGATTGCTGAAGGTGTCAAAAACAATCCACATGCAGAGTTGGTGTTAATGGAGAAGCATGGGCTAGTTGTATGGGGGGATTCTTCTCAAGAAAGCTATGAAAAAACAATATCCATCATAAATGAAGCAGTACAATATCTAGAGAAAAGAATTGTAGTAGACAAGTTATTTGCTGGCCAGAAATATCAACCACTTGCAACAGTGGTAAGAAAATCGATTGCGGCACAAATAATGCCATATATTCGAGGTGGAGTGAGTAGTGAAAAGAAAATGATTTTAAGTTATGATGATTCGGAACAAGTATGCCAATTTGTAAATAGCCATGGAGCATTCGATTTATCTCAAATAGGAGCAGCTTGTCCTGATCATTTAGTTCATACAAAAAGAACACCACTGTTTGTTAATTGGAATCCTGTTGAGGAGAATGTTTCAGAACTGATTGACAAACTTAAACAAGGAATTAAAGATTACAA
This sequence comes from Bacillus sp. AP8, assembly GCF_000321185.1. NCBI lineage: Bacteria > Bacillati > Bacillota > Bacilli > Caryophanales > Bacillaceae > Bacillus > Bacillus sp. AP8. Next base: position 146,394 of record NZ_CAPG01000027.1, read on the forward strand.
AGCAAAATATAGAGAATATTTTCATCGAAATATGAATGATGGAGATCAAATTTTTGAAACCGCACCTCGAGTTATATTAATACCAGGAGTTGGAATGATTAATAGCGGGAAAACGCTCGCAATCGCTCGTGTTAGTGGAGCATTGTATCATCGTGCTATTGAGGTAATGAAAGGAGCGACAACGCTTGGAAACTTTGTTTCTCTTAATGAAAATGAGTCTTACAATGTTGAATATTGGCCTCTTGAGCTTTATAAGTTAACATTAGCTCCTAAAGAAACAGAATTTTCACGTCAAGTGGCATTTGTAACTGGAGGAGCTGGTGGTATTGGAAGTGAAACGTGTAAGTTATTCGCATCTGAAGGGGCTCATGTTGTAATCGCCGATTTAAATCTTGAAGGTGCTGGAAAACTCGCTTTAGAAATTAATAAACACTGTGGTGAAGAGCGGGCATTAGCAGTGAAAATGGATGTCACGAATGAAAAAGAGGTTCAGGATGCCTTTCGTAAAACAGCTTTGACGTTTGGTGGCGTCGACATAATTGTAAACAATGCAGGCTTAGCAACATCAAGTCCATTTGATGAAACGACTTTACAGGAATGGCAATTAAATATGAATGTGTTAGGTACGGGATATTTTTTAGCTGCACGTGAAGCTTTTAAACATATGAAACAACAAAATATAGGTGGCAATATGATTTTTGTTGGTTCAAAGAATTCAGTATATGCTGGAAAAAATGTAGCTGCATATAGTTCGGTAAAGGCATTAGAAACTCATTTAGCTAGATGTATTGCAGCTGAGGGCGGGGAATTTGGCATACGAGTGAATAGTGTACTTCCCGACGCAGTATTGCAAGGGTCTCAGATTTGGGGATCAAAGTGGAGAGAAGAGCGTGCTACTTCCTATGGGATCGAACCAGAACGACTAGAGGAACATTATCGAAAAAGAACAACCTTGGGAGTCAATATATTCCCAAAGGATATCGCAGAAGCTATTGCATTCTTTGCATCATCTAAATCAGTTAAAACAACTGGATGTATGCTCACTGTTGATGGAGGTGTTTCTGCAGCATTTAGTAGATAAAGTATTTGTATGTATGAAATAATGAGAGAGGAAACGTAGTTTTTACACTTATCTTATTTTGCAGACGAATAAAAGGGGAAGAATGACATGCTTTTGGCTGAAAGACATAGAAAAATTGTGGGAATTGTCAATGAGAGAATGAGTATTAGAGTCTCTGAACTAAGTCAATTATTTCATGTAACGGAAGAGACCATTAGGAGAGACTTAGAAAAATTAGAAAAAGAGCATTTATTAAAAAGAAGCCATGGTGGAGCAGTAAGTATTGAACCAGATCAGGTTGAGACTTCTTATGAAGAAAGAGAGATTTTACATGCTATTGATAAGAAAGCTATCGCAAAAGAAGCAATCAAACTTATCAAACCAATGGATAAAATTGTCCTTGATGCTAGCACTACTGCATGGTATATGGCAAAGGAATTACCTGATATGCCACTCACAGTCATTACTAATTCAATCAAAGTAGCCATGGAATTAGGTAAAAAAGAGCAAATGAAAGTTATTTCTACAGGTGGGGAGCTTTTACCAAAGTCACTATCCTATGTGGGGCATTTAGCTGAACGTTCTCTTGACATGTACTATGTAAACAAAGCCTTTATTTCATGCAAAGGTGTTGAGATAGAAAGAGGATTAAGTGAATCTAATGAATGGCAAGCTTTATTAAAGAAAAAAATGATGGACATTGCTGATGAAACTATCCTTTTAGTGGATCATACGAAATTCTATAATCGAGCATTTGTTTCATTTGCTCCGATAAATAAAGTGAATCAAATCATAACAGATAACCGTGTGGATAAAACAATTGTGGAGAGTATAAAAGAAAAGAATATAAAAGTTAAAGCAACAATAGCTGAGGAAATATAAGTACTAATAGCTGTCATTTTACTAAAAGGGTTTATCAATGGCTCTTTTGGCTGTTATCAAAATAATTGTTGTTACTAAATATACCTCATTCTGTGTTTAAACCAGTTGATGAAAAGCTTGGCTAAATGGGGTGAAAGGAGCGGTCATCCTGCAGGAATAGCTGGATAGGTGAAATCCCTAAGGAGCTGTGCCCTTCGGATGTTCACCTTTCACTCCGCGGAAAGCGAGCATCTTGGAACGGAATGCTATTAGGCAACAAAATTTGTGAAAACAGCCTTGTTAAATTTCGCTAAACCGTTATACCATAAAGTCAACAATTAGATGAACGACATTGGATATCAAAAAAGATTGGGCTAATCCAAAAGAAAATCCAGTTAAAAACCTTAGGAGATTATTGCTTTCTCTCCATTTCCAAAGTTGAGTAAACCCATCTAATAAAATAGGTATCATCATAAATGTAATCCAAATGTATGGAATGGTGATGTGAAAACCAATAAAAAAAGGAGAAAATACATATCCTATTAATATCGAAGTACAGCGAGCGCAAATAGGCAACTTTTTTCCGAAAATAATAAAGGATCGATCATGCCTACGATGACAAGGGAACCAATCAAAGGATCTTCTAAGTATTTTACCAACCACAGCCACAATCTCCGTTCGAACAATCTCCATCCCCACAATCATGAAACATTCCTTTTTTAGTTCTAAAGGGTAAATCTATGAAACTGCAATCTGTATATGAGCCACAGTCAAAGCAATTATCTCGTATAGCTTTTTTTCTTTTTATATTAGAATAATAATAGATCAATAATCCAAGTGCTAGGAGCCCCAGTAAAATAAATACAACTCCAATTAATCCTTTTTTTATAAGCAGCATGATTCCAACTCCGACTAGAATAAAGCAAGCAGTAAGTCCAAAGAAAAACATCATTTCACATTCTTTCTTATTTCGATCGTTCTATTATACATGATTTTTGAGAAATATTTCATTTTTATCCTATAACGGCCAATCACACTTAGTAGTAAAATATAAAAAAGAAAGAATTTTGCAACTTTTTATTTACTTTAAACGTGGTTATGTATGAAAGGGGGAGCATTGGTGGATTTAGATGAGATCTTTAAACTGCATGTAAAGGATGTATATCGATATTTATTTTCTCTTTCAAGAGACCACCATACAGCTGAAGATCTAGTTCAAGAAGCCTTTTATCGAGCATACATCCAACTGCAAGATTATGAGATAAGCAATATTAAAGCCTGGCTATTTAAAGTGGCATACCATGCTTTTATTGATTATCAAAGAAAGCGGAAGCGATTGGTTATTTCAGAAGATATTTTCTTAAATGAGTCAGATTTGCATTCACCAGAAAGTGCTTTTATTGAGAAAGAAAGCTTTCATTTGTTAATTTCGGTAATACATACTTTACCTGATAAAGAGAAGCATGTCTTACTATTATGTGATTTACATGGACTATCATATAAAGAAGCATCTGAAATATTACAAATAAAATTAAACACTTTAAAAAGCCACTTACATAGAGGTAGGCAAAAAGCTATGAGCAAGATAAAGGAGTTGAAACAACTGGATGAATAAGGACAATCAAGAGGAAAATTTATATGAAAAATTAGTACAAGAATCTATAAATGACTTTGATAAGAAGCATTCTTTAACAGAGTCTTGGCAGAAAAAAATAATCCAAAATGGTAAAAATACAGCACGTAACACAACGATTATGATTAGTTTAGCGTTACTTCTACTAATTATTCCACTAATGAAATTAGGAACTTATATGTATTATGCTATGGGTGGTAAAGCGGATCATTTAATTGATGTCGCAAGTAAAACCATTTATGTAACAAAGCCAAACTTGAGCTTAGAGGAAATTGAATTAGATCATAAATTAGGTTTCTTTTCGATGGATATCTTTTTTGATGTATATAAAAAGATTGGTGATGAAGATTATGATGTTGGGGATTATACGGTTCGATTTGATTTAAGTCATCCAAGGATACCAGATAAACAGCTGACACTTGAACGCCCTTTTGATGACATTCCTAAAGAAGATACAGAAGTTCTCATTCACCCTAATGCCTTAGTTCCTTTTAATTCTGATTGGTCAATGTTAGACGGATTACCGAAAGGAACAGTATCTGAAGCATATGTATCCTTTAGGCGTTTAATGACAAAGGAAGAGTTAGAAAAAATGATTCCAGAAAATACAGAGTTAAGATGGTTAGCGGTAGACACAGGAGTGGAAGAAAAGCATCTAGATTCTGAAGGAAGTTTCATATCCGCTATAGGCTATCCTGCTCAAAGAGATTATACTATCTGGTCACCATTTAATAATGATGAAAAAAGCAATGAAGACATTTTTATTCAAATTTTAGAGGAATTAAAGAAAAATGAACCTGTAGCAGAGAAAGTTGCTGAAAGAAATTTATCTATAGCAGAAAGAGTTGATTATATTAAAAAGCATGGAATTCAATTGTATGGTGCTGTTATTACAGGGCCTACAGAAAGTATAAAAAAGCTGGATGACAATCATGATATTCGAGCAATGAAAGTAGGGGAGGTCAAGCTATGGAATTACCGATAAAACAAAAAAAGACAAGAAGATTGCCAACGATGACTGGTTTTCTTTCTTTTTTAATAGCTCTGGTTACGCTCGCATTTTTAAATGTTGCGTTAATAACAGAAGCAGAGGATCAACCTTTAGATTTTATATTTCAACTTCCTTTCTTTGGAGTGTTTCTTGGAATTATTGGGTTGTTTACACGTAAATATTCTCGGTTATTTGCTGTTTGGGGAATTGCCTTAAACACTTTTCTACTCGTATTTTATTTACTCATGTTTATATCAGCTATGATGATTAATGTGAAACCATAATGGCAAAGAGTTTGTTTAGGAAAATGTTATCTATCACTTTTTCTGAACAAATTCATTTCAGTAAGGCTCGAGACTCCTGCGAGATGCTCACTGTTCACGAAACGGAAAGTGAGCATCCTGAGAGCGGATTTCAACAAAGTCTATATTCACTACTTGTTCATAGGCGGTGAAAGAAGCCTTTAATTAAAAAGGAACGGAATTATATGCCTAATTGAGTGGTTATGTCATTAATTTCACTTAAGTATGGACTGATTGTATTTTCTACTTTTTTATACTTTTCATCGAATTGTGGATCATTATTAAAGATAGCATTGGGTGCATATTTAATAAAATCATTTACAGTATTAATACTTTTACCGACTAAATTGTATAGATGATTTAAATCACTCACAGGAGGTGGTCCAATATTTTTGTATTTTTCCATCGCTTCCTCAATAGGAGCGAGATTATCTTCAATTTCTTCTAAAGATCCTTTATAATGCTGGCTTTTCATATAATATGCATCGTATAAAGTATCTGTAGCAATCAATAGGCTACTCATAATGTCATCCACATATTTTTCTTTTTCACCTTTTGATACACTAGACTTTACATTTTGATTGGAGCAGGCAATTAACAAAATGCAAGCGAATACTACAAGTAATCCTTGTTTTTTCATGATGGTTCCTCCTTAAAAAATACCATTTCTTCATTAATCCTATTATGATACCTATTTGTTAAGATAAGATAAACAAAAGTGAATATTTTCACAAAATTACATGACGGAATCATGTAAAATAGAAAAAAGCACATGGCTATGTATAAACCATGTGCTTTTTCGTTGTCGATAGAACGGCCCATCATCAATTGCGCTAATTTTTATTTTGTAAATACAGCTTAATCATTTATCTCTAGTGCTTTTTAAATGAGGATTCTTACTTAGAACGTGATTAGTCCTCTAAATTTACCCATTCATGAGACCATTTTTCGATATCATCTAAAATGGGCTTTAACGCTCGTCCTTTATCAGTCAATGAATATTCGATACGAACAGGCGTCTCTGGATACACTTCACGTAATACTATTCCAGCATGTTCTAAGTCCTTCAAGCGTTCAGATAGAACTCGACCACTAATAGGAAGAGAAGCTTCTATTTCTTTAAAACGCTGAGGCCCACCATTTAGTAAGCGATAAATAATCAATCCTGTCCATCTTTGACTAATAACATTCATTGCTTTTTCAAATCTTGGACATAAATGGGAATCGTACATAAATATCACCTCTATTAGCCTTATTATACTGCATTCTTACATAAAATAAAAATATTACTTTTCAGAAATTAATTACTTGACGTTTGTTGATTATGTAAATATACTTAGTTACATAAAGTAAGTGACAGTTCATTTATGCAGGAGGAAAAATAATGACATTTCATAAACAACCCAATTTATATATTCGCGATATTACAATTAACGTTAGCAACTTAGAGCAATCCACTGCCTTTTATACTGATTTGTTAGGATTTAAAGTCTTAAAACGTAGTGATCGAAATGTAATGTTAACGGTAGATGGTATTAATCCAATGGTTATTTTGCATCAACCGGACACAGTTATTCCAAAACAAGGAAGAACAACAGGTTTATATCATTTTGCAATATTATTACCATCAAGAGAAGAGTTAGGGAGCTTCTTGTTGCATATGGCTAATAAAAATTTCCGTTTCCAAGGAGCCTCAGATCATTTAGTAAGTGAAGCGCTATATTTAGCTGATCCAGATGGAAATGGTATAGAAGTTTATCATGATCGTCCTTCTGAACAGTGGGTTTGGAAGAATAATGAAGTGAAAATGAGTACAGAACCAATGGATGTGGAAGGAGTATTAGCAGCAGGACAGGGAAAAGAATGGAAGGGGATGCCAAATGCAACTTTATTTGGCCATATCCATTTGCATGTTGCTGATTTGGAAAAAGCTATTCACTTCTATCAAGAAGTATTGGGTTATGATGTAGTTTGTCGCTACGGAGATCAAGCCGTATTTATATCGACAGGGGGTTATCACCATCATATAGGTTTAAATACATGGAATGGTAAGGGAGCACCTGCACCAAGAGAAAATACTATTGGAATGAAGGAATTCTCTATAGTAATTCCAAATGAAGAATACAAAAATAAGGTTATAAAAGCTTTGAAAGCTTTAAATATTTCTTTTTCGCTGGAAAATGATTTCATAAATATGATGGATTCATCAGAGAATCACATTCGACTGATTCAGGAAAAAGAATAAAGTATTTCAATTAACATATTAAAATATATCTAATCAAAGAGGGGACAAAAAAATGAGTAAAGATTTATATACAGCAATGAAAGAAAGACGTTCTATTTATGCAATAAGTAAGGAAACAACAATTAGCGATGAAAAAATTCAAGAAATCGTTGAATATGCAGTAAATCACGTACCATCCGCATTTAATTCACAAAGCTCACGAGTTATTGTTCTTCTCGGTGAACAACACGATAAATTATGGAATTTGACAAAAGAAACATTACGTAAGATTATTCCTTCTGAAGGATTTGCAAGTACAGAAGGAAAAATGGAATCTTTTAAAGCTGGTTATGGGACAGTATTGTTTTTTGAAGATCAATCAGTTGTAGAAAAGTTGCAAGCAGACTTTAGTCTATATGCAGAAAACTTTTCAGTTTGGTCGAACCAATCTTCAGGTATGTTACAATATGCTATTTGGACTGCATTTGCGGCTGAAGGTCTTGGTGCATCATTGCAACATTATAATCCGTTAATTGATGATGAAGTTAAACAACAATTTGCTATTCCAACTTCATGGAAACTTCTTGCACAAATGCCGTTTGGTAAAGTTGCAGCTCCAGCTGGTGAAAAACAATTTACTGAGGTTAAAGAAAGAGTTAAAGTTCTAAAATAGGTCTGTCTTATATAGTGTGTTGTTTGTAAATAGTCCGGTGTATTAATGAAGTGTTGCAGGTGACCCTTTATATTAATCAGAGTAGAAAGTCCCAAAATGCATGAATCATTCTGGGGCTTTACACTATATCTTTACCCGCTTGTGTAAAAACGGTGTAAGTGATTATAAGCTATAGTACATTTTTAAAAATCTAGCGGAGCAGGGTTTCTTATTTCCCTTTACGAAGAATAATTTGCCACTGGGCATCAGTTACTTGTTCAAAATTTGTCACTTCGTGCCCATCTTTTGCTGCCCAACGAGGAATGGATTCAGTAGCTTGTGTGCAATCAAAATTTATGATAAGTTCTTCTCCAATTTCAATAGTTTCCATTGCTTTTTTTGCTTCTACCAGTGGAAATGGACAAACCATTCCAGTTGTTTCAAGAATTTTTGACATAGTAAATACCTCCAATAGTTCGTTTAATTATGCATAACCATCTTGTTAGGATAAAGTAGCACTACCTTTTGCGGTGGCTGCTTTTTTATTTTTTAAAATGATCGTAAAATAAACAGCAATCCATGAGCCTAATAAGAAAAATACAATAGATGCCCAACCTTGCCATGTGAAAATTGCTGAATTAACAAGGCCATTACCTATAGTACAACCCCCAGCAATACTTGCTCCAAATCCCATTGTAATACCACCGAATGCATTAAAACCTAATGTCTTTTTATCTGGCAAACGGAATCGAAATTCGTTGCTTGCTTTTGCTGCTAAATAGGAGCCTAATAAAATACCAAGAACTAAAAAGACTCCCCAATCTAACAATGCTTGATCACCAGTAACTAAGAATTACAGTATTTTAGCACTGGGTGTTGTGATACCTAGGCCGTGCATTCTGCCAGTTGCTTCACTTAATGGCCATGCTAGTATAGCGATGAGTCCAACTAATGATGCCGTTACGAATGGATGCCAAGCTTTTTCAAACAATATGTGCGAAATTCCTGTTTTCTTTGGTTTTAGTCTAGCTATTGCAAGTTTTGGTTTTCTTAATTCACGAATTGTAAATCCTCCAATAATAACTGATAGAAGAATAACGAAAACCCATGGTGAAACATGGAAGGTATCAAACATATACGTTTCTTTAGATTGATAAGATGTGAGTTGGTCTGCTGTAGACTTCCATACTCCGAATTTTGTCATAGCAGCACCGAGCATATAGCCAAATAAAGCAACCCAGCTACCGATTAATCCTTCTCCAGCACGATACCAAGTACCAGTTGCACAACCACCAGCTAAAACCATGCCTATTCCAAATATGAGGCCACCTATAATCGTGGCTAGCCATGGAAAAGGACCAGCTTCTAATATGATAATTCCTGAATCTTTCAGAATAAAAACACCGATACTTTGTATGGCAATAACGATGAAAGTCGCTAAAAACATTCTTCCATCTCGCGCGAGTATAAGATCTCGGTAGGCCCCAACAATACAAAATCTGCCTCTTTGTAAAACAAATCCTAATAATATCCCACAAATAATTCCCGTTACTATCATTTGTATCACGATTTAATCCCCCCTGCTGTTGATTTTTATAATAATACAACAATTCTGATTAATTTACTATGATTTATGTGCTGATTTTTATAATTAGTCATATAGACATAGTCGGTATTAAGTTAATCTGTTTCAAAGTAGAAATAAAAAGAGGTTAAATGAAATTTCATTTAGCCTCTCCATGTATGGCATCTATAAAGGATTAATGATCTATGATTGACATAATGACTATAATGGTGATGATTCCAAGAAGGAACAACCAATTAGTTGGTCTTGCGAAGTTAACTGTTACGCCAATTCCAAATCTCTTTTCAACAAAAAAGGAAGGGTCATTACGATTAAAATAAAAGAGTCCGAATTTCCAATATCGATCTTCATCAGGACTAATATATGAAGTTTGTTCACCTGATTTTAATTTAATTCTACTGCCACCTTGGCCAATTTTTACTGTGAAATAGATTACCCAGCATAGTATAATGCCCAGAAATATAAAAGTGGTAATAGGAATAAAGAAACCTGAAACATTCATGATGATGCTTAGTTGAGCTAGCAGTAATTGAAGTGAAGAAATGATGGCAATTCCAATGATGAGAGCTGACATATGTCTGCGGAAAAGTTTGCTTTGATGTCGCGATTTCAACGGATTAGCAGAGTCGATTTGTTGTTTAACCATCTTAATGCTTATATTTACTCCAAGTAATAATAATGTGATAAAAAGTTGGATAGTGGGTAAAGAAGCAACTGTCCATAGAGATTTAGAGATGTAGCGGGTAGGATGACCACTAAAGTCAAACTGTACCGGAATTTGCTTTGGTAAAAGATCATATTGTGCAAAAGAAATGATAAAAGTTGCAATTGTTATGAGGAGTGGAATCGTGAACCAGATATTTGGGAGGATAATGTTGTCATTTCGAAAGTTTGTATCGATAATCATTCGTTCCTGCTGCTTTTCTATACCCCAATTTTTCGTAGCTTTTATTGTTTTCAAAAGTTTATGTGTCTTCAATAAAAAATAAATGGAAGGATTACAATACCTATAATTGTAGTAGTTAGAAGAACTGTTAGTGTAGATTCAGAATGGATGATTAAAAATAACATATTTAAACAAAAAAGCAGGAAGATAGAAAGAAGTCCACTTTTTAAAACAAATTGTTTACGAAGCTGTTTTATTTCATGGTTGTTATATAGGTTTTCTGGAATTGTTACACCAAATTGTTCGGTTTTTCGAGTGAAATAGGGTGTGAAGGATAACATTAAAACAGCTGGTAACAGGGAAATAGTGATAATTATACAATCAAAACTATTCATTTATGAAACTCTCCTTTTTCTTTTAGTTCAGTGAATATTAGTTCAGTTTGTTTAATGAAATCTTCTTTTGATAAACCACGACATATTGCCTCGACTATTGCTGGTCTAAGTGTTGTTTGTAAATTAGAATAATATTCACTGTCTCCATTTGGAATGCCATCAGGATTAATAATAGCTCCTTTCTTTCTATGAATCTGGATGAATTGTTCTTGCTTTAACTGCTGATAGGCTTTATTGACGGTTAGCATATTGACTCCTAAATCACTTGCTAAGCTTCTAACAGAAGGTAATTCATCACCAGCTTTTAACGAGCCAGTTGCAACTCCTTCCATGATAGCGTGGACTAGTTGTGTATATATTGGAGTATCAGATTCGAAATTAACTTGTATGAACAAATTCGTTCCCTCACTTCTGTGTTATCTGTTGTATATATAGTATAACAATATGGGATAGGATGTAACAAAATTTTCAAAAAATAAAAAAGGATTTTTTTGCATGAAAGACGAATAATTGTTAATACAATATTGAAAGGGGAGATTTTATGATAGGAAAAGAATACTTAAGAGTGGTAACTGACCGATTTCGTTATATGAAGAAAATTGCTGAAGATGCAATGAAGCAAGTAAGTGATAGTAGTTTGTTTTGGTATGAAAATGAAGACTCAAATAGCATTGCGGTAATTGTTAAGCATATGAGTGGAAATATGGTCTCTAGGTGGACGGACTTCTTTACAGCAGATGGTGAAAAAGAAACTCGTAATAGAGATAATGAATTTAAACAGAGCTTCATTGGACGACCAGATATAATGAACTGCTGGGATAGGGGCTGGAATATTTTTTTAAGCACGCTTGAAGGATTAAAGGAAGAAGATTTATTAAAAGTTGTAACGATCCGCAATGAACCTCATTCCGTAATGGAAGCAATTGAGCGGCAAATGTATCACTATTCATATCATGTCGGTCAAATTGTTTATATCTCCAAACAATTATCCTCGCAAGAATGGAAATCGTTAACAATACCGCGAGTGAAATAATACTATGATGTATAAAAGTTTTGTGTTGAAATTACGAAGCTTTTAGATTTAATATTTATGACCTCATTTAAATATTAATTTTGCCATATGAGTTAAGATGTTGCTTTTCGACGGTCTAATGATGACTAATGAAAGGCGCGTCTTTTGGCAAAACGAAGAGTGGTCTCATATACGTATATTTAAAAATGATCTATGTCAATGAAAAGAATCTCATTTAGTCTTGAGGTCTATAACTCTAAAAGTCAAAAGAGTTCATATGTGTGTAAGTATTTTAGACCATTGTTGATAATAATCCTTTTATATAGATGATTTTTGCATATACGAACAGAATGATGTTTAGGTAGTTCATTGAAGGTTGTACAATCGTCCATCGATTCTTTTTGTTTAATTGTTTCGTTAGAGGTCATTTGTTTTTGATATCTTTTATTATCAAGTTCCAGAGAATTGTTGTCATACTTTTCTTTCATAGCATAGATGGAGGTGTTATAAAAGTTGTTAATAAAGCCAATGAAACTAAAAATGGGCGATACTGTTGGAATTATTTCACCTGCAAGTCCATGTGATGAAGAGAGTTTGCAAAAAGGAATCGTGTATCTAGAAGGGTTAGGTCTAAGAGTCAAGCTCGGAAAAAATGTGTATAACCAATATGGGTATTTAGCTGGGCAGGATGAGGCTCGTTTGGCAGATTTGCATAATATGTTTGCAGACAAACAAGTGAAGGGCATTTTTTGCTCGCGCGGAGGATATGGAACAGCTCGTATTGCAGCACAAATAGATTATCAAATGATAGCTCGTAATCCGAAAATATTCTGGGGATACAGTGATATTACTTTTTTACATACAACTATAAGACAAAACAGTCAACTTGTTACATTTCATGGTCCGATGATAGCTTCTGACATAGCAAAAGATGAATGGGATCGTATGTCTTCTTTTTATTTTGAACAAATATTTCATCAGGAAAAAATAGTATACGACGAAAAAATTGCACCAATTGATGTCTTAGTTGAAGGCAGTGCTGAAGGTGAGCTCGTTGGTGGAAATCTTAGCTTGCTAGTATCTACTTTAGGTACATCCTATGAATTAGATACGAAAGGAAAAATTTTGTTTATTGAAGATATCGATGAGCAGCCTCGCTCTGTGGATCGTTTATTAAATCAATTGTTAATGGCGGGGAAACTTCAAGATATATCAGGCTTTGTAATCGGTGATTTTCATAATTGTAAGCCAAAACAAAAAGCGAAATCATTAACATTAGATCAAGTAATCTCTCATTATGTTCAATTAGTCAATAAACCAACATTAAAAGGGTTAAAAATTGGACATTGTTTTCCTAATATCTCAATACCAATGGGAACGAGTGCCTCTATTAACACCGAAAAAAAGCAACTGATTATAGATAGTGGTCTTTCATAAAGGGTGATATGAATGATAATCAAACAAATTGAAACATTTACAATAACCGTTCCTTTGCGTAAACCCTTTAAAACTGCCTTGCGAACGGTCGTGTTAGCAGAATCGGTTATTGTGAAAATATCCTGTAATAATGGGGTCATTGGGTGGGGAGAAGCACCACCAACACATGTTATTACAGGTGAAAGTTTAGAAAGTATCAATGGGGCTATTCATAAAGTTTTAAAGCCTTTTCTTATGAATAAAAATATTTTACTATTTGAACCACTTTTTCAAGGAATGCATCAATTGTTAATTGGTAATAGTAGTGCAAAGGCAGCAATTGATATGGCTTTGTATGATTGTTTAGCACAACATAGTCAATTACCACTCTATCAATATTTAGGTGGTTATCGTGAACGAATTGAAACAGATTTTACAGTTAGTGTGAATAGTCCGAGAGAAATGGGAGATGATGCTGTACGCTTAGTTTCGGAGGGCTTTAATATTTTAAAAATTAAAGTAGGTAAAGATGAAATCCATACTGATTTAGCACGTATAAAGGAAATACGTCAGAGGGTAGGGCGTTCTGTTATTATTCGTTTAGATGCCAATCAAGGTTGGTCTACAAAGGAAGCAATCTCAATTATTCGTAAAATAGAAGATTTAGATTTAGGAATTGAACTCATTGAACAGCCTGTCCATAAAGATGATAGAAGAGGACTGAAAACTGTTACTGATTCTGTAGATACATTGATTATGGCGGATGAAAGTGTCTTTTCTCCAAATGATGCTTTTGAAATCATACGTACAAGAAGCGCTGATTTAATAAATATTAAGCTTATGAAATCGGGTGGTATTTATAAAGCTAGTCTCATAAGTAAAATGGCAGAACTATTTGGTATGGAATGTATGGTTGGTAGCATGATAGAGACAAAGCTTGGTATTACTGCGGCGGCTCATTTTGCGGCTAGTCAAAAGAATATTACAAGATATGACTTTGATGCATCTTTATTGCTAGCTAAAGATCCTGTTAAGGGTGGTATTCAATTTAATGGAAAAACGATAAATTTTTTATCTGAATATGGGTTAGGTATTACACAGATAAACCACTCGTAGGGAGGTAAGTCGATGAGGCAAAAAAGGTGGTTAGTGAATGTACCAGTTGCAACTGTTTGGACAATGCCTGATCGCATTAGATTAATTGATGAAGAAGCCATATCAGCGACATGTAATATCGATAAATGGATAAGCCATTTAAATCAAACTCATCTACTAGATTTATGTAAGGAAAATAGGATTCAAACACAGGTATTATATGGTGATGAAGTTATAATTATTGATGAAACGAACAATTGGGTATCCGTTATTGTTCCTAGTCAATCCACTTCAAAACATAAAGAAGGTTATCCAGGTTGGATTCCGTTATCTCAGTTAGTTGAAGCAAACGAACATAATGTAGCTTGTGATAAGAGAGCCGTCATGATAAATGACAATGCGAATTTAATATTTGAAAATGGCGAAAAGAGACAAGTTAGCTTTGCTACAGTTTTACCTATCATTAGTGAAAAGGAACATGATGTATTAATTGCAACACCTACTAGTCGAGGATGGATTTCAAAAACAGATATAAAGATTTTTTCTTCTACGTCGAAAATTAAACCGACGAGTGGTGATAGCGTACTTTTGGATGCCGAAAAATTTTTGAAGTTGCCGTATTTTTGGGGTGGCACAAGTAGTTTTGGATATGACTGTTCTGGTTTTACATATTCAATGTGTCGTGCGAATGGTTTTGATATACCTAGAGATGCAGTAGATCAAGCAAAAAGTGGCAGTGAAGTTTCGCTAGATCAATTAAAACGAGGAGATTTGTTGTTTTTCGCCTATGAAAAAGGCAAGGGAAAAATTCATCATGTAGGTTTTTATTATGGAGAAGGTAGAATGATACATGCTCCGAAGACAGGGAAGTGTATTGAAGTAATTCAACTTCTTGGAAGTGAATATGAATACGAGTTATGTATAGCAAGAAGATATACGTATCAATAAATCCATAAATTATCTTGGAGATGTTTGATAGACAAATTTTATGGGTAATAATTTATATATCTGTTTACTAATAGAGTTATCCAGTTAGAAACAGTCTAAAATACATAATAATGAGGTGGACTACTTATGAGCATTAATGATGAAATGAAAAAAGTATTATTAGCGGGAATAGGTGCAATTGCAACAACTCTAGAAAAATCCGAAGAAATGGTAGATTCACTAATTAAAAAAGGTGAAATAACTGTTGAACAAGGAAAAGTACTAAATGAAGAGTTAAAAAGAAATGTGAAAGAAAAAGAGAAAAGTGAAGAAGAAGTAGATGAAAAACCAATTGATCAATTATTAAGCAAGCTAGATTCCTTAAGTGAGGAGGAAATTGCTGTTCTTAAAACAAAATTAGCTGAAATGGAGAAATAGAAATGAAGAAGCAGCAGAGTAATCATCATAAACATGTAGATACTTCCGCTGTTCGATTAAGAGAAATTTTAGAAGTTCTTAGCCGTCATAATATCATTCATGGTGTTACACCTGAAAAATTACGATCAATTTTAGAAGATTTAGGTCCTTCATATGTTAAGATTGGTCAGATTATGTCTATGAGATCAGATATGCTTCCACAAGCTTATTGCGATGAACTTGTGAAACTTCGAACAGATGTAAAGCCAATTGAATTTTCAAAAGTGATTGAATTGGTTGAACAAGAATATGGCGTTTCTATACAAGAGGTTTTTCCAATCATTGAGGAAAAGCCTCTTGGTTCTGCTTCAATTGCTCAGGTGCATCCAGTTGTGTTGAAAAATGGAAATCGTGCAGTAGTTAAAGTGCAACGGCCTGGAATTAAAGAAGTCATGGCGCAAGATATCGCTTTAATGAGGAAAGCTGCAAAAATTTTAGATTTAATTGAAGTAACAGGTGATGTTATTGATTTTAAACAAGTAATAGAGGAAATGTGGTATGTTTCTCAACAGGAAATGGATTTTCTTTTAGAAGCTTATAATTGTAAAGAGTTAACACAACTAAACTCAGGTATTGCCTATGTTACATTTCCGAAGATTGAAGATAATTTGACAACATCTAGAGTGTTAGTTATGGAATATATAGAAGGAGTTCAAATTGACCAAATTGAACAGTTAGAGCAGTTGGGCTATGATTTAAACGAGATTGGAACGAAGCTCGCAGAGAATTACATAAAGCAAGTACTAGATGATGGTTTTTTTCATGCTGATCCACATCCAGGAAACATATGGATAAGAAATGGTAAGATAGTATGGCTTGATTTAGGTATGGTGGGAAAGCTTAATGAACAAGATAAAGCTTTATTTGAAAATGCACTTATTGCGATTGTCAATCGAGATGCAAATGAATTAAAAGATGTGATTTTACAGCTAGGTACCTTAAAAGGAAAAGTGAATCATGCGAATTTATATGAAGATGTTGAACAATTATTAAACAAGTATGGTGATATGAATTTTGGTGCTTTGAATTTAGGCGAAATGGTTCAAGAGATAATAGATGTGTGCAATCGTAATGGAATTTCAACTCCGTCAAGAATAACTATGCTTGCAAGAGGGGTCATGACAATCGAAGGTGTACTTAGCTTTTGTTGTCCTGATGTGAATTTTATTCAGATAGCTGCCAGCCATATTACATCAAAACTTTTTCAAAAAAAGGATTTAAAAAAAGAAATGCAACAATCAGCCCGCACAATGTATATGATGGCTAAAAAATCAATGGACATCCCTTCACAAATTTCTGATTTACTAAAGATGTTAATAAAAGGTCAATCTAAAGTGAATTTAGATGTCACTGGAGCAGAAGAACCGATAAAACAAATTGATCATATGGTCGATAAAGTCATCATTTGTATTATTAGTGCTTCATTACTAATTGGATCCAGTTTGATAAGTACAACAAATATGAAACCACAAATTCTAGATATCCCACTTTTTGGAATCTTGGGCTTTTTCGCTTCAACTGGTTTGGGTATTTGGTTATTGTATGGAATTTTAAAGAGATGGAGAAAGAATAAGTAATAGATTAAGAATTTAATCAGATTAGAGTTGAATATTATGTTAGCTCAATCCGTTTTTCCATTTGTTAAGAGACTTTATAAACTACGCTATCCTTTTAATGAATACATAAGAAGTATGATTAATCATTATTACATTTTATGAAGTAAAACATTTGAAAAGACGTTTAAAAAATGATCAGAAGCCATTTTTTAAACGTCTTATTTTTGTGTCGCTTAATTATTAGTTTGTGATGATTCTTATGCTAGTTTCCGGAACTTTGTTGCTATTAATAAGGAATCAGTTTAAGCTGAATTTTGCTCTAGGATGTTCTCTATCCAGCGAAGCGGGCGGTTAGACATTCTAGGCACTTAGTTTCTATGTGATTCTTATCTTACAATCCAAAATAATCCGACCTATTTTATCCACTGTTTTTATGCGCAGATCGTATAAAAAAGCATTAATTTTCTTTGAAAATAGCCATTTTTTACAAAGAAGTGCATGAATTGGATCCATTTTCGACAATGAAGCTTATATCTGATTTGTTTGAAAAAGGATTTTATGGAAAATAAAACGAGGTGAAGGTAATATTAGAAAGAGTTATTTTTTATAAATATTAAGAGGAAGGGGTGTCAAAAAAATGCATTCTTTTATCGTTGTACGAGGAGATATAATATCAATTATTGCCAACATAATTGCATGGGGTATCATTATCTTTTTAGCGTTTCGAATATATATAAAACAAGATTTAAAGCCAAAAATTTGGGGGATTTTAATAGTTTTCATAGTGGGACTTTTTTCGTTTTCTTTTAATTTTTCGATAATAAATCAATCATTAAAACTTGCTCTATTACCTCTAGGTGTATGGATTTTAGCATGGGTATTTAAATCAAGGAAAGCGCAGTGGGATTTATATAGACAGTACGCTTGGTTGGGGTTTTTTGCGAACTATTTTTTATTACTTGCAAGTGTTTTAGCCATATTTCTTTTTCAGCAAATATATGTAGAAAATAAGCCAACGACTTATATATCAAATATTGATCATGCGAATATAGTGCCTATTCATCCGACAGCTAAAAATGTATCGATAGATAAGGAGAAGTTACAGAAGTATAAATATTCTTTAAAATTGGCAGAAATACGTGCAGAAGAATGGCGATTAAACACGATTTTGAATGTAGAAACAAATATGCGTAAAGAAAAGTTTCCTTATCAACTATTGGGGATTTCTTCTAAATGGGGTAGTGGTATAAAAACGGTGATATATGTAGAAAAGGATGGGAAAGGACTACTAATATCAACTCCTTTACATCAATATTATTTCCGCTCCAAACATTCTTTTTTGAAGGAGGGGGAGTAGGATGAGACAAAGCAAAACTCGGAGTGCAGCTATTATCATAATATCCATTGTAATATTGGGGCTGTTATTTTGGTTAATTCCTACAAAGCCTGGAGAAATGCTGTCTAATAAGAAATTGATAGATATGATCCATGCCGTTGTACCAGAATTAGAAGATAGTGATATTCAAGATGTCATCTATGTGGATGATAAACATGTTTTCGTTCCGTTCACAACAAAAGGAAACCAGTATGGTATAAGTTGCTGGGTTTGGAAAAAACATAAATGGAACCTTACTTTAGTAGATTCCTCGGGGGAACCAAGGATATGGAAGTTAGATCCCAATGATCCGTCAAGTTTTCATTTAATATGGAACTTAAATCCTAAATATCCAATCAATGAAATACATTATTATTTCATTCGAGATAGATGGTTTGTAAGAGAGGGAAATGTTGAAAAGTATTTTCCTAGAATTCAATTAGAGCATAAAATGAATTTTAAATCTAATTCATATGGAGCTTTACAATTTGCTGATAAATGGTCATCGGTTATGGGCACTTTAGCTGAAACAAAATCTTCTGATACGAATGATGCCATTCTCGATGATTTTCTTTTTAATGAAGATGCTAATATGGTAGAATTTGGTTGGATACCTTATAATCATTTAGGAACGAGTGACATATTAGAAGAATCTTTAGCGGGTTATAGTTTTAGAGAGGGTAGTGAAGAATTTGAACTTGTAAAGCAACTAACGGAAGCTGAAATCGAATAAGTTTATGTAGAATAATTATTACGTATCTACCCTTAAATATTGCGCAATTTTCAAATTATTGTTGTGTCATTCCTTTTTCCTATGTATAATTCTTCAAATATAAGGAGGAATTGAAATGAATAAATGAATCCGATTGATTAGATTGATATTTGGATTGTTCTTGTTTGCCATCGGATCTGTATGTGTGATGAATAGCCGTTTAGGCTATGGTCCTTGGGAATTGTTTCAATCCGGTCTTACTAATATCATACCGTTAACAATAGGTGAAGCGACGATTTTAGTAAGCGTGGTTATTGTTGGAATTATACTTTTATTAAGAGAAACGATAGGTATTGGAACGCTAGCTAATATGGCATTTATAGGTGTCTTTATGGATATTATACTATCACTTAAGTTGATACCATTTGGTAATAGCTTTTTAAGTGGACTTTGCTTGCTTGTAATAGGACTTTTTATAATTGCGTTTGGAAGTTTTTTTTATATAAGCTCTGGATTTGGAACAGGTCCACGTGATTCACTTATGGTTGCAATTAGGAGAAGAACAGGGCTTTCAATCTGGGTTAGTCGGGGAATTCTTGAATCCTCCGCGGCATTAGCTGGTTGGCTATTGGGTGGTCCATTAGGAATAGGTACAGTGTTGACGGCATTTTTACTAGGATTCTGTTTGCAGCTAGTTTTTCAATTATTTTCCTTTGAACCCACGTCAATCAACCACGAAAGTATTAAGACGACCATACAAATACAAAGAAAAAGTCATTTATAATGATGAAAAGGCTGTTTTCGCTTTCCTTGGGTCTCACCAGTCTTGCTGTTCTTGCATGAATCTCAATCCCATTCGCTACATTATACGAGCTATATTTACAGAATGTATTTAATAGAAAAAGCTTGAATAATAAAAAACAAAAAGCTCATATGCACGGAAATAAGCGATCCTTGCATATGAGCTTTTTCTTAAACCCATCCAAAGCCTCTAGCGATTGTTGCTACTAGGAATGTAACGACGATTGCGATACCTGTGGGAATGGCAAAGGCCATAAAAGTCCATTTTTTACTTTTTGTTTCTTTATATATATTTAATAGTGTAGTTCCGCATGGATAATGTAATAGAGAGAACAGCATCATATTTAAGGCTGTTAACCAAGTCCATCCTTGATCTAAGAAAATGTTTTTTAGTTGAGACATCTCTTCCACTTCTGTAAGTGCCCCCGTAGATAAGTAAGCCATTAATAAAACTGGAACAACAATTTCATTCGCCGGTAGTCCAATGATAAAGGCTGCTAAAATATACCCATCCAATCCAAGTAATTGAGCAAAAGGATCAAGGAATTGAACAAAATGCATTAATATACTTGTATCTCCAATGTGTATATTAGCCAATATCCACGTTAATATGGCTGCTGGTGCAGCAACTACTACAGCTCTTTTTAATACTAGAATGGTTTTGTCAATACTTGCACGGACAATTGTATCAAAAAATTTTGGACGACGATAAGGAGGAAGTTCTAATGTGTAATGTGTTGGAATTCCTTTTAATGCCGTTTTTGATAATATCCATGAAACTGTCAAAGTTACAGCTACTCCGATTAACACAAACCCTATTAAAATACCAGCTGTTACAATCGTTCCTGAAACACCCGCATAACCAGCAGACATGAAGAGTGATGCCAATAGAATGAGAGTTGGCCAGCGTCCATTACAAGGAATGAAGTTGTTTGTTAGAATTGCCAACAAACGCTCACGTGGAGATTCAATAATTCTCGTACTCATGATAGCTGCTGCATTACAGCCAAATCCCATTGCCATAGTTAATGATTGTTTACCGTGTGCTCCAGCCGCTTTAAATAATCGGTCCATATTGAATGCGACACGAGGTAAATATCCATAGTTTTCAAGCAGAGCAAACATTGGGAAAAAGATAGCCATAGGTGGCAACATCACACTAATAACCCAACCAGTTCCTCTAAATAATCCAAGAATCAAAATTCCATGCAACCATTCAGGAGCATTGAAATATTGAAATAAATCAGTTAATTTTGCTTCGATAGCATTGAAGAAATCTGCTAGTAAAGATGAAGGAACATTTGCCCCTGCAATCGTTAACCATAGCACGATTCCAAGCAGGATAAACATGATAGGGAAGCCCCAAATTTTCGAGGTGACTATTCTATCAATTTTCTCTGTTTTCATATCTCGGCTACTTTTTGTCGTGACAACCTTTTTGGTTAATGCTTGAGATTGTTTGTAAATACTTCCAACAATATCATCTCGAACGTTCTCGGTTGCAAGCTTTGTTGCTTTTATTGCTAATTGATCAATTTTTTCAGAATCATGGTCTGATTTTTCTTTTAAAGTTTGTAATAGCTTATTATCTTTATCTAATAATCTAAGTGCTATCCAACGAGCAGGGAACTTATCTTGAAATAGCTCATGTATTTCAGTTTTTAGTTCTTCAATTTGTACTTCTAGTTTTTTTGAATAAGCCATAGTATATGGTTGTACAGGGATTTTTTTTGATGCCATTTGGGCAACAGTAAGTTGTAGCTTTTGTAACCCAACCTTGTTTCTTGCTGATATTTTTACAACGGGAACTCCTAATTTTTTTGAAAGGAGCTGATCATTAACAGATATCCCTTTTTTAACAGCCTCATCTATTAAATTCAAACAAATGACTACATGAGGTGTCATTTCTAAAACTTGTAAGGCTAAATTAAGATTTCTTTCAATACTAGTCGCATCGAGGACGACTAGTGTTACATCTGGTTTTTCAAAAATAATATAATCTCTTGCTACTTCTTCATCCGCTGAATTTGAATAAAGTGAATACGTACCTGGTAAATCGATAATTTCAAACTCTGTATTTTGAAAGGAATATGAACCAACTGCTTGCTCAACTGTTTTTCCAGGCCAATTCCCTGTATGCTGATTCATACCTGTAAGGGCATTAAATAACGTACTTTTCCCGGTATTCGGATTACCTGCTAAGGCAATACGATATTTAACATTAGTCATTTTCTATCACTCTTTCACCAAAAATACTTTTACTTTCCTCTTTTCGTAAAGCAATTGTTGTGCCACTCACTCTATAGGCAACTGGGTCTCCAAGAGGACTTTTAGATAACATTTCTACCGTAAATCCTGGTACAAATCCTAAATCTAACAATCTTCTTCGCATATTGTCATCAATATGTAATGAAGAAATGGTCATCTTTTCGCCAGGAGCTAATTCATCAAGAGTTATTAATTTTGTCAATTTGGACACCTCCTTTATTTTTTCGTATGTGTAAAAAAGTTTCCTTAGGGCAAATTTTAGTTAAGATTATTATATAGGAATGAGTGAAAAATGGGAACTAAAAATATTTAAAATTGATAAAAATTTTTTATATCATATGTTCAAAAGTGCCTATTTGTTAATTTTGAGAAATTTTAGTAATTAATTAGAAAAAAATAAAGGTTTTTCCATTTTTGTGTCGAAATGGATAGTGTGATTTATTTTTTGCGGAAGGAAAGGATGATGAATCGGGTTTAATATGAGGAGTTTTAGATTAGGAAAACAATGTAAAACTTCATAATTCTCATACATGGAAATAGCATGTAGAAATGTGATTTTTGTGACTTATTCATTGTTACCTAAAAAAGCATAGTGTCCTTGAATCAATTATTTTGTAGAGAAGAAGGGGGAAAAATATTGAAAAAGTCAAAATTAACACTACTTTTAGTATTAACACTCGTTTTAAGTCTATTTTTAGCAGCGTGTTCTGGTGATAAAACATCATCAGATAATAATTCTACTGAAAAGCCAAAGGAAAAAGAGCCAAAATCTGAATTGGCAGAAAATCAAGAATTGCGTGTACTTGAATCTTCAGAAATTCCATCAATGGATAGTGCAATGGCACAAGATGAAGTATCTTTCACGATGTTAGCTAGTACGCAAGAGGGATTATACATTCAAGATGCAGAAAGTAAACTTATCCCAGGTGTAGCGGAGGGTGAGCCTGAAGCAAATGCAGAGGGAACTGAATTCACAGTAAAAATTAAACAAGGTCTTACTTGGGCTAATGGTGAACCATTAACTGCTAAAGATTTTGTATTCTCTTGGAAACGTGCAGTTGATCCTAAAACAGCTTCTCCATATGGTCCTTATATGATGAATGGAAAGCTAAAAGGAGCACAAGCAATCACTGATAATGCAGCTGCTAAAAAACCTTATAATATAGATGATTTAGGTGTACAGGCAGTGGATGATAACACATTAAAAGTTACAATGGAAAAACCAATGACTGTTGAATTCTTTAAAGGATTAATGGCTTTTGGAACATTCATGCCTCAAAATGAAAAATTCGTAACTGAACAAGGTGCGAAATTTGCTACAACTGCTGCTTCATCATTATCAAATGGACCATTCAAATTAACTGAATGGGAAGGTCCAACAGCTACAAAGTGGGTTATCGAAAAGAATGATAAATATCATGGAGCTAAAGATGTAGTGCTTACAAAAATTTCTTTTAACGTAGTTAAAGATCCGCAAACTTCTGTAAACTTAATCGAAACTGGTGAAGCAGATATTAGTGGAAAACTTGCATCTGATATCGTACCTCAATATGAGGGAGATGAAAGAATGATAAGTTGGTTAGATCCAAGTGTTTTCTGGTTAAAAATGAATCAAAAGAATAACCCTGCTTTGAAAAACTTAAACATTCGTAAAGCGATTGCGATGGGCTTCAATAAAGAGGATCTTGCTACAAACGTATTAAATAACGGATCTATTCCTGCTAACTATGCAGTTCCTTCCGATTTTGTAAAAGATGAGAATGGTAAGGATTTCCGCGATGCGAATGGAGATATGCTTACTTATAACGTTGAAGAAGCGAAAAAAGCTTGGGAAGCTGGTTTAAAAGAATTAGGTAAATCAGAAGTAGAAATTAGATATTTAGGTGGAGACACTGAAACATCTAAAAAAATCGACCAATATATGAAGAATCAGTTAGAAACTAATCTTAAAGGCTTAAAAATCAAGTTAGAGAGTGTACCATTTGCAGTTCGTCTAGATCGTGATGTTAAACAAGATTATGATCTTCAAGCAGCAGGTTGGGGACCTGACTATTTAGACCCAATTTCATTCTCTGATCTTTGGATTACAGATGGCGGAAATAACAAAATGAGTTATTCTAACCCAGAGTATGACAAATTGATTAAAGAATCTCAAAATACATCAGATCAAGCTAAGCGTTGGGAAGCGCTTCAAAAAGCTGAAAAAATCCTACTTGAAGAGGATGCAGCTATTGCGCCGATTTATCAACGTGCAGCTAATATGCTGGTAAATCCAAAAGTACAAGGATTTAACCATCATGGTGTTGGACCAAATCATAGCTTCCAATTCATGTCTATGGCGAAATAATATTAAAAAATGTCTTAAACATTTTTACAAAGAGAGTATATGAAAATATACTCTCTTTTCCCCTTGGGAAAAATATCAAATAGAAAATTTATCAAATTAGGAGGTGCGGTTTTGGCAAAATATGTAGTTAAACGTATTATTTATATGTTCATTACACTCTTTTTGATTGCTTCTCTTACTTTCTTCCTCATGAAAATCATTCCAGGAACACCCTTTAGTAATGCTAATAAATTGAATGCCGCACAATTACAAATTATGAAGGATAAATACGGACTTGATGAACCTGTCCCAGTGCAATATATGAAATATATGTTGAATGTAGCACAAGGGGATTTAGGTAATTCTTTTCAGTTTAATAATGTTCCGGTTACAGACATTATTGGTGACTTAATAGGACCTTCAGCGCAATTAGGATTTCAAGCAATGTTTTTCGGCACAATTGTCGGCATATTTTTAGGTTTACTAGCAGCTTTATATCAAAACACATGGGTTGATTATACATCAACATTTCTAGCTGTTTTAGGGAAATCGGTTCCTAGTTTTGTATTTGCAGGTCTACTTCAGTACTTTATAGGTGTTAAATTAGGATTGCTTCCTGTGGCTTTTTGGCGAGGCTTTGAATATACCATTATGCCAACTATTGCATTATCCTTGTTTCCAATCTCAATTGCAGCCCGTTTTATGCGGACAGAGCTCATAGAAGTGTTAAATTCAGATTATATTACACTTGCTAAAGCGAAAGGAGCTAGTGGATTTCAAATATCAGTAAAGCATGCATTAAGAAATGCGCTCATTCCTGTAATCACTGTTTTGGGTCCTTTAATGGTTTCATTGATGACAGGTTCATTGGTAATTGAAAAAATATTTGCAGTTCCAGGGATAGGTGAACAATTTGTAAAAGCCATTCAAGTAAATGATTATCCTGTCATTATGGGAACGAATCTTCTTTTTGCCGCATTATTTGTATTTGTTACATTAATCGTCGATTTATTATACGGATTAATTGATCCAAGAATTAGAGTGGCAGGTGGGAAAAAATAATGGCGAATATTGAGATGAAGATTCCGAAAGATAAATTTCAGTCGATTCCAAGAGATTACAAGAGTAGTGAAGTGATCAATAAGCCAAGCTTGAATTTTTGGCAGGATGCCTGGTTGCGAATTCGCAAAAATAAAGGAGCCATCGTAAGTATTGTTATCTTGCTACTTATTATCATTATGGCTTTTGTTGGGCCGCTTATAAGTGGAAAAGACGGAAACGTACAAAATGTTAAGTATTCCAATTTACCAGCTAAGATTCCAGTTCTTGAAAACATTCATTGGTTACCATTTGATGGGACAATGGTGAATAAAGCAGGTAAGGAAATGGATATGTACCAAGTAAAAAAGGTCCCCGAAGGTGAATATTATTGGTTTGGTACAGATGCTTTAGGGCGTGATTTATTTACTCGTCTTTGGAAAGGTACGCAAATATCTCTTTATATTGCTTTTTTAGCAGCGCTTATTGATATGGTCATTGGAGTTGCTTATGGGGCAATATCTGGATATTTTGGGGGTCGTTTAGATAATATTATGCAAAGAATAACAGAGGTTCTTATCGGTATCCCTAACTTGGTTGTAGTCGTTCTCATGATACTCGTTCTTGAACCTGGTATTCTTTCCATAACAATCGCTTTATCTATTACGGGTTGGGTTACAATGGCTCGTGTAGTTAGAGCGCAAACATTAAAGTTAAAGGAACAGGAATTTGTTTTAGCTTCTAAGACATTAGGAAACTCAAATGCTAAGATTATTTTTAAACATCTCATTCCAAACTTAACGGGAGTTATCATTATAAATACGATGTTTACGATTCCAAGTGCTATCTTTTTTGAAGCATTTTTAAGTTTCATAGGTTTAGGATTAGTTCCGCCGGCGGCATCGTTAGGGACGTTAATTGATGAAGGAATGAAAGCCATATTAATTTATCCACATCTATTAATATTTCCTGCGATTGCTATTAGTTTGATAATGATTTGTTTTAATTTAGTCGCTGACGGTTTACGTGATGCACTAGATCCAAAAATGCGTGATTAAGGTAGGTGAATACAATGAAAAGTATATTACAAGTAAAGGATTTACAAGTTTCATTTAATACATTTGCGGGAGAAGTTCAGGCTATACGAGGAGTAAGTTTTGACTTAATGAAGGGTGAAACACTTGCCATTGTTGGTGAATCAGGATCAGGGAAATCGGTCACTACAAAAACTATTATGCGTCTGTTGCCACAGACAAATTCTATCATTAAAAATGGCGAAATCCTTTTTAATGGAAAAGATCTTTCTAAACTATCAGAACGTGAGATGCAAAAAATTCGAGGGAAAGATATTTCGATGATTTTTCAGGATCCGATGACTTCTTTGAATCCAACGATGAAGGTTGGTAAGCAGATTATGGAGCCGATTATTAAACATCACAAATTAAGTAAGGTAGAAGCAAAGCAAAGAACGATTAAACTATTACAGCTTGTTGGCATTCCTAATCCAGAACAACGGTTTGAGCAGTACCCTCATCAATTTTCTGGTGGAATGAGACAGCGTGTCGTTATTGCGATTGCACTCGCTTGTAATCCGCAAGTTTTAATTGCAGATGAACCTACAACAGCACTTGATGTCACTATTCAAGCTCAAATATTAGAACTTATGAAGTCGTTACAAAAGAGAACGAATACAAGTATTATTTTCATTACCCATGATCTAGGGGTAGTTGCCAATGTCGCAGACCGGGTTGCAGTAATGTATGGTGGCAAAATTGTTGAAATTGGAACCGTAGATGAAATTTTCTATAATCCACAACATCCGTATACTTGGGGACTTATAAGTTCAATGCCTGATTTGGATTCTCGAGGAACAGAATTATATGCAATACCTGGAACGCCTCCGAATTTACTACATCCACCAAAAGGAGATGCATTTGCAGCTCGTAATGAATATGCCATGCAAATAGATTTAGAAGAAGAACCACCGATGTTCAAGGTTTCTGAAACGCATTATGCGGCTACATGGTTACTTCATTCAGATGCACCAGAGGTTGTACCACCTGAAACGGTTTTAAAGAGAAAAAAATACTTCCTCTCATTAAAAGGAGGACGATAATATGACTGAAAGAAAGGTTTTGCTTGAAGTAAAAAATTTAAAGCAATATTTTAACGCAGGAAAATTGAATATGGTGAAAGCAGTAGATGATGTATCCTTTTTCATTTATGAAGGTGAAACACTGGGATTGGTCGGTGAGTCTGGATGTGGCAAATCAACAACTGGTAGAACGATAATTCGATTATATGAAGCAACAGGTGGAGAAGTATTGTTTCGAGGGAAAAATGTTCATGGAAAGAAATCTAAAGCGGAACTAAAGGAATTTAATCACAAAATGCAAATGATTTTTCAGGACCCCTATGCTTCTTTAAACCCACGAATGAAAGTAAGTGATGTAATTGCTGAAGGTATCGATATCCACGGTCTAGCCACAACGAAGCAAGAACGTATGGAAAAAGTGTATCAATTATTAGAAACTGTAGGTTTAAACAAGGAACATGCCAATCGATATCCACATGAATTTTCTGGTGGACAAAGACAAAGAATTGGGATAGCTCGGGCTTTAGCCGTACAACCAGATTTTATTATTGCTGATGAACCAATATCTGCCCTCGATGTGTCCATTCAAGCCCAGGTTGTTAACTTAATGAAAAAGTTGCAACAAGAAAAAGGATTAACTTATTTATTTATTGCTCATGATTTATCGATGGTGAAATATATAAGCGATCGAATTGGTGTTATGTATTTTGGCAAAATTGTTGAATTAACTACGAGTGAAGAATTATACAAAAATCCACTACATCCTTACACAAAATCATTATTATCTGCTATACCTCAACCAGACCCAGTAAGTGAACGTTTAAGAAAACGAATCACCTATAACCCTTCTATGCATCAGTATAGTCAAGATGAAGAAGTTAAAATGCGTGAAGTAAATCCTGGCCATTTTGTATTGTGTTCAGAGAAAGAGTACAAACAATATCAAGTTGAAGTTGCGGCTGTGAAATAAATCGCATTTAAAGAGATGGTTACTTCCACAAAAAGAAAAAGCTTAGTGGAAATTCTAGAGGCTCAAGCTGAACAATCGAACTAATTGGAGTTGAATTTTCAATAATGAAGTAAAAATAACGAGAGAGGTTGGATCTAGTTGTTGATGAATGTATAGTTTGAATCAACAGTTCTAGTAACAAACTCTCTTTTAACATGCAAAAAAAGAAAGGTATTGTTGAAAAATTACTATACTAAATCATATAAGATTTCACATTACAATGATACAATTAGATAGAATATTTAGTTTAGGAGTGGTAAGTAATGAGTAATTTCGAACAAAATTTAGAAAAATACGCTGAACTCGCTGTAAAAGTTGGAGTGAATGTTCAAAAAGGACAAACGCTTGTTATAAGAACAACTTTAGAAGGTGCTGAATTGGTAAGAGTTATTACAAAAAAGGCATATGAAGCAGGTGCTCATAATGTTATTGTGCAATGGAGCGATGACGCGATCACACGCTTAAGATATGAACATGCAGGTGATGAAGTCTTTAAAGAATACCCAGTTCATCAAGCTAATGAAACGAATGAATTGGCTGAACAAGGCGCTTCATTCTTATCCGTAATTTCTTCATCGCCTGATTTATTAAAAGGAATTGATTTAGAACGTTTAGCGAATAGTCAAAAGGCTTCTGGTCAAGCACTAAGCAAATTCAGACAAATTATGCAAGCAGATAAAGTATGCTGGTCAATTGTAGCTGTTCCTTCGCAAAGCTGGGCAGATATGGTATTCCCAGAAGCAGCGAAAGAAGAGCGCATCGAATTATTGTGGGATGCTATATTTAAAGCGACTCGTATCGATTTGGATAATCCGGTTGAAGCTTGGAAAAAACATGATGAATCTTTACATACAAAAGTAGATTATTTAAACGAGAAGCACTATAAAAAGCTACATTACAGAGCACCTGGAACAGATTTAACCGTGGAACTTCCAGAAAAACATATTTGGTGTGGTGCAGGTAGCATCAGTGAGGCTGGCGTTGAATTCATGGCAAATATGCCGACAGAAGAAGTGTTTTCAATGCCATTAAAAACAGGTGTGAATGGAGTAGTATCTAGTACAAAACCTTTAAGCTATGGTGGTAACATTATTGATAAATTTACATTGACTTTTGAAAATGGACGCATTGTGGATGCGAAAGCTGAAGTAGGCGAAGAAGTGTTAAAAGGATTAATTGCAACTGACGAAGGTTCGCATTACTTAGGTGAGGTGGCATTAGTCCCTCATCATTCTCCTATATCTGAATCAAATATTTTATATTATAATACATTATTTGATGAAAATGCGTCGAACCACTTAGCAATTGGAAGTGCGTATGCATTTAATTTAGACGGTGGTAAAACAATGACTCGTGAAGAATTAAATGAAAATGGTGCAAATGAAAGTATAACACATGTTGATTTCATGATTGGTTCTGATCAAATGGATATAGATGGAATAGCGGAAGATGGTAAAGCTGAACCGATATTTAGAAAAGGAAATTGGGCATTTTAAATTAATTTGAATGAAAAAAATGACAATTTATTATATTTTCAGTACAATAAAAAAGATTGTACAATTAACTTAATATCACTTAATGAGTGCCTTGTATTCAAAGGGTAATAGGGAAATCGGTTAGAATCCGATGCAGCCCCCGCTACTGTAAGCATGATTCGTATTGCTCGATATGCCACTGAACAAATGTTTGGGAAGGCTTGAGAGAAATAATGCTAAGCCAGGAAACCTGCTCATTAAGATTATTCTTGTTTTTCGGTGGGAAAAGTAAGTCGAGAGTGAATTTGTATTGTATGTTCGAGCCTTGACTGTTTTTCAGTTGAGGCTTTTCGTTTTTGTATGGGACGAAGGAATTAAAAAGTGAACAATGGATTATTTTAAATCTAACAGCATAATTGTGGTGTTAGTAAGAGTTGAATTGTCTGTTAGATGATAGGTTCACATTGTCTCATATTATTAGTACTACTTATTGATGTAAATGACTAGAGAAAGATAAGAATCTACTTGATGAGTACATTCTAAGGGAAGTTATTTACGTAACAAATGATTTATTCATACTGAGGAGGATGGCTACTAATGAAAAGAGATTCAAAATCTGCTGGGAAAGTGTTGGTTTATACGGGAAATGGAAAAGGGAAGACAACAGCCTCATTTGGTTTAGCAGCAAGAGCATTAGGGAGAGATTTTAAAGTTATTATTCTTCAATTTATCAAATCTCCTGATCGCACATATGGAGAACAAATTTCTCTTGAAAAACTCGGGGCTGAGGTGTATCAACTAGGAATCGGTTTTACTTGGACAAAAACCCCAGAAGAACATCGTCAATCCTTGAAACAAGCTTGGGAATTTGCAAAAGAAAAGCTGAATAGTGAAGAATATGATCTTGTTATTTTTGATGAATTAAATAATGCCTTAAGTATTGATAGTTTTCCTATAGATGATGTTTTACCTTTGGATGATGTTATTCAAACGATCAAAAATAAACCATTTAAAACACATGTTGTTGTAACAGGGCGAGACGCAAAACAAGAAATGAAAGATATCGCAGATTTAGTTTCTATTATTGAAGAGGAAAAACACTATTACCAAGAGGGTGTAGATGCTATTTACGGAATTGAGTATTAATAGTAAAGGAGTACTGGATTTGTAATCAAAAGATAGAATGACAAATGATAATTTGAACAATCGCACATGCGTTTTTTTACATTACATAACTTTGGAGGATTTTTCATCATGAAAAAGCGTTTATTAAAAGGATTAAGTATATTTTCACTATTATTCATCCTGCTACTAGCTGTGTTAGCAGGGTGCGGATCGACATCTGAAAATAAGAAAGATGACTCAGGAGCATCATCAACAACACAAGCAAAAGGTTTTCCTGTAACTATTAAAGATGATGTTGGAAATAAGGTTACAATTGAAAAGAAGCCTGAAAAAATTGTATCACTACTCCCAAGTACTACGGAAACATTATTCGCCTTAGGTCTTGATGATCAAATTGTAGGTGTATCAGATTATGATAATTTTCCAGAAGCTGCTTTGAAAAAAGAAAAAGTTGGCTCACAAGACATGAATATCGAAAAAATCTTGTCGCTTCAACCAGATGTTGTGTTTTTACAGGAATATCAATACAAAAATCATGCGGATATGATTAAGCAATTGCAAAATGCAGGGATAACAACAATCATTATTGGTTCACAGGAATCCTTTGATAAAGCATATAAAGGTATTAGCCTCCTCGGTAAAGCTACAGGAACTGAAGAGGAAGCGAATGCTATTGTCAATAATATGAAAGAAAGAATTAATAATATCAAAGATAAAGCGAAAAAAGTGGAATCAAAAAAACGCGTTTGGGTAGAAATATCCCCTCAACCAGAGATTTTTACAACAGGTCAGAATACTTTTATGAATGAGATGCTTGATATGATAGGTGCAGAAAATGTTGCAAAAGGTCAAGTTGGCTGGGTGAAAATGAGTGAGGAAGAAGCGGTTAAATTAAATCCTGACGTGATTCTTACAACATATGGTAGCTATGTTGGAAATGCGACAAAGCAAGTTCTAGACCGAAAAGGCTGGCAACAAGTGAATGCAGTGAAAAACAAGCAAGTTTTCGACGTAAATAATGATACCACCTCTAGACCAGGGCCTCGCTTAGTAGATGGAGTTGAAGAAATTGCAAAAGCAGTCTATCCGGAAGTCTTCAAGTAAAAAAATAATTGTATTATCTATATTTACCATTTTATTTGTATGTACGGCTCTTATTTTAGGTGTTTTTGTAGGATCGGTTACGATTTCTGTTTCGGACATTTTAAAAATTATTTTTGGGAAATTAACAGGAATGTCTTTTTATAATGGAGATAATAGTACAGAAATGATTATTTGGGAAATTCGTTTTTCAAGAGTCATCTTAGCCTTTTTAGTGGGAGCATCCTTGTCATTAGCAGGAGCAACGTTTCAAGGATTATTGCGAAACACTTTAGCCGACCCATATACAATAGGTGTATCTTCAGGTGCATCCTTAGGTGCTGTTTTAGTTATATTTTTTCAAATTCCATCCACACTTTTATTAGGTTTTACTCAGCCTGTCATTGCTATTTTATTTGGATTAGGCACATTATTAATTGTGCTTTTCATTACTAATTTTGCTACAGGCAAACTCTCGAATGAAACAATTATTTTAGCGGGAGTTATTATTTCTTCTTTTATGAGTGCGATTATCTCGCTGATGATAGCTTTAACACCGAGAGAAGATATTGCTAATATTTTGTATTGGATAATGGGAAGTGTGGCTATGAGGGGATGGGGGCATGTACAATTGATTTTTCCTTTCTTTATCATAGGTACTGGAATTGTTTTATATCACTATCGAGAATTAAACAATATGGCACTTGGGGAACAATCTGCTCAATTTGCAGGAATGGATGTACGAAAAAAGAAAAAGGTTATTTTAATTGGTGCATCTATACTTACTGGATCGGCCGTTGCCGTATCAGGTGCAATTGGTTTTGTAGGATTAGTTATTCCACATCTTGTTCGATTAGTGACAGGTGCTAATCATCGTTATGTTTTGCCGTTTTCTTTATTTATTGGTGGAGCTTATTTAGTAATGGCGGATTTAATCGCAAGAACAGTAGTTGCTCCCAGCGAATTACCAATCGGTGTAGTGACGGCATTAATTGGTTCGCCTATTTTCACCATTTTATTAATTAAACAAAGAATGAAGAAAAATGATGTACATTAATCGGGGGTTGGAAAATGATCACACTTAAGAATGTTACAGGTGGATATAACGCTTCTACTGCGATTGTTAAAGACCTATCGTTTACTGTTGAGAAAGGTTGTTTTTTTGCTTTACTTGGACCGAATGGAAGTGGGAAAACGACGATTGTTCGTCTGATTATGGGGGCTTTACATTTACATCGTGGCTCTGTTGCAATTGATGGTAAAGAAGTAAAAGAGTTTAAGCCAAGAGAACTAGCGCAAAAAGTTGCTGTCATGACTCAAGAAAATGAAATTGGATTGGATTTTACCGTTAAAGAAATTGTTAGTTTAGGCCGTTATCCTTATCAGAAATCTTTATTCTTGAAAGAAAATACAAAAAGAGATGAAGAAGTAATAAAGCATGTTATGGAGCAAACAAAGGTTTGGGAGTTCCGTCATAAAATATTTGGTAATTTAAGCGGTGGTGAAAAGCAACGGGTTTTATTAGCAAAGGCGCTTGCACAAGAGCCGAAGTTACTGTTGTTAGATGAACCTACAAATCATCTAGATGTACGACATTCGATGGAACTATTAGATTTATTGAAGAACTTACAATTAAAGATGAATTTAACGGTTTTTGCTATTCTTCACGATTTAAATATCGCTTCTTTATATGCAGACAGTATCGCGCTCTTGAATGAGGGACAGCTACAAGGAATTTACAATGGTTTATTAGATGAAAATCAAGAAGAATTCAGTGATGTTTATCAAGTTCGCATGAATTTTCATCCTCATCCGGAGGTGGCAAAAAATCAGATTTTAATATCACCTGATTTCTTATTAGAAAATCGTTCTGATATTATACGAAATAAAGTATTTGTTGAAATTCAGCAGGAGAGAAAGAAGATCACTTTTCATAAACCTTTAAGAACCTTATCGATTGGGGCAAAGGGAAGTGGGCTAACATGGATGAAGGGCTGGACAAACCAATACAAAGAGGATAATCATGAGAACGCTGTATTAGTTGGAGATATTTATGCGTATGCCTATAATAAGCAGAACGAATCATGTGAAAAATGGGAGCTGGAGGGAGAAATTAAATCTGATTGGACATCTTTAATATGCCTAGCAAAATCTCATCAAGAATATCATATCGCATTTGTTACAAATCACGCTTTTAATGATGTGCAATTAATGAATCAGGCAGCTAGAATAGTTGCATTAAAAACAAAACTAGATGTTGATAATACTAATTCCTTTGATACTGCGATGCCTTTATTATCGATTAGTACTTGTTCAAGTGAGAGGTATGATGAAGAAAATGGAAATGAGCTATTGCGATTATTTCAATATGCCTGGAATAGAACAAGAGAAGCAAGTAATAATTGTACGAAGTATGAAGTGAAAATGAATTAATGTGAAAAGGGCTGACTAAAAGGATCTAAATCATTTGTCAGTCCTTTTCTGTTTCGATGTATCTTTAAATCTTATTTTTTTGCAGTGCTTTCGGTGTGTAGGCACAATAAGGTTCTTCAGCCATATAATTACCTGATTCATGATAAGCTCGTGCACGGCAGCCCGAGCATACATTTATGTATTCACACACTCCGCATTTTCCTTCAATGGACGTTGGATTTCGTAATTTGTTAAATAAAGAAGAATGGTTCCAAATCTGTTCGAATCCTTCGTCTAAAACATTTCCTGCTTTCACTGGTAGATATCCGCATGGTTGGACGTTTCCTTTATGTGAAATAAAGCAAACTCCTGTCCCAGCCAAACACCCTTTCGTTACTGCTGCCATACCATGTGATTGGACAGTAATTCTTTCACCATTTTCCTTAGCTTTTTGACGCATAATACGATAGTAGTGTGGCGCACATGTGGCACGTATTTCGAAATTAACTTCACGAGAACGATTGTAAAACCATTCTAAAACTTCTTCGTATCTTTTATCACTTAACATATTACTTTCAACAATTTGTACCCCACAGCCGACAGGGACTAGCATAAACAAATGCAAGGCATCTACATCCATATCTTGACTTAAAGTGATCATTTCCTCCAAATAATCAACATTATGTGATGTAATAGTTGTATTAAATTGAAGCTGTAGGCCTTGTGCTTTAACATGAGCAGCTCCAGTAAGTGCTTGTTGGAAGGAACCTTGTAATCCTCTAAAGTGATCATGTATGGAAGCTGATGGACCATCAAAACTAATGGCTACACGACGAATACCAGAGGCTTTGATTTTCTTCGCGATTTCTTCTGTGATTAATGTACCGTTTGAAGCCATTGCAAGTGTAATACCCTTTAAATGGGCATAGGAAGCGATTTCAAAAAAGTCAGGTCGATATAAAGGCTCGCCTCCTGTGAGAATTAATATTGGGCTACAAAAGTCGGCAATTTCATCAATTACTTGAAATGCTTGTTGTGTTGTTAACTCATCCGGAGATCTTTCAGGCTGTGCTGTTGCTCTACAATGGATACACTTGAGATTGCATCCTTCAGTTAATTCCCAAAAAATAATTCTCGGACCATTTTCATAAGAGACAAAATGATTATTAGCAGTCAAATGTCTGTTGATGTTCTGTGATTTCAACTTCATCGGCTCCTTTTGAGTCATATATTACTATTGTAAAAGAACCATAAGATAGAATGTTTGAATTAACGTACATTTCTGTGAATTTTATCTTATAAAATGAAATCCAGCTCGATAATGGCTAACTTATCTGGAGCTGGCAATGAACGAATATATTAAGGTACAATGTACTCTATTTCAAGTTTGAGATTTATACCATTCTGGGTAATCTGTCACGATACCAGTAGGATGTAATCTTTCTAACTTTTGGAAATCTTGTTTGTTTTTTACTGTCCATATAAAGCAATGGGCACTATGTTTAAATATTTTTGAAAGAAGCTGTTTATTTGCCATAGTAATTTTGGGATTTATAAAAGTTGCAAATGAGGACATTTCTTTAATTCTCGCTTCTGACAATCCGTGATATTGATGTCTAACTAAAACGCCTATTGCGATTTGTGGCATTTTTTTATGAAAGGCTCTTAAAAATGAAACGTTAAAACTTTGAATAATAATATCATCCCATATGTATTGGTAATCATCTAAGAGATTGACAAGCAAGTCAGCGTATTTTGGTTGATTTTTAGCAAATTTTACTTCTATTAAGAATTTAGTTTTACCATGATACTTTTCTAATACCTCTAGTAAGGAGGGGATTCTTTCTGTAGAAAAAGTAGGGCTTTTCCACGAACCAGCATCTAATTCTTGTAATTCTTTTAGAGTACAATCACTTACTTTACCTTGACCATTTGTTGTTCTTTCTAATGTTTGATCGTGAATAACGACAAATTGTAGGTCTTTTGTTAACTGTATATCAAATTCAATAAAATCTGCCTGACAATCTATAGCTGCCTGAAAAGAGCTATGTGTATTTTCAGGATAATCCCCAGAGGATCCTCTATGTGCAATCACAAATGGTTTATTTCTTAAGCTTTTAGATGCATGCTGACTTCGCTTAAATAAATAGAATGATAATACTAGAGTAATGATTACTAGTAGCAGATAAATGAACATCATTAACCTTCCTTTATCAATACAAAAATGTATAGCGTTTTTATGGTCTAAATACCCGTTTTTTCGTTGTCTTGTTTGTAAATGCCTATTTACGCAAAAATATGTTGCCTGTAAACAAGGAGTAAGTATAGGCTGAATTCTGCGCCAAGATGCTCGCTTCTCATTCCATAGAAGTCTCGTAAAAATTATCCACTTACTTTTAAATACGCTACTTTTCCCTTGCTTGTTTATATAACAAGTGTGAAGGGAGGTGAAAGATATGGCAAATGAAACAATAGTATCTCAACAACTAAGATTATGCTTTCAAGAAGGCTTTGATACTAAAGGCAATCCTATTATTAAAAGAAAATCATTTACAAAAATTGATGAATCAGCAACAACTGCACAATTGATAGCAACAGCAAATGCTATCGCTGTTTTACAAACCCTACCAATGGTTAAGGTAGAGAAACAAGAAATCCAAGCTTTATCGTAGTGAACGACATCATTCTAAAGAAATAAGCAATGAGTATAGGTAGAATAGGATTCTCCAGGATGCTCACTTTCCGATGGCTAGGAGGGTAGCATCCAAGATTTATAACACCTATGGATTGTAGCTATTCCGTTGTTTCTGCAGGTATCTCACATCTTACGTTCCTATAGCTATTTCCTGTACTTTATAAAAATCAAATCCGTTTAAAGGAAAAGAGGTGAAGAAAAAATGAATACAAACCATACACTCGAACTAGTGTTTACCACGGCTAATAACAAAACTTCTACGATTACTATTGAAAATCCTAAGTTACCGATTGATCTTGATCAAGTGAAGGCTTCTATGGATGAAATTATATCACAAAGTACTTTAACAACTACTAGTGGAAAACTAGCGGTTAGAAAACAAGTTCGACACGTAGAAAAAAACGTTCAAGAATTTACAGTTTAAGCATTTCAGCTTGATTTTATACCGTTTTTGGGGGGTGTATGGCAAGAGCGAATCAATTGCTGCATCCTCAAATTCTTTTTCTAATAGATGGAGGTGATAGGGGTGGAAGCGGTTATTCCTCTAATAAGTGAAGTAGGCTTTCCGATTATTGTAAGCTTGTATCTATTGTACCGAATTGAAACAAAATTAAATACATTGATAGAAGCAATCCTAAGCTTACCAGTGAAATTAAAGGAAACGAATGAATAGTGTATAAAAGAAAGAGAACGATAGAATCATTAGATACATCGTTCTCTTTTCCTATATGAAAGAAGGATGTGAAGTTGGCAGAATAGTAAAATATATCTATAGGATGTTATGAAAAGAAAATTTATTATAGGGTAGTGAATGTAAAAAGAAGAAAATGCTATTAGTGGATCTTAAACAGAGCAAAGACGTTACTAAAATAGTAACGTCTAAATAAACGTAAGTGAAAGTTTAAATTAAAGTTTTACCACGTTTTTAGCTTGAGGTCCACGGCTACCATCTTCGATTTCGAATTCAACTTCTTGACCTTCATCAAGAGTTTTGTATCCTTCACCTTGGATAGCTGAAAAATGTACGAATACATCGTTTCCGCCTGGTACTTCGATGAAGTCAAAACCTTTTTCGCTATTAAACCATTTTACTTTACCTGTAACTGTCATTCGATAAATCCTCCTAAATTTTAAACAAAAATTAATATGCTACTGTATTACTTCCCAAGTGAGAGAATAACATTCACACATTATCAAGCTTCAAAAATAGCGTTTGATTCTTGATAATATGTGAATTATTTAGAATCGTTTGATAGAATTTATTATACATGATTAATATTTAAATAACAAGTTCCTGAGAGAAAAAAACTGAAATTTATAAAGAGTGTTTTTCCTTCTCTCAGCCTTGTGAGAGAAGGATGTAAACGTTTTACATTTTTAGAGCTTTTTCTCGTAGCAATCGACAAAATTATCGTTAAGTTTTGATTGTTTAAAATAGGTGAAATTAAATTTTTTCCAGAAAGATTTTCCTATATGGTTTTTTTCTAATACTCCTAATCTAACAGTTTCTATCCCTTTTGATTTGAGTTTTTGTTCAAACTCTCCATAGGCAATAGAACCGTAACCATATCCATGATAATCATGATGAATCATAAAAAACCCAATCCAGGGTGTATTGTCTTTAGGATTATTCTCTAAAAAACTTAACACTCCAATATAAGTATCATCCGCTTTAATAAAGTAATGCTCACTTATTTCATCTAAAACATCCTTTTGAATCTCTTCATCTGTTCTATGAGGTTGTCCATTTTCAATTTGATTATACTCCTTATTTGAATTAACAATTTCTTTTACAATATAAAGGTTTTCTTCTGTAATTGGTTCAAATGTAATCATTGTATCGTCTCCATCTTATACATAATCATTTTTTCAAAGTTTTGAAATAAACTACTATGTATTATATTAAATGTTAAGTTTGATATCGAAAAGAGGATTGACAAAGAATCTTAATAATTAAAATAGAAAAAGCGATTTATAAAGAAAACTTCTCCTTATAAATCGCTTTAAATAATCTGTATATTTCGGATTGAATTGAGAGTTACAAAACAAGCATTCCAGCGATAGCGGCGCTAAGGCATGATGCTAATGCACCAGCAATAACAGCTTTCATTCCTAATTTCGCAATTTCTGGTCTTCGGTTCGGAGCCAATTTACCCAAACCTCCGAGTAATATCCCGAAGGAAGAAATATTAGCAAATCCACATAACGCAAATGAAATAATAGCAACCGTTTTTTTAGAAAGATCTGGAATATAAGGTGCAAAAGAAGAATAGGCAACAAATTCATTTAAGATCAATTTTTGTCCAATAAAATTACCGGCGAGTAATGCTTCATTCCATGGTACACCAATAACAAATGCTAATGGAGAAAAAATATAACCTAAAATAAGCTCCAATGACAGTTCGCCAAAACCGAACCATCCACCAATAAAGCCTAATAATCCATTCAATAAAGCAATTAGGGCGATAAATGCTAGCAACATTGCGCCGATATTTAAGGTTAGTTGTAGACCAATAGAAGCTCCGTTTGCTGCTGCATCAATAACATTGGCAGATTCTTCATCTTTATAAATAGCAAATTCTTCATCAGTTGTGCTTTTTTCTGTTTCTGGAAAGATAATTTTTGAAAGCACTAGTCCAGCAGGTGCACTCATGAAGCTAGCAGCAAGTAAATATTCAAGTGGTACTCCAAGTAGTGAATAACCGATGAGGACACTTCCGGAAACAGAAGCTAAACCGCAAACCATTACAGCAAACAATTCTGATTGAGTGATTTTTGCTAAGTACGGTTTAACTACGAGAGGTGCTTCTGTTTGTCCAACAAATATATTGGCTGTAGCAGAAAAGGATTCTGCTTTTCTTGTACCTAATAATTTTGATATAGCGCCACCAATATATTTAATAACTATTTGCATAATTCCGAGATAATACAAAACGGAGATTAAAGCAGAGAAAAATATAACTACGGTTAAAACGTTAAAGGCAAAAACAAATGAAATTCCTGATTCAGGTGTATAAATGCCTCCGAAAACAAAATCAATCCCTTCATTTGCATATGTAATAATGGCATTCACAACATCTGTGAGTTTTTGGAGGACAAATCGGCCCCACGACCATTTTAATACCATAAAGGCAAACGACAGTTGTACTATTAGGCCAACAATAACAGTTCTTTTATTAATTTTTCTCTTATTGTTTGATAATAGAAAAGCGATTAAAAGGATACATAGCATACCACATAATCCCCATAAATAATTCATAAAAACACCTCAAAAATAAAATGGAATAGTTGCTTAAAGTAAATGTGCATCATAATCTATGAGATAAACAGGCAAACTTACACATTCCATATTGTGAGCGAATTAAGAGAAATTATTCGAAATTCATTTTGGAAAGGAATATTATGAAAGAAGATATTTTGAATTGGCGAAAGATTATTGTGTTTAAATTAGTTCTGTAAAGTCAACTAATTGATCAAAAGGTAAGTTGATTGGTGAATGTAGGAGAATTCCTGGATAACAAGAATTTAAAACGAATGTCAGCCGTTTCGCTCTGACTGAATTAAAAAGAAATAAAAAGTATGATAACAAGCCATTTGATTATGCTGGAAAACGTGTGAAACCATTTCAAAAAGGATTTCATAAATAATTTTTTAACACCGCTTTTCTTTGCTTCTATAAAAAAATAAGGAAAATATGAAACAAGACCTTTAAAAAGATAGATATGATAAAGGAGTTATGGTATATTTTTTAAGTCAAGATTATGAATCGGGTAGATTTAAATAGATAAGGATGTATAAAATGAACTTTTCACTACAAAATGAAGTCCAATCAAGAAAGACTTTTGCAATTATTTCCCATCCGGATGCTGGTAAAACAACGATTACAGAAAAGCTATTACTTTTTGGTGGTGCTATTCGTGATGCTGGAACTGTTAAAGCACGTAAAACGGGTAAATATGCAACATCTGACTGGATGGAAATCGAAAAACAAAGAGGAATTTCTGTTACTTCCTCCGTTATGCAATTTGAATACAAAGATTGTAAAGTAAATATTGTTGATACACCGGGTCACCAAGACTTCAGTGAAGATACGTATCGAACACTAACTGCTGTTGACAGTGCAGTCATGGTAGTTGATGCGGCTAAGGGTATAGAGGATCAAACAATGAAGCTCTTTAAAGTGTGTCGTATGCGAGGAATTCCGATCTTTACATTCATTAATAAAATGGATCGACAAGGTAAAGAACCGTTAGAATTACTAGCTGAACTAGAAGAGGTTTTGGAAATTGAATCATATCCTATGAATTGGCCTATTGGTATGGGAAAGGACTTTGAAGGAATATATGATCGTTATAATAATCGTATTGAACAATTTAAAGTTGAAGGTGAAGACCGATATTTGCCACTAAACGACGAAGGTGAATTGGAGATTGATCACCCAATTAAAAATTCTCCATTATATGAGCAAACACTTGATGAAATTATGCTTTTAAATGAAGCTGGTAATGAGTACAGTATTGAAAAAATTGCTGAG
This sequence comes from Bacillus sp. AP8, assembly GCF_000321185.1. Classification (NCBI taxonomy): domain Bacteria; kingdom Bacillati; phylum Bacillota; class Bacilli; order Caryophanales; family Bacillaceae; genus Bacillus; species Bacillus sp. AP8. The sequence goes on from NZ_CAPG01000027.1 coordinate 188,411, forward strand.
GGTGAGTTAACCCCTGTATTTTTTGGAAGTGCATTAACGACTTTTGGTGTGCAAACCTTCCTAGACGCATTTTTAGATTTTGCTCCATCGCCACAACCTAGAATGTCATCCGCTGGAGAAATTAATCCAGTTAGCGAAGATTTTTCTGGTTTCATTTTTAAAATTCAAGCTAATATGAATCCAAAACACCGTGATCGTATTGCTTTTTTACGTATCTGTTCAGGTAAATTTGAACGTGGTATGAATGTGAATTTAAGTAGAACAGGAAAATCCATTAATTTATCTTCATCTACACAATTTATGGCAGATGAAAGAGCGACTGTAAATACTGCTGTAAGTGGAGACATTATTGGTTTATACGATACAGGAAATTATCAAATTGGTGATACTATTACTACAAGTAAGGATGTGTTCCAGTTCGAGAAGCTTCCTCAATTTACACCAGAGATTTTTATGAAGGTTTCTGCGAAAAATGTTCTAAAGCAAAAACACTTTCACAAAGGTATTAATCAATTAGTTCAGGAAGGTGCTATTCAATTGTTTAAGACCGTTTCAATGGAAGAATATTTGCTAGGAGCTGTTGGACAGCTTCAATTTGAAGTGTTTGAAAATCGTATGAAAAACGAGTACAACACAGATGTTATAATGGAACGTATTGGAAACAAAATGGCTCGTTGGGTTGAGGGAAATGTTGTCGACGAAAAACTAAATAGCTCAAGAAGTATATTAGTAAAAGACCGATACGATCAATATGCCTTTTTATTTGAAAATGAGTTTGCATTACGTTGGTTCCAAGATAAGAACCCTGATGTTAAATTATATAATCCTATGGATGGAAAACAATAAAAAGAAAAGACTTACATACAGATGCATTCTGTATGTAAGTCTTTTTTGTTATTTAATACTATTTGAAAGGATAATTGATGGCGAATTGAATGGTTTTTTAGGCTGTTTTATACGAACAAGTAGTGTTAGTGTAAATAGGATAAGTTATACTGCACCATCGATCGTTTTATACTAATTTTTATTCAATGAACGTCTTTATAAACAATAAACTTTTTGGTGATATCCCTTTTTAAGCTGTAAATGATGTTATTTCGAAATATTAATGTTGACAAAATAATGCTTATCCATTACATTAATGATATGCTTTAGCGCTAAAAAGCGTTTAAGCAAAAAAGATAATCTGTTTGCAGATTGAGTAGCGATGTTTTTGCAGCAAAAAGAGACCAGATGAGTGGTGGAAATCTGGGCGGAAACAACAGTGAATTACAACTGCCTTGGTAAAACAGAAAAAATGAGTGGGCAAGGTTAACTTGTCAAATAGGGTGGTACCGCGAAGTTTCTTCGTCCCTATGTGGAGAAGGGGCTTTTTTGTTTTTTCTCCTTTATCATCATTGTCATGCAAATTGGGAGGAATTGAATTCATGTTACAATCCGCTAAATTAAGGCTACCTTTATGGGAAGCTGCACTAGTATTAGTTATTATCTTATCGATGGTAAGCTATGGCATCATTTTTCTAGGTGTTAAACCGCATTTACCAATGATTTTTGCCATTATGATTTTGATGGCTTACGGCATAATAAAAAAAGTTCCGATTGCCGATTTAGAAAAGGGGATTATGAATGGTGCTCGTACAGGGCTTGGAGCTGTTTATATATTCTTTTTTATCGGTATGCTAATTAGTAGTTGGATGGCTAGCGGGACAATTCCAACTTTAATGTTTTACGGTTTTGAATGGTTTTCAAATTTACCGTTATATTTTTCAGCTTTTGTAGTGTGCGCTATAGTTGGGACATGTATAGGAAGTGCATTTACTACATCAGCAACTATTGGTGTTGCATTTCTAGGTATGGCAACAGCAATGGATGCATCACTAGCCATTACAGCCGGTGCAATTGTATCGGGTGCATTTTTAGGGGATAAAATGTCTCCTTTATCAGATACTACTAATCTTGCATCTGAAACGCTAGGGGTTCCACTTTTTGAGCATATTAAAAATATGTTATGGACAACAATTCCTGGTTTTGTTATTACAGCCATTATCTTTTTCTTTTTATCGCCAACTAGTAGAGGTAAAACGGAAGAAATCACCACTTTTTTACAAGCATTACAAGAACATAGCTATATTAGTTGGGTATCATTAATTCCTTTTATTATTGTAGTCGTATTAGCAATTAAAAGAGTGTCTGCGATACCAACACTTTCTGCTGGAATTATAAGTAGTGTTATTATTGCCTTAATTGCTGATTCTTCCTTAACTTTATCAAAAATGTCAAGCATTCTTTTTTCTGGATATGTCATGAACAGTAACTTAGAACAACTAAATACCGTCTTATCAAGAGGTGGAATTGAAAGTATGATGTTCTCTGTGTCACTTGTGTTGTTAGCATTAGGTATGGGAGGTCTCCTATTTTTATTAGGAATCATTCCTTCATTAATAAAAACAATAGAAGGGCTATTAAAAGGAGCACTTTCGCTAATAATTGCGACAGCATGTACGGCGATTGGAATTAATTTTTTAGTAGGTGAACAATACTTATCTATATTATTAACTGGTAAGACCTATGAAGGACAATTTGAAAAGCATGGCTATAGTAAGAAAACATTAGCACGTGCTTTAGAAGATACAGGAACTGTCATTAATCCATTAGTTCCTTGGGGAGTGTCTGGTGTATTCCTTGCAGGCGTATTAGGTGTCCCAACATTAGAGTATGCACCATTTGCCTTTTTCTGTTTGTTGTGTCCACTATTAACAATTTTTAGCGGTCTGACTCAAATCGGAATATCAAAACATAATTCATAGTTTTATAGAAAACCTTTATTAATCGTTTTGGATTACTAAAGGTTTTTCTTGTGCATAGGGATAAAGTCAATCAAAAGTCATGGATAAACATTATTAAAACAGTCTTTTTTAATGATTAATAAAAGTGCTTTATATATTATAATAATATTAAGATATTATATTGATTGTATAGTATCTATGTTTAATACGATAGAGTATTTTTTTGATAAGAGGTGAAGTAGTTGCAGCGGATAACAAAATGTATGTTCAGTACGGTACTTATTAGTACTTTTTTGTTTTCATTTACTGTTCATGCGAATCCGAATACAAAGCAAGAGGTTAGTCAACAATTAAAGAATGTAGGCGATGAATTACAAACTAAAACAGCCGAAGCTAAAAGTTTAGAAAATAAAAAAAAGCAAGTATATCGTGAGTGGAAAGATTTATCGATTGAAATTGCCGCTTTAGAAATACAACAATATCAACAGACGTCTGATTTGCTACAGGTACAATCAAATATAGCCAATCTAGAAGTACAAGAGAAAACGTCAAAAGATAAAATGGATAAAAGATACACAATGTTAGCAAAACGTTTAACAATTATGCAAGAGGAACAAAGTTATAATAATATTGTTTCCATTCTTCTTAGTTCTAATAGTATTGCTGATTTTTTCAGTCGATATTTAGCTGTTTCTTACATAATGAAAGCAGATCAAGATTTAATAGATTCATATGAAAAAGAAGTAAAACATTATAATGCCCTAAAAATCGATGCGAAAAAAGAATTAGAAAAAGAAAAGGCTATTCAACGACAGTTAAAGTCAACAAAAACGGCATTAGTTGAGCGAGAACGTAAACAAAAGCAATATATGAATGAGCTAAACACACAATACGGTTGGACAATAAAGGATGTTCAATCATTGCAAACTCGATATGATCAGTTAGAACAGCAATCAGCAGCAATGAAAGAAAAAGAGAAACAAGAAGCTGAAAAAAATACCTCTAATAACATTCAATATGATGGAAAAGGAGGATTTGATGTAAGAGGTAACTCAGGAGTCACTGTTGCAGATTTAGATAAAGTGTTAAGTGGTTATTTAAAAGGTTATGGTTCTGTGTTTTATGAAGTTGGAGAAAAGTATGGAATTAATCCGGCTTTCCTAATGGCGGTTGCTATGAGTGAAACCGGTGGGGACAGTAATTGGCTGAAGCAATATAATAACGTAGGTGGTTTTACCCATAATGGTCCAATGAAATTTGCTTCAATAGAGGATAGTATTCACTATATGGGCTCTTTATTATCTCGATTGTATATAAGAGATGGATTATATACAGTTGAAGCTATTCACTCTCGTTATTCACCTCAGGGTGCTTCGAATGACCATTCTAACTCAAATGCTATTTGGGTTAACAATGTTTATAAATTTCTTTCAAAAGCAGGTATAGCCGTTTAAAAATTATATAAGATGGGAAAAGCCATATACGTTATATGGCTTTTTCTATGTTTTAAAGATTAATTTGATACTATAGTTGTTTATTAACATTTTATAGTCGATAGTGGATGAGTGCTTTGAGTCAGAGGAATAGAATGGCTGTTAGAAATAAATCAATTAGGATCATTCATTATGTCAGATATGTTAAGAATATTAAAAGTGTTGTCAGAAAAGTGATACGTTCTTTCTGCTAATTGAAATCAAGAAAACCGTCGAGTATAGTTGGTAGTAAGATACAATAGTTGAGGAGTTTATATAATATCGTATGAATCATTTTATTTTACATATACCTTATCGATAAATAAGGCTGTTTTCTAAAAGATTTTTGTTAAATAAGTTCGCTTAATAAATAGAGTATAAAAAAAGTCGAATGGAGTGTAAGGTGCGAGACTCCTACGGGAGCATATGCTCACCATCCTGGAGCGGAATTCAACACTGCCTATATTCGGGTACTTGTTCATAGGCAGCAAAGTATGTGAACACAGCCATAAATAAAGAGAGAGGACGTACATATGAAATTAAGTAATTTTTCCATTAGGAGACCAGTATTTACAATTGTAACAATGATTTTTGTTTTATTATTAGGAACTGTGTCACTTCTAAATATTCCTTTAAAGTTGATTCCTGATATTAATCCCCCTGTTGCTGTCGTCGTTACATCTTATGATGGTGCTAGTCCTATTGAGGTATCAGAAAAAGTGGCCAAACCATTGGAGGCAAATCTTTCTACATTACCAGGACTAAAAACAATGACGTCTTCTTCTCAAGAAGGAGCGAATTTAACTCTTTTAGAATTTTCATGGAATACAAAGTTAGAAGAAGTTGAAAATGATGTCTTACAAAGTATAGATCGAACACCATTACCAAATGATGTGAGCAAGCCAAGGTTTATGAAATTTAATCCATCACAATTTCCGGTTATTCAATTAACATTAAGTTCGGATGTTGATAATAAGGTTCTTCAAAAATTGGCTGAGGATCTAAAGCGTCAATTATTAAAGGTAGATGGGGTAGCAAATGTTAATTTGTCCGGAACTTTAGTTGAACAAGTAGCAATTGAACTAGATCAAAATCAATTAAAAAAATACCAATTAGCGCAATCAGATATTGTCAATATTATTTCGGCAAACAACGTTAGTATGCCTGGAGAAAAGGTTCAAATAGAAGATAAGCATTTAACTACAAGAATTATAAGCAGTATTTCGTCTATAAATGATATGAAGCAGCTTGTTATTAGATCAACCCCATTAACAGGGGAGAAAATTACGGTAGGTGATGTCGGTAAGGTTGAGCTTGTTAAGCAAGATGATGGTACAATCACTAGAACAAATAAAATACCTTCCGTTTTATTGAGCGTCCTGCAGCAATCAAATGCGAATACAGCTGAGGTTTCAAAGGATTTTCAACATGAATTGAAGCAACTATTATCTGAAAATAAGTATAAAGACATAAAAGCTGATGTACTATTTGATCAAGGGGATTACATAAAATTAGCCATCAGTAATATTTCATCATCCTTAGTTATAGGTGGAATATTAGCAATGCTTGTACTTGTTCTTTTTTTAAGAAGTGTGAAGAGTCCAATTATTATTGGGGTCGCCATACCATATTCGGTAATAGTTACATTTGTTTTAATGTATTTTTCGAATTTTACATTAAATATTATGACATTAGGCGGATTAGCACTTGGTATAGGTATGTTAGTCGACAATTCGATAGTAGTAATAGAAAATATATATCGCCATTTATCGATGGGGAAAGATTCAAAAACGGCTTCCAAAGATGGAGCCAAAGAAGTGGGTTCAGCCATTATAGCATCAACTTTAACGACGGTGGTTGTCTTTTTACCGGTGGCCTTTATTTCTGGAATTATTGGGGAACTTTTTTGGGAATTTGCATTAACGATTTCTTTTAGTTTGTTCGCATCTTTATATGTCGCATTGTCCATTGTGCCGATGATGGCGAGTAGATGGTTGAAAAAGCCACCATATGATTTGGAGAAGAAAAGACAGAGTTCTCGTCCGATGGTACTGCTTAGAAAAAGTGTGAAATGGACCTTGCACCATAGATGGGTTACTCTATGTATTGTAGTTTTGTTATTAGTATTAGGCGGTTTTGGACTTACGACAGTTGGTACGCAATTTTTACCTAGTACAGATGAAGGATATTTTTCGATAGATGTTGAATTAGATAATGGTACGGCATTGTCGGAAACAGAAAAAGTAGTAAATAATATAGAGAAAGAGTTACAAGAGGTTAATGAAGTAGAGGTATTTGTTAGTTATATTGGCTCCTCTCAAGAAAATGCATTTCGTGGCTCTGCTCAGGGAAATAAAGCGGAGGTTTACGTTAAATTAAAAGATCTTAAGCAAAGAGATAAATCCGTATTTCAAATCGCAGATGATGTTAAACCTGAAATTGAAAAAGTAGCAAGGAAGACAAATAAAAGTGCAAAAATTTCTATTGTTATGCAATCTACTCATGGAACAGCACCAAATACGTTAACCTTCAATTTGCGTGATACCAATAAAGAAAGGCTAAATGAAGGAGTAGATCAGTTACAGAGTAGATTACAGACATTATCTGATGTAACAGAGGTGTCTACGGATTTAAGTGAGAAAGTAGAAGAAATAAGCATAATTGTCGATAAAGAAAAAGCTCTACAAAATGGATTTGCTCCTGCTCAAATTGCGAACCTTGTAACTGATGTAACACGTGGTTCTTTAGCAACTCAAATCGTCACGGATGCAGGTGAAATACAGTCTGTATATGTTCAATACGATTCAAATGTAGTTCAAAACGTTGATCAGTTGAAGAAATTGACAATTAAAAAAGCAGATGGGTCATATATTACACTTCAGGATGTAGCACGTTTTTCGAAGGGAGAAAGTCCTTTAAAAATACAACGAATAAATAATCAAGATGCGGTACAATTTACTGTGAAATATAAATCAAGTGCTACACTTGGGGAGATTACAGAACAAGTTGAACAAGCCATGAAAGATATTCACTTATCTGACGAAACACAAGTAGTATATAGTGGTGAAAGAGATTTAATGAATACAGCTACTGAACAAATGGGTATGGCATTTCTTCTTGCCATAGCGTTTATTTACTTAGTTATGGCAGCTCAGTTCGAATCTTTCAAATATCCTTTTGTTATCATGTTTAGTGTCCCACTCATTGTAATTGGTGTATCTATTGCACTTACGATAACAAGAACACCTATTGGTATAACAGCTATTATTGGTTTAATCGTACTTGCTGGAATTGTTGTTAACAATGCCATTGTTATCGTTGATTATATTAACCAGCGGAAGCAATTAGGAATGTCTTCTTATGAGGCTATTATAACGTCCGTTGTAGACCGGGCTCGCCCAATTTTGATGACATCTTTAACAACAATACTTGGATTAATTCCACTAGCATTAGGTTTTGGAGAAGGAACCGAAATTAATCAGCCAATGGGTATCACTGTAATAGGTGGTCTAATAAGTAGTACATTTTTGACATTATTTATCATTCCGATTATTTATAGTTTTTTTGATCGTGAAACAAGACGGAGAAAGAATATTGTAAAATCTGAGCGGAATTTAATAGGAGCATTGGAAAATGCAAGTCCTGCCAGAAGTTCGAAAGAAAAGACAGATAGCCTTGAAGAGCTTATGGATATTATTCATCAAAATTCTGAAAAGTAATAGGATGTAAAAATTTGATAAGTGTGAGGGACGATTTATGAATGAACGATGGGATGTGTATTCTCCATCAACAGGGGAGAAAATTTATACGATGGAAGAAACAAACATAAGTGATCTTCCTATAGTTATCAAACAATCGAAAAAAAGTTTTATTTCTTGGAGTCAGTTAGATATTTCCGATCGGTTAATTTACTTTACAAAATTACGAAATGTTATTATCAATCAATTAGATAAAACAGCAGATATTGTTTCACAAGATGCAGGTAAAGTAAAACTGGACGCATTAGTAGCAGATGTAATGCCAGTTCTTGATTTTTTAACTTTTATTGAAAAAAATGCTAAACGAATGCTTCAACGGCAGAAAGTAGCGACACCAATACTTTTTATTGGAAAAAAATCATATATAGATTATATGCCAAGAGGAGTAGTACTTGTGATTTCCCCTTGGAATTACCCTTTTCAGCTTTCTATGGTTCCGATATTGAGCGCATTAATTTCTGGTAACACTGTAGTGGCAAAGCCATCAGAAGTGACTCCTTATGTCGGAAAGCATATGGAGGATTTATTTAAACAAGCAGGATTTCCAGATGGTGTTGTCCAATTCGCTCACGGTGGTAAAGATTTAGGGCAAGCATTAGTCGAATCTAACCCAGATTATATTTTCTTTACTGGATCTGTAGCTACCGGTAAAATTATTGCCCAACAAGCGGTAAAACACTTGATTCCTTATACTTTAGAATTGGGTGGGAAAGATCCAATGATTGTCTGTGAAGATGCTAATATTGAGAGAGCTGCTAAGGGAGCAGTCTGGGGTGCCTTTACAAATAGTGGGCAAGTATGTATGAGCGTAGAACGTTTATATGTCCATGAAAAAATTCACGAATCATTTGTAAGTGCGGTTAAGCGTGAGATAGCATATTTAAAGCAGGGTAGTACGATAGACGATGATATTGGAAGCATGACCTTTGATAATCAAGTAGAAATTGTTAAAAAACATGTGAATGATGCTTTAAATAAGGGAGCAACATTAGAGACTGGTACTCCACCTGATCAATGGAATGAAAGCAGTATGTTTATTAATCCGATGGTATTAACCAATGTGACAAACGATATGAAAATAGTCAATGAAGAGACATTTGGTCCGATTATGCCTATTATTCCTTTCAAAAATGAAGAAGAGGTTATTTCACTAGCCAATAATTCTTTGTATGGTCTAAATGCTAGTGTTTGGTCAAATGACCTTACTAGGGCCAATCGAATTGCTAATCAGCTTGTTTCAGGGGCTGTCATCATAAATGATGTCATTATTTCTGTAGCGAATCATCATCTTCCTTTTGGAGGAGCCAAGCAAAGTGGTATAGGTCGATATCATGGTGAAAATGGACTACGTATGTTTTGTCATGAAAAAGCTATTATGATTGACTCAGGAAAAAAAGTGAAAGAGGTTCAATGGTATCCTTATCGAGGGAAATATGAGGACTTTAAAAATCTAATAGTAGCCTTCTTTGGTGACTCCAAAAAATGGCCAACTTTTTTGAAAAGCTATCTTAAATTACAAAAAAAATAAAAATAGCAATCTTGTAAATGATTTTTCAAAGAAAAAATGTTGCAATATCTTTTTTGATGAAATATACTACTAATATAAATTAATAAAGTGTTCCTTTTCAAAGGGGAGTAGCGTTAGGGTTCGCCCTAAAACAAAGTCGTCAATTCGTGGAAGTGATCTTCCTCCGGCTTTGTTGGCTTAATTACTTAAATTATGCTCAGCAAGACCTTTGCCATTTTACTGGCAGAGGTCTTTTTTGTTTGCTTGTAATCCAACTTTTGGATAAGTACAAATGGGAAGAAAGAAGAACACTAATATTGGAGGTTGAAACATATGGAAGCAGCAGTTTTATTAGAGTATGGTTGGGTTCTTCTTGTTTTAATTGGACTTGAAGGTATACTTGCAGCTGATAATGCCGTTGTATTAGCAGTAATGGTTAAACATTTACCACCGGCTGAAAGAAAAAAAGCATTATTTTATGGTTTATTAGGAGCATTTGTATTCCGTATAGGAAGTTTATTCTTAATTTCTTATCTTGTAAACGTTTGGCAAGTCCAAGCTATTGGTGCGGTGTATCTATTATTTATCGCGGCTCATCATTTATACAAAAAATGGGCACATAAAGATGAATTATATGAAGCACAACCAAAGGTTGGGAGTGGATCTGGCTTTTGGATGACAGTGGCAAAAGTAGAATTAGCAGATATTGCTTTCGCTGTAGATTCTATGTTAGCAGCAGTAGTACTTGCAAAAACATTACCTGCAACTGGATGGTTTTCTGTAGGTGATATTGACGGTGGACAATTCCTTGTAATGTTCTTAGGTGGATTTATCGGAGTTGTTATTATGCGGTTTGCAGCTCATTTATTTGTTGATTTACTTCATAAAAGACCATCATTGGAAACAGCAGCATTCTTTATTGTCGGTTGGGTAGGGGTGAAGCTAGCAGTATTCACATTAGCTCATCCTTCCATTGGAATTATTCCACATGAGTTCCCAGAGTCACTTACTTGGAAACTAATTTTCTGGATTGTGTTACTTGGTATTGTAGCTTGTGGTTTTATCTTTTCAAAAGAGAAAAATTCCAAACCTGAAGAGAAAGGATTAATGTAACCAATTAAAAATAGAAAAAGCTGAGTCAATCTGACTCAGCTTTTTTATATTATAATAATTTTTATTATCTTATTAAAGTGAAAAATTATAGTAATTTGATTTATTTGTCATTAGTCACAATTTAGACGCAAAGCTATGAAAATCTCAAAATAATATACCAAAATAATAATAAAAGTGTTATTCTATAAACAAGAAATGAAACCCCTTACAAAACTAAAAAGAAGTACTAGTCATAATTCTATTAATCTTACTAATAGGGGTACTATTTTTTTTATTAAGAGTTGTCTGACATCAGATGACTTATCTCTAAAAGGTTTTTGTAAAATGAAGTGGAGGGAACTACAGTGAGTACACAACATCCAGATTTAATTGCAGAAAATGAAAGAACCGGTAGTCCAAAACAACTATTTTGGATATGGTTTTCATTGAACATTGGCGTAATGGGCTTAGTGTATGGAGGAATTATTGTAAGTTATGGTTTAAACTTTGTTCAATCTGTCATTGCAGCATTAGTCGGAGCGGCTTCGTTTTCACTAATTGGATATTTAAGCTTACCTGGTAAATTAGGCAAAGCCCCAACATTTGTCCTATCAAGAGCAGCCTTCGGTGGTAAAGGCAACTTAATTCCTGCTGTTCTAGCGTGGATTTGCTTAATCGGATGGTTAAGTATGGGGAATGTACCTACAGGGATTTTTTCTCTTAATGCAATCGTTACAGCTGCTGGTTTTGAGGTTACAACAACTACTCAAATAATTGGATTAATAGCCTTAACAGTTGCTATTATGGCACTTTCTTTAGTGAAGCAAGAAACATTAGTAAAAGCACAAACGATTTTCACATACATTTTTGGAGCATTGACAATAGTAGTATTGGTGATTCTTGTACCACAAACTGATTGGTCTGCTCTTGTTAATATGCCAAATGGTGATTGGATAGGAGGAGTACTACCAGCTATCTCCATTATTATTGCAGGATCAGCTTTAAGCTGGGCAATGGTAGCCAGTGACTACTCATGTTATCAAAGTCCAAAGTCATCAAATAAATCCATTTTCTGGACAACAACATTAGCATCCTCTATTCCATTGTTTGTTATTATGTTTTTAGGAATTTTAATGAATGCAACGAATCCAGAATTAGTAGATTCTGCGGATCCAGTTGCAGCATTAGCATTACAAATGCCTAAATGGATGGTAATTCCGTATTTCTTTACGGCACTAGGAGGAATTGTTCCACCAGCAGTTATTTCATTACGTTCAGGACGTCAAGCTTTAGAGGCGACTAATATTAGAATTTCAGAACGTACATCTATACTGTTCCATGGTGCAATTATGATTCTACTACCATCATATGTATTATTTATTAACGGTAACTTCTTAGGTTCATTCCAAATGTTCTTAGGTTTAGTTGGTATTGGTTTAGCGGCTTGGACAGCAGTATTTATGGCTGATTACATTATTTTACGTAAGAAAAATGGTTATGATCCTGAATTAATTACAGGTGAGAAAAATAATGGAATTAATGTAGGAAATGTAAGTATTTGGGTTGGAAGTGTTATTGTTGGTTTCTTATTTACAACAAATGGAATCATTCCAGCTCCATTTGCAAAAGGGATATTTGAAGGAAACAGTCTTGGGGTATTATTAACGTTCGCAGTTGGTTTCGTTGCAAGCTGTATTTATTCTTCAAGTCAATTAAAAAAACAAAATGTGAAAAAAGAATTAACTAAAAAAGTAGGATGATTTTTAAATCATAATAAAGATTCAAAACGGTTTGGAGGACATAATTATGAGTATTCATTTAAATGCAGTAGAAGGCCAGATTTCAGAAAAGGTGTTAATGCCAGGAGATCCACTTCGTGCCAAATATATTGCGGATACATTTTTAGAAAACGTAGAATGTCATAATACAGTACGTGGAATGTATGGCTATACTGGCTATTACAAAGGAGAAAAAATTTCTATTCAATCATCTGGAATGGGTGCTCCTTCAATGAGTATTTACGCAACTGAATTAATAAAGGATTATGGTGTGAAAAATATTATTCGAATCGGTACAATCGGAGCAATGAAGCGTGAAGTAAAGATTCGTGATATTATAATGGCGATGGCGGCAACAAATGATTCAAAAATGCCAAATCGTATTTTCCCAGGAATTAATTATGCTCCAAATGCAAGCTTTACACTTTTAGAAAGAGCATACCGTTTATCTAAACAATACGAAGATATGACAGTTCGTGTTGGGAATGTATATACGGGCGATGCATTCTATGAAGATGATGATTCTATGATTCATAAATTAGCTGACTACGGTGTATTAGGTGTTGACATGGAAACTTCAGCTCTTTATACGTTAGGTGCACGTTATAACGTGGATGTATTAAGCATTATGACTGTAAGTGATCATGTTATTACTGGGGAAGAAACAACAGCAGAAGAAAGACAAACTACTTTTAATGATATGATTACAGTAGCATTAGAAACTTTAATAAATGAATAAATAAAGAATGAAAAAGTATGAGTTGGTTTGGACAACTCATACTTTTTTTATTTAGAGTCTTTTTTTCGTCATTGCTGATTACAAATTGTCCAAATTTCCTTCAAGAAAACAATAGCACACTGCAAAGAATGAGTACGATGTCTTGGCGCTACTTGTATAAAGCGAAAAGCTATCAGTAAAAGTCAGAAAGATACATATAGACAGAAATGAAGCGAGAAGGTAATATATTTAGTATTACGAAATATTTGTTTTAAAGGTTGGTTGTAGATGATAACAAATAAAAATGTGTGGATATTAATGATGGGGGAATTCATAGCAAATTTAGGATTATGGCTTGGAACGATTGGAAATCTAGAGTTTCTGCAACATCTTGTGCCATCTGATTTACATAAATCTTTAATACTGCTCTTGGGGATGCTTGCTGGAGTAGTGATAGCACCTCTTGCTGGCAAATTAATTGATAATTCTTCTAAAAAGAAAATTATGATTTATTCAAGTGGACTTCGAATTCTTTCCGTTTGGTTTATGTTTCTCGCGATTGAAGCAAATAGTATCATGTGGATGTGTGTGTATATGGTTGTTATTGGGATTGCGAATGCCTTTTATATGCCAGCATTACAGGCTGCAATACCATTGATCGTTGAAGAGCGACAACTAATGAATTTGAATGGTTTACATATGAATGTCGGGACTGTAGCTAGAATTATGGGTACAGCTTTAGCGGGAATTGCTTTGTTGTATTTATCGTTATTTCAAGTATATTTCTTATCGATGTTAACCTATTTATTTATATTCGTTTGTACTTTTTTTCTACATATTAAAGAAGGTTCTACTAACAATTCTGAGAAAAACACACATGCCAGATCAAAAGGTGGATTTAAAGAAATTATACCTATTCTTCAACGAACTCCTACAGTTTTAATGGGACTCGTTCTATTACTAGTTCCCACGTTATTTTTAGGTAGCTTTAATTTAATGGTATTAAAAATTGGTGAATTACAAAACGATCCCGCTGTCAAAAGTTGGCTATATACAGCTGAAGGTATAGGATTTATGGTAGGTGCTTTTTTTGCTAGGAAGATTACAGGTAATAAAAATCCAATCCATGTAATGCTACTAGCAGCAACGGTTATGGCAGCTTCGCATTTATCGCTTTATTTTGCTGATATAAAAATTGCTTCTATTATAACCTTTGCGATGTTTGGATTAGCAGCGGGTGTATTTTTCCCGATTTCTGCAACTTTATTTCAAACGATGGTTGCAAGAGAAGTACATGGTACTTTCTTTTCATTTAAAGGCATGGCCGATCGACTGTTATTTCAAGGTATATTAGTAACAGCTGGTTTGTTTTTAGATACGATTGGTTTTAAAAATATGGTTCTAGTGTTTGGAACAATATCTGTTTGTATCGTTCTGACCTTTTTGTATAGTCAAAGGAGAAGAGAAAGACAGTCATTATTAAAAAATAGAGCCATATAAAAAGTGTCCTAAATACTTAGGACACTTTTTTCTCATTTGTTAAATTGTTATGGAACCATAAAGGATAGTACATTGCTTTGTAGGAACGTAATAATTGCTACTAACAGAAGTAAAAATATACTATGTTTGAATGTGAAACGTAATAACTCAGATTCTCTACCTGCTAGTCCAACCGCAGCACACGCTACAGCAATCGATTGAGGAGAAATCATTTTACCTGTTACCCCACCTGAAGAGTTCGCAGCAAGCGCAAGAACTTCGTTCATACCGATCCCATTGGCAGTGATTTTTTGTAAATTTCCGAACAATACGTTTGCTGAAGTATCAGAGCCAGTAATAAATACCCCTAACCATCCGAGGAATGGAGAGAAGAATGGGAATAGAGCACCCGTTTTAGCTAATGCCATACCTAATGTAGTACTCATACCTGACGCGTTTGTAATATAGGCAAATGCTACAACGGCAGCGATTGTAATGGTAGGGAATTTTAGTTCGTTTAAAGTTTCACCGAAAGTGATGAACCAATCTTTAAATGAAATTTTAACAATAAATTTTGTAATAAATGCTGTAATAAGGATAGCAGAACCGGCAGCAGCAAGTAGTTCTAATTTATACACAGCTGCAATTGTAGCACCAGCGCCATTCAAAATTTGATTGTGAACAAATGGTACTTCCGGTAGGAATGATAGTGCACTACCAATTGAATTTACAGCCTTTAAAATAACATTTGTACCTTCATAATGTCCTTGAAGAGCAATTTTGACTGTTGGAATACCCCATAAGGAAATGATTGCTGTTAAAACTAAAAATGGTGACCATGCCTTAAATATTTGACCACCTGTGTATTTTTTCTCTTCAACTTGTGCTGTTGCAGCAACTTCTGATTCTGTTTTAAAATGGAACGTGTTTTTTGGTTTCCAGAATTTTAAGAAAATGGCTAATGCAATCATAGATACTAGGGCTGAAATAATATCAGGAAGTTCTGGTCCCATGAAGTTAGAAGTCAGAAATTGTGTAACAGCAAAAGAAACACCTGTTACTATAATAGCTGGAAATACTTCTTTTGTTTTTTTCCATCCAGCCATGATAAAGATTAAATAGAATGGAATAAAGACTGATAAAAATGGTAATTGTCGTCCAAGCATTTTACTGATTTCAATCGCTGAAACACCAGTTGGCCCTTCTAGAGCGATAATCGGTGATCCGATTGCACCGAAAGCAACTTAAAAATATAACCGTTCTTATAGGTATATTTGGTTTATATAATAATGAGAATTAAGGGATATCTGCTATCTATAGTTATTTATCATGAAGTTATTTATTTGGTGATAGAAATAGACCGTTTAACTTTAGGAGAGTCGTTAGCATGAGTATGTGGGGAATCGTTTTTATTAGACTAATGATGGTGGTCATATGTTTCATAATAGTAAGTTTTTGGGGTTTTTGTTATGGGAAAAATAAGATGACGCGTATTCTTTTATCTATAGTTGTTCCGTTCGTTATCGGTTATTTAGGGGTGAACCTCGTTATACCTTTATCTATTTATTATTTAACAGGATTAAATAGGCTATTTTTAGATTTACTTCTGTATTCAATTTGCTTCGCAGCCCTATTAGATATGGGTTATAAAAAACTTTCACTTCTTTTTGCTATTACGTCTTTACTTTTTTCCTTTTTGATTTTCTTGCGGATTTGGATTTATTAAAAAGGCTCCTATTCAGGAGCCTCTTTTAGCTATATATGTTATTGTCCTGATTTAAATTGAGATTGTGCTTGTTGTACTAGGCGTTTTGTAATTTCTCCACCTACAGAGCCATTGGCGCGAGCGCTAGTATCTGAACCTAAAGTTACTCCGAATTCTTGAGCAATTTCATATTTATATTGATTAAGCATTTGTTCTACTCCAGGGACTAATAGTTTATTACTATTTGACATATCGTTCACTCCTTATATCTTATACAGAGTTTCCTCTGTAAGATTAGTATGGCATTTGATATATTTATTATGTTTATGCTTTAGTGGGAAAAATCCCTTTTAATGAGATGAACGAAAAAAAATGTCAAAGATGTTTGATAATGACCATGAATAGGGGATATTAAAAAAGGTTGGTGGATGAAAGATTATTATTTAATTGCACTTTGATCATAAAACAGTTGGTAAATGTTGTTCGATAGGATGAGGACGATGAGTCAACTCTGGGAGCTGTAGGACAAGCTTGATTCTACAAGATCATTGTATGAAGGAGTTTCACGACCTGTGGAAAGCAACCTTCCTGCAATGGGATGTAATAGGCGATAAAGTGAAAACAACCTGAAGAATACACGAATAAGGGGATAAGATATATGGATTTATCGAGCGGGAAAACATTTTGGAATCATACTTTTAAAGGATGGACATACCCTTCTTTAAATGAGAATGTAGATTGTGATGTCTTGATTATAGGAAGTGGTTCCTCTGGGGCACATTGTGCTTATTTTCTTAGTGAAACAAATGTATCTGTTGTATTAGTTGATCAACGAGAAATTTGTAGCGGTAGTACAAAAGCCAATACTGGATTATTGCAGTATTCAAACGATGCGATGTTAAGTACATTAATAAATGGTTTTGGAAAAAAAGCTGCCGTTAGGCATTATCAATTGTGTAAAGAAGCTATAGAAACATTAGAACAGAAGGTAGTTCCGACGTTGGAAGAAAATTCGGATTTTAAAATCAGAAAAAGTTTATATTTTGCATCAAGTGAAAATGATCTTGAAAAGCTTCGGAAAGAATATTATACACTTAAAAAGTATGGATTTCCTGTTGAATTTCTTTGGGAAAATCAAATAGAAGAGAAATTTTCCTTCTCTAAACCTGGAGCGATTGTTACTGATGGAGATGCTGAACTCAATCCTTATAAGCATGCTCAATTACTTATTCATTATGCTCTTAATAATGGAACGAAAATTTTCTCAAATACTAAAATTAATGGTAGAAAACAGATGAAAGATTCAACGGTTTTATATACTGATAACGGTTTTGAGATTAAAGCTAAATATATCATTTATGCAACTGGTTACGAATCTCAGGAAATAAAAAAAGATCCTAATGGACAGGTTGTAAGTTCATATGCTATTTCTACAAACGTTATTGAAAACTTACCTGGATGGTATGACGATATGATGATATGGGAAACGGCTAGACCCTATATATATGCAAGACGAACAAAAGAGAACCGAATCGTATTTGGAGGTCTCGATGAATCAACAATACACAAAAAAAAAGAGACACCATGCTTATACATAAACGAGATCTTTTATTGGAGAAGTTGATTGAGTTATTTCCAGAATTACATGGCAAAGTTTTTGCTGATTTTTATTGGGGTGCTTTTTTTGGAGAAACTCATGATGGGCTCCCGACTATCGGGATATATGAAGATTATCCAAATAGTTACTTTTTAAGAGGATTTGGAGGTAACGGTACCGTCTATAGTATTATTTTATCTCAAATTATTAAAGATTTAATTGTAAAAGGTTATCACAATGATGCCTATATATATATGAAAGAAAGGGCTTATAAATAAGCACTGTAAAAAAATGTTTTTACGAATTTACGTATAGTCTAGAAAGGAGTAACCAATTTAAGTTATCTCGGTGATGTAAGGCGGTTCGATAAAGTACTGTGATGGAACATCGCAAATAATAAAATAAGTTAACGGAAGGCTTCTTCAAATTCATGGAACATCATGATGGAGGAGCCTATTTTTTTGTTCACGGAAATTAGATTCAATCGTGTCTCTCATAAAGTGTAACTATTCGATATGTTCTTATTACCTGTGAATATCTAATAGGTCTTTTGCCAAAAGGGGTTTTATACAAATAGTTTTGGTTTATAGGCATAAAGTGTACATGCTGCCCATACATTGTAAAAGAATACGTTAACAAGAGAGGGGGCTTGTATGCAATCTATTTTTTCATTATTTCCAAAAAGAATCACAGCCTTTTTGCAAAACATGCCTTCTGAAAAATGGGAATCAATTGAAGAAATCCGAATACGAATTGGTCGAAATATTGAGATTTCATCTGGTAGGTCATACGAGCTTTTACCTTTAGTCATAACAGAAGAAGATGCTGAGCAGTTATTAAATACTATTACTCATTTCTCTATGTACACGATGGAGGAAGAATTAAAAAGAGGCTACATAACTATTGAGGGTGGACATCGAGTTGGAATAGCTGGGAAAGTTATTTTGGATCAAGGTAATGTTAAAGCCATTATTCATATTTCCTCTTTCAACATTCGGATTGCTAAAGAGAAAATAGGCTGTTCTGAACAGTTAATACCTCATTTATATAATGCTGGTTGGGAAAATACATTGATTATTGGACCTCCTCAAACGGGAAAAACAACGATTTTACGAGATTTAGCAAGAATTATTTCAAGTGGATGTTCATCCAAATACATTACTGCATTAAAGGTGGGTATTGTTGATGAACGTTCTGAAATAACGGGATGTGTTCGAGGGGTACCTCAATTGCAATTTGGACCGAGAGTGGATGTTTTAGATGCGTGCCCTAAAGCTGAAGGTATGATGATGTTGATCCGTTCCATGTCACCTGATGTTATCATCGCTGATGAAATTGGAAGAGAAGAAGATGCCCTATCGGTTCAGGAAGCCATTAATGCAGGAATAAAGCTAATCATTTCAGCCCATGGCTTCTCAATAGAAGATGTACTAAAAAGACCAACCATTCGCAAAATAATGGAGTTAGAAGTCTTTAATCGCTTTGTTTTATTAAGAAGAAATGTAAGAGATGGTTTTAGTTTTGCTGTTTATGATACTAACGGTAACCCTTTATTAACAGAAAGAAGCGTGAAGGTATGATTAAGCTTTTAGGGGCAGCACTCATTCTTATCGCTAGTACAGTGATAGGTTTTGAAATTTCACGCCATTTAGGAAAGAGGCCTAAACAACTTCGATATTTCATTACAGCTTTGCAAGCGCTTGAAGCAGAAATAATGTTTGGACATATGCCTTTACAAGAGGCTTCCTATCGAATTTCAAAGCAATTACCTTTCCCGTTGAATAAGTTTTTCCACTTATTTTCAGATAAGTTAAAACAGACAGATGCCAGTGTGAAAAATATGTGGGAAACCTGTTTTATTGAATTGAAGGACTTTTTAGCTCTTAAGCAAAATGATATCGAAATCCTCGCACAATTCGGTGAAACTTTAGGAAAACATGATCGCTATCAGCAACAAAAACAAATTCTTCTTACGATGTCACATATTGAGAGAGAAGAAAATGAAGCTCTTCAACATCAAAAAAAATATGAAAAGATGGTAAAAAGTTTAGGATTTTTAACAGGTTTACTACTTATTATTTTACTTTTGTAAACAACATGTAGGAGGAAACTAGAATGGGGATAGAAGTTGGTTTAATATTCAAAATCGCAGGTGTTGGCATCGTGATAGCATTCATAAATACATTGCTAGAGCAAATCAACAAAAAAGAATATTCACAATGGGTAACTTTATTTGGTTTTATCTACATTTTGTTTATGGTGGCACAAATCATTGAACAGTTATTTGACAAAATTAAGTCCGTTTTTCTGTTTCAATAGCAAGGAGGGATGAGCAATCGAAATTATAAAAATAGTGGGTATTGCTTTATTAGCTACCTTCCTAGCAACCATAGTAAAAGAGCAAAAACCGAATTTCGCTTTTCTTCTTATTATATTTGTTGGTTGTTCAATCTTTTTATTATTAGTTGAGCAAATATCAAACATAATTAAAATGCTGTTAGCTATTGCTCAACAAGCAAAAGTAAATATGGTCTATTTAGAAATAATTCTAAAAATAATTGGAGTAGCCTATGTAGCTGAATTTGCCTCTCAAATCACTAAAGATGCAGGTCAAGGTACGCTAGCCTCTAAGATTGAATTAGCAGGAAAAATCATTATATTAGCTATGGCGATTCCAATCCTAACCGTCATGATTGAAACGATACTAAATTTAATTCCTAGCTAAGGATAGGTAAGAAGAGGTGAAGAGATGAAGCGATGGTTTCTATTTCTATTTATGGCAATAATATTGTTTTTGGTTGTTCCACAAAATGTCCAAGCTTCACCAGAGGATAATAAAACGAATGAGACGGTATCAAAAGAATTGATCGATAAAGGTTTAAGTCAAATAGATATCGAAGAATTAAAGCAATTTTGGGATGAAATTATGGAGGAATATGGTGTGTTTCTCCCAGAAGGTCAAAAAGGTAGTTTAATGGATTTTATTAGTGGAGAAAAATCATTTTCGTTAAAAGGCTGGTTTTTAGGTGCTTTAAAATTTGTCTTTCACGAATTGGTGGTAAACGGTAAATTGTTAGGTATGCTGATTCTTCTTACGGTATTTAGCATGTTTTTACAGTCTTTGCAAAACGCTTTTGAGCAAAGCTCTATTAGTAAAGTTGCCTATAGCATTGTGTTTATGGTTTTGATCATTATTGCTCTTAATAGCTTTCATGTTGCGATTCAATATACTAAGGAAACGATTGATACGATTATATCCTTTTCGATGGCATTAGCACCATTACTAATTGCATTGATAGCTGCTTCTGGAGGATTGATATCAGCCTCCTTTTTTCATCCTGTTTTACTTTTTTTAATGAATACAAGCGGTCTAATCATAGGTAAAATCGTTCTACCACTTTTATTCTTAGCTACTATTTTAAGTATTGTCAGCACATTAACACAGCACTACAAAGTGACTCAATTAGCTGGTCTGATTAGAAATTGGAGTATCGGACTGCTTGGAGTATTCATGACTGTTTTTCTTGGTGTTATTTCGGTGCAAGGTGCATCAACAGCAATAGCGGATGGAATTACGATTCGGACCGCGAAATTTGTTACAGGAAATTTCATTCCAGTTGTCGGTAGGATGTTTACGGATGCTGCTGATACGGTAATCAGTGCTTCCGTTTTACTGAAAAATACTGTAGGCATCGCTGGTGTAGTCATAATCCTTCTTATTAGTGCATTCCCAGCCATTAAAATTCTTGTGATTGCATTTATATATAAGTTGACTGCGGCTGTACTTCAACCGCTAGGAGGAGGACCAGTCATACAGTGTTTAGATATTATGAGTAAAAGTATGATGTATATTTTCGCTGCATTGGCTATCGTTTCGGTGATGTTTTTCTTAAGCATGACAATTATTATTGCAGCTGGAAATGTCACATTAATGGTCAGGTAGGTGAGGTGTATAGATGAGTATACTAACCGAATGGATCACAAGTATTATTGTTTTTATTCTATTAGCCACCGTAATTGATATGTTATTACCAAATTCAAGCTTTCAAAAATATGCCAAAATGGTAATCGGTTTATTGTTAATCGCCATATTGATTTCGCCTATTTTTAAATTACTTTCAACAGATTTTGAAGATATTGTTGCATCAATGAATGATGCAAATAATGTCGAAAAAGGTAGCATGGAAAATGAGATTAATATGAAGAAAAAAGAAATACAAGAGGCGCAAACTGCATATTATTTAGAAGAAATGGCTGTCCAATTAAAAAAAGAAGGGGAAGAGGAGTTGATTAATCAATACAATTACCAAATCAAGCATATAGAAGTTTCTACAAAGAATCAAAATAATCCTGAAAATTCAAATGATTTAGATCGGGTTTCGGTTGTACTTGAAAAGGCAGAGAAACAAAATGAATCGATAGAAACGATTCAGAAGATTGAAATAAACACACAAGAACCTCTGCCAATAGAAGAATACAAAACCGAAGAAATTACAAAATTCTTAGCAAATGTATGGAAAATGGATGAAGAAAAAATCGAGATCGTATTTGAAAGGAGGGGTTCAGAAAGTTGAAGGAGGATAACTCATTTTTGAAACGGATCAAGAATTTCTTTAAACAAAACTCTAATAAAACAGATGAAGCAAAAAATAAAAAACCATCACTCTATTTCTATATGTTAATTGTACTCGTATTAGGTGCGGTGTTTATGGTAGGTAGTGAATTTTTGTCTAAGTCACCGTCCACTTCTTCCTCAAATGTTTTACCCACAATGAAGCAGCAAGAGTCTGAGAATGTTGAAACTTTTGGTCAAAAAGGAGATAAAACAGATAGAGAAATTGCTGATTACGAACGTGATTTTGAAAATCAAATAAAAGAAGCGCTAGAAACTGTTGCTGGAGTTTCCGACGTTACCGTTGTAGTCAATGTGGATGCTACGGAACTTAAAATATATGGGAAAAATAACGTCACCAATAAACAAGTGACAGAAGAAACCGATCGAGAAGGTGGCAAAAGAACGGTCGAAGATACATCTAAAGATGAGCAATTTGTTATTGTAAGAGACGGTGAAAAAGAAGTGCCACTAATTCAAGAAACAAAGAAACCAGGAATTCGAGGTGTTTTAGTAGTTGCAAAAGGCGCTGACAATATTACCGTGAAAAAATGGATTATAGATGCTGTAACGAGAGTCTTAGACGTACCAAGTCACCGAGTGGCAGTTCTGCCAAAAAAATAAGGAGGAAATGAAATGTTATTAAAAAAACAAACTGTTTGGTTGTTAACGATGTTAAGTTTAGTTATTGTATTGTCTGTTTATTATGTTATAACTCCACCAAAAAACTCGAATGATATGGCAACAACTGTCCAAAATGAGGACAAACAGGAAGAAAAAAATACATCTGAATCTAGATCAAAAGCTGAAGGCAAAACGAAAGCAACTTCGAGTGAAATTACGATATCCAATGAAAATGAGTCATTTGAAAATGCAAGATTGGAAATTAATGATCAAAGAAATAAGCAGTTAGAGGAGTATTCAAAAGTTATGGCAAATACAGAATTAACTGCTGAAGAAAGAAAAGAAGCGAATGATGCGATGGAAGAAATTAATGAAGCTAGTAATTTAGAAACAATGCTAGAAACATTTATCGTAGGTATGGAAGACTATCAAGCAGCCTTAGTACATGTTGATAACGGAAAAGTAAAAGTGACTGTTCAAGCAAAAGATTTATCTAAAACAGCGGCCAACCAAATTATCCGTCTAGTTAATCAAGAAGTACCTAGTGTAGGGGATGTTGCAGTAGTTTTACAACCAACTGAATAAGATGAATAATATTATCAATGTATATCATAGATAATAAAAAGTGGTTGGATCAAAGCTTTGCTTTTGATCCAACCACTTTTTGATATGTTTTATTCTTTTTCTTATAAATACACTTAGTCGTTAGTTGGTGAGAATGAACTAAACTCTACCATTCAAAGCTTCGCTTTCACTTCATATAAATTAACTAGATTTTGAATGGAGTAATCAGCATCTTTTATAGCAGAAATTAAATGAAAGTTTTGATCGGTTTGATTACTAGTAGTATATGATAGTTCTTGAAGTTGAGCATTTTCTTCTTCGAGAATACCTGTGAATTGATCGATTGCAATTTCTACTTTTTGTGAAGCCTCCTGAATAGATACAATGAAAGAATGTGATTCAACTAGTTGAATTTTTAAACTAGTAATATTTTTTGCGATTGTTGTGAATCTTTGTTTGGCGTCTTTAGCTAAAGATGTATTCTCTGAAATGGTTTGGCTGGCATTCTGTATACTTTGATTTGTAGCATCTGTTTCATTATTTACTGTGATTAAATTTTTGGAAATATGTTCGGCAGTAGCATGTGAAATTTCAGCAAGCTTTCTTACTTCTTCTGCAACTACTGCAAAGCCTTTTCCACTGTCCCCAGCTCTAGCGGCTTCAATTGATGCATTGAGTGCCAATAGATTCGTTTGCTTGGCAATTTGTTGAATATCATTTACATAAGCGACTGCTTCATGAACTTCGTTTGATAGCGCATTCATTTTTTCTGAAATTTTTTCCATTTGTTTAGCGTATAGGTTCATTTCATTTTCTAATTGTGCCATAAATATATTTCCGTCTGTTGCATCTTTTTCGGTCGTGTTTACTTTATCTAATGATTGCGTGGAAAGGTACGTATATTGATCAATCATGTTACTTGATTCTAGTAAAGATTCTCTTATTTCGATTACAGTATCTGATTGATGTTGGATACCTGCTGCTAACTCGGAAAAACCTGCTGTCATTTCGATATTTGCTTGGTGATGTTCTTCACTTTTTGTACGTACAGTGGTCATCATACTAGAAATGACGGTTGTATTCTCTTGAAGCATCTTCTGATTTTGTTTTTGTTGATCGAGAAGATATTCCGTCTCTTGTTGAAATGTATGAACATCATTGGTAA
Organism: Bacillus sp. AP8; assembly: GCF_000321185.1. Lineage (NCBI taxonomy): Bacteria > Bacillati > Bacillota > Bacilli > Caryophanales > Bacillaceae > Bacillus > Bacillus sp. AP8. Next base: position 213,268 of record NZ_CAPG01000027.1, read on the forward strand.
GTTGTTTTGCTAATTTAAATTGAAAGTGTAAAAGGATACAAACAAGGGTATGGATAAGAAAGATGGTTACATAACTTTTAGTTTCAAGCCCAATGGCATCGTGATGTCTTAAAGTAAATGAAATAAGCATTAAAACGCCAAAAATATAACCAAGCCATAAAATTATTTTATCAGTATAGATAGCACAGGTGGCGACTACGAAGTAAACAAGTAATATGGCTGTTGGTGAAACGCTATTTTCCATAATGACGTAAAGGACAATTGCAACAAACACTGAGCACAAGTAGGGAATGATCGTAATACCTTTTTGGGCTTTATGTAAGATTGCAATGATTCCAACCGCAATAATTCCACCAATTAAAATCGATAAAATAATTGCTAATTCTTTTTTCATAGCAATATCGACAATGGTTGCAAGAATCGTTGAAAGAAAGGTCGCTTTAATAACTAAACTATTTTTTCGATTTAAGTCTTTCAACTTAATTTGGTTAATTTCTCCCAAAAAAATCCCACCTTTTTCAAAAATATGAATATCTTGTGAGATAATATTAAACTATTTAGAATATTTTGTGAAGATTGTACTAGTTAAAATGTTTTTATTTCTAAATAGTTTAAAAATTTTGGATTTGATATTATGATTAAAGAAATGATGTTATGAAAATAATACATTGAATTCTCACTAGATATTATATTATGATATTAGTATCTAGTCACAAAAACAACGAAGGGGTGTCTTAAGGTGTTAAAAGTACAAGAAATTAGAGAAATTATTAAATTAGTAGATGGATCAAGTATACAGGAGTTTGTTTTCGAACAAGATGGTACGAAAATTAAATTGAAAAAAAATGATGGTACTGTAGTGACTGTTCCAGCGGTTCAGCCACAAGCACAAGTTCAAGTTGCTCCGGTTGTAGAAGCAGAACCAGTTAAAGAAGTTAAAGAAGTTAAACCAGCAGTGGAAGCAGCACCAGTTAAAGAAGCCGCTCCAGTAGAAGAAGATTTACATCAAATCGTTTCTCCAATGGTAGGAACATTCTATGCTTCTCCATCTCCAGATGCAGAAGCATATGTAAAAGTAGGATCAAAAGTTGGGGAAGAAGATGTAGTTTGTATTGTTGAAGCAATGAAACTGTTCAATGAAATCAATGCTGAAGTAAAAGGCGAAATCGTTGAAATTTTAGCTAAAGATGGTCAGCTTGTAGAATATGGACAACCTTTATTCTTAGTGAGAGCAGAGTAAGGAGAATACAGCCATGATAAAAAAAGTGTTAATTGCAAATAGAGGAGAAATCGCAGTTCGAATTATTCGTGCTTGCAAAGAGCTTGGTGTAGAAACAGTTGCTGTTTATTCAGAAGCAGATCGTGATGCATTACATGTGCAATTAGCAGATGAATCTTATTGTATTGGGCCTACACTTTCAAAAGATAGCTATTTAAATACTGTAAATATTATTAGTACTGCCAAAAAAACTGAATGTGATGCAATACATCCAGGCTATGGATTCCTTGCAGAAAATGCGAGCTTTGCTGAACTTTGTAGAGAATGCAATATTACTTTCATTGGCCCGTCACCAGAAGCAATTACAAAAATGGGTACGAAGGATATTGCTAGAAATACAATGGAAGCTGCAGGAGTACCAATCGTTCCTGGTTCAAAGGGTATTATTAAAGATACAGATGAAGGACTAGAAATCGCTAAATCTATTGGATTCCCAGTTATTATTAAAGCTACTGCAGGCGGAGGCGGAAAAGGTATCCGTGTTGCAAGAGATGAAGAAGATTTAGTTAAAGGTATTAATATAACTCAACAAGAGGCAGCAACTGCTTTCGGTAACCCTGGTGTTTACTTAGAAAAGTATATCGAGGACTTCCGTCATGTGGAAATCCAAGTACTAGCTGACAATCATGGAAATGCTATCCATTTAGGTGAAAGGGATTGTTCAATTCAAAGAAGATTGCAAAAACTTCTTGAAGAAACGCCATCTCCAGCTTTAAATGAAGAAACTCGAAAAAAAATGGGTGAAGCAGCAGTAAAAGCTGCATTAGCTGTTGATTATTCGGGTGCAGGTACAGTAGAATTTATATATGATTACCGTGATAATAAATTTTATTTCATGGAAATGAATACTCGTATTCAAGTAGAGCATCCAGTAACTGAAATGGTAACCGGTGTAGATTTAATTAAAGAACAAATCTTTGTTGCATCTGGAGAAAAACTTTCTTTAACTCAAGATGAAGTAACATTTAATGGTTGGTCAATCGAATGTAGAATCAACGCTGAAAACCCTGAAAAGAATTTCATGCCGTCAGCTGGTAAGATTAAAATGTATTTACCACCAGGTGGCTATGGTGTAAGGGTTGATTCAGCGGCTTACCCAGGCTACACGATTCCTCCATATTATGATAGTATGATTGCTAAGGTCATTACTCATGGTAAAACACGACAAGAAGCTATTGATCGTATGAAACGTGCGTTAAGTGAGTTTGTAATCGAAGGCATTCATACAACAATTCCGTTTCATTTGAAGTTACTTCAGCATGAGAGTTTTGTAGAAGGAAACTTTAATACAAAGTTTCTTGAAAACCATGATGTTATGGGCTCTTAATGATTGAGAAAAGCTGGAGGTGTTTTTATGGCAGAGCAAAACAATATGCTCGAAATGATGCAAGGAAACAATAGTTTAGGGAAAGTAGAAATTGCTCCTGAAGTTATTGAAGTCATTGCAGGAATTGCGGCTTCTGAAGTAGAGGGAATCGCTCAAATGCGTGGAAACTTTGCGACAGGTGTTGTGGAAAGATTAGGAAAGAAAAACCATGGTAAAGGGGTTAAGGTTGAACTGGCGGAAGATGGAATTAAGGTTGATATCTTCTGTACAATTAAGTTCGGCGTTTCTATTCCTAAGGTGGCACAAGAAGCTCAAGACAATATCCGCCAAGCTTTAATTAATATGACTGCTCTTGAAGCAGAAGAAGTAAATATTCATGTTGTTGGTGTTGTTTTTGATGCACCAAAAGCAGAAGCAGATGTAGAAGCAGAAATCTAATGTAAACAGAAAAGGCCTGACTTCTTATATTACAGACAATATTTGTTTTGTAATAAAGAGTTAGGCTTTTTTCTGTTTACGTCTAAAATTATTATTCTTTGAATAGTGTTTAGGAGCCTTGTTTACACTGTGAATATCATCTTGAAATAATAAAATGCAAAATGTTTCCTCAGGAAAAATAGAAAATACATAGTCTGGAATCAAAAATCAACCGTTCAGTAGTATACATTTAAGTAAGAAGGAAGTTTATAAATTAGAGTTGGATTTTATTTTACAAAGTGATAGATAGTTGATAATCATTCATTATGTTAAGAAAAATGCACTCTTCCATAGGAAGTTTCACTGTATTATTGCATGAAACACTACCTTTCAGAGTTTGTTTATGCTATAGTGTGTACTATAAAAAAGCTACGATTTTTTGTTAGTGGTTAAAGGAGTAATTATATGAAGCGCAGAACAGCACGTGAGAAGGCATTACAAGCCTTATTTCAAATTGACCTATCAAAGGCAGATGTACAAGATGCAATTGATAGTGTTTTAGAAGATCAAAAAAATGATGAATATTTAGAGTTTCTAGTTAGAGGAACTGTAGATCATTTAGAAAAAATAGATGAAATTATTAAAGATAATTTAGAAAACTGGACTATTGAAAGATTAAGTAATATTGATCGTAATGTTTTACGAATAGCAACTTTTGAGATGTTAAAATCTACAGAGGTTCCTGTTAATGTAGTTATGGATGAAGGCATTGAGATTGCCAAAGATTTTGGTGATGATCAATCTGGTAAGTTTGTTAATGCAGTACTTTCAAAAGTAAAAGAGCATTTACATTTATAGAGATAATTCATACACAAGAGAGGGAGATTATGGCATGGCAGGCATCATAATTGACGGGACAGAGATATCTAAAAAGGTACGTGAAGAAATAGCTAAAGAGGTGGTAGAGCTTAAGGAAAAAGGCTTAACGCCAGGTTTAGCTGTTATATTAGTAGGTGATAATCAAGCATCTAAAACATATGTAGCTTCAAAAGAAAAAGCTTGTCAGCAATTAGGAATGCATTCCGTTTTATTGAAATTACCTGAAACGGTAACTCAAGAAGAATTATTAGAAAGAATTCAAGAGTTAAACGAAGATCAAAGTATTCATGGTATTTTAGTACAATTGCCTTTACCAAAGCATATCGATGAAAATCAAGTAATTGAATCGATTGTACCAGAAAAGGATGTAGATGGATTCCATCCTGTAAATATTGGGAAGTTATTAACAGGACAGGATACATTATATCCATGCACACCTTATGGTGTTATGATGATGTTGGATTATATTGGATGTAACCCGGCGGGTAAACATGCTGTAGTAGTTGGAAGAAGTAATATTGTTGGTAAACCAGCAGGTCAATTATTATTAAATAAAAATGCGACTGTTACATATTGTCATTCGAAAACTGTAGATATGGAAAAGTTTACGAAAGATGCTGATATTCTTGTTGTTGCGGTTGGTAAGCGAAACGTAATAACGAAGGAACATGTTAAACCTGGCGCAGTAGTAATTGATGTAGGTATGAATCGTGATGAGGCAGGCAAGTTATGTGGAGATGTTGCTTTCGACGAAGTGAAGGAAGTGGCTTCTTATATCACACCAGTTCCAAAAGGTGTAGGACCAATGACTATCACGATGCTCATGCATAATACAGTAAAGGCTGCTAAAAGCATACACTCTCTAATTTAAATCGTTTTATCTAAGAAAAATGACATTCATAAGAAGAAACGCTTAAAGAAAGTTGTCCAATTGTTTATAATAGCAGAGGGACAACTTTTTTATTGTGAGGAAATAAAAAAAGTTCATCATGAAATTAGCGGTTATACAAAATGTATACTATAGTCTAGTCGAATCGTTATTCACTCGGCTAGCTATTCTAAAGCCGACCTTTTAATATTTTAATAAAGATTTGAGAATATATTAAAAAGATTGAGCAAAGTTTGCGTATATTCGCTCTATTGGTTTTAGAACGCTTTTAAATGAAAAGAGGAATCGTATGACGGTTGAAAAATATGTGACTGTATCAGCATTAACTAAATATATCAAAAGAAAATTTGATTATGATCCCCATCTAAGAGATATGTATATTAAGGGTGAAATATCGAACTTTAAACAGCATTCGAGTGGTCACATGTATTTCACATTGAAAGATGAGCGGGCTAGAATCTCTGCCGTAATGTTTTCTTCTAGTAATCAGCAGCTTGTTTTTAAGCCTGAAAATGGCATGAAAGTTTTAATAAGAGGGGAAATCTCTGTTTTTGAACAAAGTGGCAATTATCAGGTATATGTTAGAGAAATGCATCCTGATGGAGTAGGTGACTTATTCGTTGCCTTTCAACAACTGAAAGAGCAATTAGAGAAAGAGGGACTTTTTCTAGAAGATCATAAGCAAAGTATACCGCCATACCCAACCACTATAGGAGTTATTACATCACCAACTGGGGCTGCTGTTCGTGATATTATCACAACCTTAAAAAGACGATACCCAATGGGGAGAGTGTTGATGTATCCAGCTTTAGTGCAAGGGCCACAAGCGCCAGATTCGATTGTTAAGGCAATTAATCAGGCTAATGCCAATAGTGAGATAGATGTTCTTATCGTTGGAAGAGGTGGAGGTTCCTTAGAAGAGCTGTGGGCGTTTAATGAAGAAAAGGTTGCTAGAGCTATTTATCACTCGAAAATTCCTATTATATCAGCTGTTGGTCATGAGACAGATACAACGATCGCTGACTTTGTGAGTGATATGAGAGCAGCAACGCCAACAGCGGCAGCAGAGCTTGCTGTCCCACATATAGTAGAATTAAAAAAACTCATTACATTGTATGTGTCAAAGTTAACTACTTTTGTAACTAATGAATTAAAACAAAAAGAACTAATATTATCTCGATTAGATAAATCTTATGCTTTTCGTTATCCTGAAAAACTATATGAGCAAAAGGTAGAACAATTTGATCGAGTTTTTGAAAGAATGCAAAAGGAAAATCAACGTTTTTTTGAAAGAAAAAAAGAGCAGGTTGAACAATTGCATCAGGCTTTAGTTAAGTTTCATCCGAGTGATCGTATACATTCTCAACAAGAGAATATACAGAAGTTAGAAAAACAAATAAATAGAAGCATGAAAATGATTATTCAAACGAAACAACAGTGTTTTTCTAGTACGTTGAGTAAATTAGGTGTTTTAAACCCTTTGAATATTATGGAGAGAGGATATAGCATCGCCTTTGATGAATCTAACCATGTTATAAAAAGTCAGATTCAAGTGAATAAAGGAGATACCATTTCTGTTGTGTTAAAGGATGGTCAATTAGTATGTGAAGTGAAAGATTGTAAGGAGGGTGCTATAAATGAGTAAGAATAATGAGTTGTCTTTTGAAGAGGCAGTTGAGCAATTAGAACATATTGTTGAATTACTAGAAGAGGGTGATGTACCTCTTGAAGAAGCAATTACAATATATAAAAAAGGGATGGACTTATCAAAAATATGTCATGGTAAGTTACAGCACGCCAAAGAGCAGTTGGTTGAAATTGTTGATGAAAATGGTGAATTAAAGCCTTTTCAAGTGAAAGAGGAGGAATAGAAGGATGCCTTCACTATCATTTGACAGTTTTATGAAAGAACATAAAGAAATAGTAGAAGCTGAACTAACAAGGCAAGTAGATTTATTAGCAGCTCCAGCAGTTTTAAAAGATTCGATGGTTTACTCTTTACAAGCTGGTGGTAAAAGAATTAGGCCATTATTAGTATTTGCGGTATTGGATGCATTCGGTTCGCCAACATCTAGAGGATTAGCTGCTGCATGTGGTATAGAAATGATTCATACCTATTCGTTGATTCACGATGACTTACCAAGCATGGACGATGATGATATACGTCGTGGAAAGCCAACTAATCATAAGGTTTATGGTGAAGCTAATGCCATTCTTGCTGGAGATGCATTATTGACATTATGCTTCCAAATTCTTGCTAATATGAATGTAGAAGAACTATCTGCGAACCAATTAGTAGAAGTAATCAAAGTGATTTCTACATGTGCGGGAGCAGAAGGAATGGTTGGGGGACAAACGGCTGACATGGAAGCGGAAGGTAAATCCATTTCCTTATCAGAATTAGAATATATTCACGAGCATAAGACGGGTAAACTTCTTACTGCGAGTGTTTTAACTGGTGCAATATTGGCAGGAGCGACAGAGGAACAAAAAAACATACTTTCTAAATTTTCTTACCACCTTGGATTAGCTTTTCAAATTCGAGACGATATCTTAGATATTGAAGGAGTGGAAGAAGAAATTGGAAAACCAGTTGGAAGTGACCTTGAAAATGATAAAAATACATATCCAGCACTTTTAACGTTAGAAGGTGCAAAAGAACGGCTAAATGAAGAAATTAATTTAGCAAAAGAATATTTACAAAGCCTACAATTAAACGATGAGCATTTAATGAATATAACAAAGCTAATCGCTGTAAGGAATAAATAATAAAGTACGAGAAACTGTATTTGTTATAAATAATATTTTGTGGTATATTGACGTAGAATAAATCTACATTATACAGTATTTAAACCGTATTTAAACAATAATTTTACTTTAATAATAGCCGATTGATTATTAGCTAGGCCGTTATCACAAGTGTGTTAACGGTTTTTTTCAAAACTAACGGACATATAATAGTTATAAACCGAAAGAAAGTGAGTGATCCTGTTGGATCTTCTAACGATAAAGGACCCTTCATTTTTGAAGAATATGAATACAAAGCAATTAGAGGAATTGAGTCAAGACGTAAGGGATTTTTTAATTAATAAGCTTTCTGTTACTGGCGGCCATATTGGACCAAACTTGGGTGTAGTCGAACTTACGATAGCATTACATAAAGAGTTTAATAGTCCAAAGGATAAATTCCTCTGGGATGTGGGTCATCAATCATATGTGCATAAAATATTAACAGGTAGAGCTAGTCAATTCGATAGCTTAAGACAGTATAAAGGACTATCTGGATTTCCAAAAATGGTAGAAAGCGAACATGATGTATGGGAAACTGGACATAGCTCCACGTCTTTGTCTGCTGCTATGGGAATGGCCATTGCACGCGATTTAAAAAAAGAAAAAAGTTATATTGTTCCGATTATTGGTGATGGTGCATTAACAGGTGGAATGGCCTTTGAAGCATTAAATCATATTGGCCATGAAAAGAAAGATATTATTGTTGTTTTGAATGACAATGGTATGTCTATAGCACCAAATGTCGGTGCTATTCATAATGTATTAGCTCAGCTTCGTACTGCTGGTAAATACAATTGGGTAAAAGATGAACTAGAATATATTCTTAAGAAAATTCCAGCTGTTGGAGGCAAATTAGCTGCTACTGCTGAGCGTGTGAAAGATAGCTTGAAATATTTAGTTGTCTCAGGGATGTTTTTTGAAGAGCTTGGTTTTACGTATTTAGGACCTGTAAATGGCCATAATTATGATGACTTAATAGAGCATATACGATATGCGAAAAAAACGTCTGGGCCTGTTCTTTTACATGTCATTACGAAAAAAGGTAAAGGCTATAAACCAGCAGAAACAGATAAGATTGGTACTTGGCACGGAACAGGTCCATATAAAATCGAAACAGGAGCATTTGTGCAAACGAAAGCAAAAGCGCCTGCGTGGAGTTCATTAGTAAGTGAGACTGTGAGAAGACTTGCTCGTGAAGATGAGCGAATAGTAGCAATCACACCGGCTATGCCAGTAGGATCAAAATTAGAAGGCTTTGCGTCCGAGTTTCCAGATCGTATGTTTGATGTTGGTATTGCTGAGCAACATGCTGCAACAGTAGCTGCAGGATTAGCAACTCAGAAAATGAAACCGTTTCTAGCGATTTATTCAACATTTTTACAGAGAGCATATGATCAGGTTGTGCATGATATTTGTCGTCCAAATTTAAATGTTTTCATAGGAATTGATCGTGCTGGTTTAGTCGGTGCAGACGGCGAGACACATCAAGGTGTATTTGATATCGCTTTTTTACGGAATTTACCTAATTTAGTATTGATGATGCCAAAAGATGAAAATGAAGGTCAACATATGGTGAATACCGCCATTAAATATGAAGATGGCCCAATAGCAATGCGTTTCCCTCGTGGAAACGGTTATGGCGTGAAAATGGATGAACAATTAAAAACGATACCAATTGGAAGCTGGGAAGTATTAAAGCCGGGTAAAGATGCAGTTATTTTAACATTTGGACCGTCTATTCCAATGGCTTTAGAAGCAGCTGATAAATTAGAAAAACAAGGAATATCGGTACAAGTCGTTAATGCAAGATTCATTAAACCATTTGACGAAACGATGTTAATGGATATTTTGAAAATGAATGTACCAATTTTAACGATTGAAGAAGCTATTCTTCAAGGTGGTTTTGGTAGTGCTGTACTTGAGTTTGCTCATGATCATGGCTATCATTCTGCTGTTATAGATCGTATGGGTATACCAGATCAATTTATTGAGCACGGCAGTGTCAATGAACTATTAGAAGAAATTTCATTTAATACAGAAGCGGTTGTTCTTACAATTCAAAAAATGACACCGCAAAAACAAAAAAGGGCTTGAAGTATGAAGATTAAAAAAGAAAGAGTCGATGTTTTACTAGTAGAGCAGGGACTTGCTGAAACGAGAGAAAAAGCAAAAAGAGCTATTATGGCAGGTCTTGTTTATGCGAAAGAAGAGCGTTTAGATAAACCTGGTGAAAAAATATCAGCAGACACAGAATTGTCTATAAAGGGCAAGGTTATGCCTTATGTATCAAGAGGTGGTTTGAAGCTAGAAAAAGCGATTACCGAATTTGATATTCACTTACAAGACAGGGTCATGCTTGATATTGGCTCTTCAACTGGTGGTTTTACGGATTGTGGTTTGCAAAATGGTATTAAGCAATCATATGCATTAGATGTAGGGTATAATCAGTTAGCATGGAAATTAAGGCAGGATGAAAGAGTTGTTGTTATGGAAAGAACAAATTTCCGTTACGTTACTCCTGCAGATTTAGTAGGAGAAATGCCGAGTTTTGCTAGCATTGATGTTTCCTTTATTTCACTTACATTAATATTGCCGGTTTTAAAAACTTTACTCGTACCAAATAGTGATGTTGTGGCATTAATAAAGCCTCAATTTGAAGCAGGTAGAGAACAGGTTGGGAAAAAGGGAATTGTAAGAGATTCAAAAGTTCACTTACAAGTCATTGAGAAAATTGTTGATTTTGCATTACAGCTAGGCTTTGATTGTGAAAACCTAACTTTCTCTCCTATTACTGGGGGAGATGGAAATATAGAATTTTTAGTTCACCTGAAATGGCAAGGAACGAAAGAGATAGGAGATAATCATTTATCTGTCACTATCAATGAAGTGGTTGAAAATGCGCATCAACAATTTAAGAAAGTACAATAAGAAAAAAGCTCATTGTTGATACAGGTCATGATTTTTAGAGAAGGGTGTCTTAGGACACTCTTCTCTTTAGTTGAATATGAAGTGAGCATTTTATGCATAAAACAGATGTTTTATGCATTTTTATAGAGATTAAAGATGTACAAGTTGCTTTATTTAAGCTATGATTTGTAATATAAGACTAATCACTTTATGCATTATTACATGTGCTTAAATGGTATTAATATTGGGAGGTACAATGAACAAAGGTCAACGTCATATTAAAATACGCGAAATTATTGTAAACAATGATATAGAAACGCAAGATGATTTAGTAGATGCATTAAAGAATGCAGGCTTTAATGTTACTCAAGCAACGATATCTAGAGATATTAAAGAGCTGCATCTTGTAAAAGTGCCATTATTAGATGGGAAATACAAATATAGCTTGCCGGCAGATAAGAGATTTAATCCGTTACAAAAACTAAAAAGAGCTTTAATGGACGCATTTGTAAGTATTGATTATGCAAATAATCTAATTGTATTAAAGGCGTTACCAGGTAATGGAAACTCTATTGGTGTATTAATCGATAAACTAGATTGGCCAGAAATATTAGGTACAATTTGTGGAGATGATACTTGCTTGATTATTTGTAGAACAGAAAAAGATTCTGAAATGATTTCTCAGAAATTTTTAGATATGTTATAAGGGAAAAGGGTGATCGTCATTGTTAGTAGAGCTTTCAATAAAAAACTTTGCAATCATAGAAGAGTTAAATCTTTCTTTTACCAACGGTTTGACTGTTTTAACTGGAGAAACGGGTGCAGGTAAGAGTATTATTATTGATGCGATAAACCTGTTAGCTGGTGGAAGAGGATCTTCTGAATTTGTAAGACATGGTGAAAGTAAGCTAGAGATTGAAGGAATGTTCTTAGTTCCAGATGATGACCATCCCATTTATGAAAAAGCTCTACAGTTTGGTTTAGAGATTTGTGAAGGTGCAATCATTTTAAGACGAGATATTTCGCAAAATGGAAAAAGTGTCTGTCGTATAAATGGGAAATTGGTTACTATTAGTGTTCTGAGAGAAATCGGAAGAACGTTAATCGATGTACATGGACAGCACGAACATCAAGAATTAATGGATTTTCATTTTCATTTGCCATTATTGGATCAATTTGGTGGTCAAGAGATCAGTTCTGCTTATGAAGAATATGAAGAAATTTATGGGAAATATAGCAGTGTTTTGAAACAATATAATAGTTTAAATCAAGATGAGAGACAAACTGTTCACCGTTTAGATTTTCTTACTTTTCAATATAACGAAATTCAAAAAGCTAATTTACAATTAAACGAAGATGAAGAATTAGCAGAAGAAAAGAAACAAATCAATAACTTTGAAAAAATCTATGAAGGGTTACATACTTCTTATCAAGCTTTAAGAGGTGAGCAAAAGGCTCTTGATTGGTTGTCGATTGCAATGAATCAAATGGATGAACTATCTGAATTAGATTCTAATGCTAAATCATTAGCTGAAGCAATTTCAAATAGTTATTATTTGTTAGAAGAGACATCACTTTCAATAAGAAATACATTTGAAATGTTAGAATATGATCCAGAAAGACTAAATATTATTGAAAATCGTTTAAATGAATTAAACACATTAAAAAGGAAATATGGTAAGACAATTGATGAAATATTAGCCTATTATGCTGATATTGAGGTGGAAATTGAAACTCTTCAAAATAGAGAAACACATCTTTCTCAATTGGAAAAAGAATTAACTTCTCTAAAAGCTGATTTATTAGTAGAAGCAGTGAATTTGTCTAACATTAGGCAAAAATATGCTAAATTATTAACAGAAAATATTCATCAGGAGCTTAAAGAGCTCTATATGGAAAAAACAAAATTTGAAGTGGTTTTTCTTCAAAAGCCAAGTATGGATGCACCATTACGGGATCAAGACATCGCTAGAAATGGTTTGGATGAAGTGGAGTTTTACATTAGTACCAATCCAGGAGAACCATTAAAACCATTGGCCAAAACAGCATCAGGTGGAGAACTTTCTCGTATAATGCTTGCGCTTAAGAATATCTTTTCGAAGCATAGTGGTATAACAAGCATCATTTTTGATGAGGTAGATACTGGAGTTAGTGGTAGAGTTGCACAAGCGATTGCTGAAAAAATTCATAAAGTATCAGTTGATTCACAAGTATTATGTATATCACATTTACCACAGGTTGCTGCAATGTCTGATACACATCTTTATATTGAGAAGAAAACGAAAGATGGTCGTACAAAGACAAGTGTACAATCGTTAGAATATAATGAGAAAATTAAAGAAATTGCTAGAATGATTTCTGGTGTTGAAATAACGGATGTTACGAAAAAACATGCAGAAGAATTATTACAACAAGCAGGTCAAGCAAAAATTTAATTATCGGTATGGAAAAAAGACTTACAAGCTTAGCTTGTAGGTCTTTTTTGTACAAAAAAACTGAAAATATAAAAAATATGTTTAATTAGATGACACATGTCAAAAATAAGGATAGTTACAGAAAAAATGTTTAACGTTTCGTTGGCTATTGAGTTTTTATGATAAAGGAGCAACTTATACAAAATACTAATTGTACCCAAATTCGGTTTGCTTTTATTTGTTTAACCGGTTATAAATGCCCCTTTGAAAGGTAACATTAAACATGTAGCCATAAAGTATTATCAATTGAAACGAGGAGAGTGACATGATTGAAGTTTATTTCCATAAAACATATATTAGGCGCAATTCTCCTTGTTTCGTTTATTAGTTTAGGTATATTTAAGCCTTATGCTTCTTTCTTTACAATTCCGAAAAAAATAACCCTTTTCGAAGGTCAGACATATGAAATTTCAAAATCTTTGCCAGTTACGGCATCTATAACAAAGGGAAAAACGGCAACCCTTTCCGAAACAAAAGATACAATAAAAATCGATGGTGAATCCACTGGATCAAATCAGCTATTGTTGGATATAGCAGGGTTTCCTGTGAAAAAGGTCGATGTAGAGATAATTGAAGATTTTAAAGTGGTGCCTGGTGGTCAATCAATTGGTGTGAAATTAAATACAGTAGGAGTGCTTGTAGTGGGGCATCATTTAATTGAAACAACAAGTGGTAAAAATTCACCAGGAGAAATAGCGGGCGTAAAAGTTGGAGATGTCATTACTGAAATTAATGGAAATGTTATTAAAAAGATGGCGGATGTAGCAGAGTATGTCCAAAAGGCTGGGGAAAATAATCAACCGTTACAATTACAAATACAGCGTGAAAATAAAACAATTAACACCGAATTAACCCCTTTAAAAGATAAAACTGAACAAATATATAAGCTTGGCTTGTATATTCGAGATTCAGCAGCAGGTATTGGAACAATGACCTTCTATCATCCAGAATCAAAAAAATATGGAGCATTAGGTCATGTTATTTCTGATGCTGACACAAGAAAACCAATTGTTGTTAAAGATGGTCAAGTCGTCTCCTCGACAGTCACCTCTATTGAAAAAGGAAGCAATGGTGACCCAGGTGAAAAATTGGCTAGATTTTCGGCAAATAAAGAAATAATAGGAAATATCAAGAGAAATAGTCCTTTCGGAATTTTTGGTTCATTAAAAAAACAGGTTCCAAATGGAAATATGGATGATGCGATTCCCATTACGTTATCTCATCAAGTAAAAGAGGGACCTGCACAAATACTCACGGTCGTGGATGGAACAAAAGTAGAGAAATTTGATGTTGAGATTGTTAGTACAATACCGCAGAAATTCCCAGCCATAAAAGGGATGGTTATAAAAGTAACAGATCGTGAATTATTAAAGAAAACAGGTGGGATTGTTCAAGGAATGAGTGGCAGTCCAATTATTCAAGATGGAAAATTAATCGGTGCTGTTACACATGTTTTCGTAAATGATCCTACAAGTGGATATGGCGTTCATATTGAGTGGATGCTACATGAAGCAGGTATTAACATTTATAAAAAATCTGAAGAACGCTTTCAAGCAAGTTAACAAGGCTGATATTTCAGCCTTGTTTTTTTGACTTGTGGATAGATTCAATGTACACCCTTGTGATTATAAGCCAATTCGTATAAAACGTAATTTTTTTTAGCTAGCTTGGATTTTGCTCGTTGAGGATGATCAAGGCGTTTTTGGCTTTTGTTCATGGCCTTTGGAATAACTTGAAAAGTATTTACATCTTTTTGATTTAAAAAGTGACTATTAAGGAAATAAAATGAGATATGTGGTATAGTGTAAAAATATAGAAAAGGAAAATTATATCAATACGCAGAAAACGTCGAAAGAACATGGAAAATAGAGATAAATATTATTTTTTTGCTGTTTGTCAATAATTTAAAAAATGGAAAAGGGTTTTTTTATATAATTGTCGAAAACTTCATATTAGAGTGAATTAAGCAGTGCTATTGGATATGAGGAGGAAATCGGGTGAAGAAAGTCAAAGTATGTATTGTAGATGATAATCGAGAATTAGTTCGTCTATTAGACGATTATATTTCTGCACAAGAAGATATGGAAGTAGTAGGTGTGGCGTATAACGGACAGGATTGTTTAAACTTACTTGAAAATGTTCATCCAGATATATTATTACTAGATATTATCATGCCGCATATAGATGGACTTGCTGTCTTAGAAAAAGTCCGAGATAGTCGAAGAAGTCATACACCAAATGTTATTATGTTGACTGCATTTGGTCAGGAGGATGTAACGAAAAAGGCAGTAGAGCTCGGTGCGAGCTATTTTATTTTAAAACCATTTGATATGGAACAGCTTGCCATTACAATTCGTCAATTTAGTGGCAATATTGCAACGAAAACTGGAATTAAAACTCCTATCCAAAACAATTATCGTAGTTCATTTGAAAGTAAACCAAGAAATTTGGATGCAAGTATAACAAGTATTATTCATGAAATTGGAGTTCCTGCTCATATAAAAGGATATCTTTATTTAAGAGAAGCTATTTCTATGGTATATAATGATATCGAATTATTGGGTTCTATAACCAAAGTGTTATACCCAGATATTGCAAAGAAATTTAATACGACAGCTAGCCGTGTTGAAAGAGCGATTCGTCATGCAATAGAGGTTGCTTGGAGCCGAGGTAATATAGAATCCATTTCTTCGTTATTCGGTTACACCGTATCCATGTCTAAAGCCAAACCTACTAACTCAGAGTTCATCGCGATGGTCGCAGATAAGCTTCGATTAGAACATAAAGCTTCTTGAAAGAGTTAGGGGCGTAGGTTTGACGGGAATTTTTACGTCAAGACAACAGTCACTCAATACCGATAAATATACATTGCATACCGACTAATCACCGGATTATGTAGCGATAAACTGCGTCTTTCTTTTCATTAGAAAAGGGAGGCGTTTTTTATGTTCAATGAGTTACACTTTCAAATTGATAATTTTATGAACTACTGCGATTCAAAAGGCTTGAGACGTAAAACAAAAGCGTCATACGAACAAGCTCTCCGTTTATTTACTATGTATTTAAAAGATACATACTCCATTGATACTCCGAATGAAATAAAGACCGCACATATTCGCGCCTACATAAGTTACCTTCGCCAAAGAGGTAAATATACCGTAGTAGCTGTTGCTGAGACTAAAAATATCAATTTTCCCGATTCTCGTACAGACAGGAATAAACCAATTAGTGACTCTACAATCGCAAACTATATGCGCAATATTAAAGTGTTTTTCAATTTTTTAATTGAAGAAGGCGAAATTAAAGAAAATCCAATGAAAAAAGTTCCGACTATAAAACCTCAGCGGAAGCAGAAAAAGTTAATGACACCTAAAGAAATCAAAGATTTAATGCAAGCTTTTGACATTACCACTTTTCATGGGTATAGAAATTGGTTGATAACACGGGTTATGCTCGACACCGGTATTCGAATTGGTGAATGCCTTAATTTAATACCGGAGAATATTGATTTTAAGGAACGATCCATCTTAATTGTTAATCCGAAGAATCGTCGAGATAGATATGCATTCTTTTCTGCGAAATTAGCTTTAGATTTAAAACGTTGGTTAGAATACCGGGATAGGTTTAGCGATAGTGAGTATTTATTCCCTACAACGAGAGGTACACAGTTAGATTCGAATGTATTTGAAAAATCTTTAAAAGGAGCAGGAACAAAGGCAGGTATTACGAGTATTCAATCACATCAATTACGAAATAATTTTGCGAAATATTACCTTCTAAATGGTGGAGATTTTGTTACTTTGAGTAGAATATTGGGCCATAGTAGTCCAGACGTTACGATGAAAGCTTATCTTGATTTTCAAAACAATGAGGTTGCTAAGAAGTATCAGAAGCATTCGCCGTTTAATCATTTCGACTTTTAATTTGCCTATAAAAATAAAAGTGGCGCAAGCTGTTCCCGCAGCCTACGCCGATACACACAAACATTATAAAATTGAATAGGAGTATACCTAACAATCCCCTTCATTATAAAATTTTTTAAAATAGAAATCAAGGGGTCTAGTTTCGTATTGTCTTTTTTAGGTAAATCCCTTGTGAGCAGCCGTTTAAGCACAAGTAAATAAATTACGTCAGGTATTGATCCAGCCGATGCAGTAAGTGGATATAGGTAACGAATAAGCATTTCCCTATTTATGCTTGTTACTGAATGGTGCGAACGACCACTAACGGTTCGGTGGGAAAGTTTGAGGTTGATATACCTGCAAGATAAACCACAAGTAGCCAGCGTTATTGCTGCGCGAAACTGTCATGGGCGGACTTTTGGCAGTAGGTTTATTGAGAAGAATAATCTCGCAACAAATAGGGTGCTACGAATACGGATACCATAGGTCGATATACAAAAGTACAGTTGCTTGTCTATGTTCATTCAATATTATTTTTATCGCTTGAATATAGGCAACAACTTTGTCCAAAGCCGTTTTCCATGATCTCAACCAAAAGTAAAAGGCGCAGCATAGCTCGTCAACATATTTTCGCTTATATCCCGAAAAAATCATCCGGTACACTTTCTCCTAATTCCTTCAACGCCTTTTTTGATTCGATTAATAGTTTCAAATTTTGGCGACCCAACTTTCGCAGCAGCAGGTGCGGTAAATGGTGTCATAACACAAAAGGTCGTTAATGCGTTTGATCCGTTAATTCAATTAGTGCAAGCGCTCAGCTATCCCGTGGCAATGGTGTGTATGTTGCTTGGCGGAATCCAGGTAATGATCGGACATAGTGAGCGCGGGCTATCGGCAATACAGAAGGCCGGCGGCGGGTTCGTGCTAGTTCAGCTATTACCTACCTTGTTAGACTTATTGGTACAAATAACTAAATCGCTTTAAACAAAAAAGGCGCCGTTATTGGTCGCCTTCTTTCTTTTCGATGAATTCAACTATATCTACTATATTGCAGTTTAGATATTCGCAAATTAAAGCTATTATATCTAACGCAACAAACTCGTTATTCCCCATTTTCGCTAAAGTTGATGAGGAGATTCCTAAATCTCTTTTGAGGTCAGCTTTAGTCTTATCCTTCTTAATTAATGTAATTTCCATCGGTTTAAATGAGGGTATTAAATATTCCGGCTTTCTTCTTTTTAGTTTTTTCTTTTTGTTATCTTCCACTCTGTTCACCTCGGCTAGCTTTTTTATCATTATAACACAAATTCAAACTATAGATTCGAAAAATCAAACTTTTCTTTCGAAATGTGTTGACATCGATTCGTTATAAAGTTAATATAATAAACAAGAGGTTTGATAAAGCGAACCAAAGGTTTTCAAAATGAAATTAATTGGAGGGAATTAGTGTGAAAAAAGAAGAAGTATTAGTGGCTTATATCTATGAGGGTAAAGTTAAACAATGTGAAATTGAAAGAGGTATAGTGTTAAGTAAGGATAGAGTATTTGTTGACGGTGAGTCAGGACCTTCAGTATATGCGTATAGTCGAGTGCCGGGTTCGAATTTGGTCACAGTTAACTTAGACAACGGTTATACGGACTACTTGCGAAGAGATTACAGTTTGATCGACATTATCTTGGGGATTAACCGTAAACCTATTGCTAAGCATATAGCATACTACAAAAAGAAAGTGGCAGCAGATAAAGGTAAAATGACTCAATCGAGACAAAATCGTCTCTTTAAGTATAAATTGGCGCTCCGAGAACATTTAACAGAAATGGAGTGGTCACTATGTTAATTTGGTTCAATGCAGATGGCACTACGGCAAATGTGCAAGTGAAGTTTGTTAAAACGATTGTAGGTTGGTTCAATGTTTATCATATCGCAAGTGGTAAAGTCGTTAATTTGTCGCCAGAAATATTCGGCAAGTATTTTGGCGGAGTAGACAAGCGTGTAAAGATGGGATGCGCAGAGCTGAGCGAGAAAGATGCGGTTAAATTGTTCGGAAAAATCGCAAAAATTGTGCAACCGGCATAAAAAAGCCTATCCGAAAATGCACGGCAATGCATTGGATAGGCACAGCGAAAACTATTGTTTAGTTAAATGTAACATGTACAAGCCTGGCAGCGCAAGTATAAATAAAAAGGCATTATGTCGCACCAATTGAACGGATAAATACACGTCATTCGTTGCCATTAGGCGGGGCAATGAGTGGCGATAATATAAGATGATCGCTGCAACGGTCGTCTTTTTATTTTGCGATAAATTGTTCGAAATTAAATCGGCTGGCGTAAGTAAGGATGTAAAGCAGGAAAGTTTTGCGAAAAAGTGCGCGACTTTGTAAATTGAATCGGCAAATATTGTGTAGGACGAAAAAGTTTCGTAAAAAGTGCGCGAGGTTGCTTTTCAAAACGTCCTATAAAGTAAGGGGCGATAAAAAGTTTCGCAGAAAGTGCGCGGAGTTGTTAGTGACCGCCTATTATATTGTGTAGGTTGCGAAAGAAGTAAAGTTATTTTCAAACGCAGGCAACTGCGAAAAATAAAATTATGCGAAAAAAGGGAGAGATTATTTATGGAAAAGAGATTATATGTGATTGGTGAGCCTAATTCTGACAAATGGGGAGCTTTTATTGCTTTTAATGACGCTGAGATAAAACATATTGGTTCACATTTCTTCGGTATAAAAAAATCCGAAGTTATCATTCGTGAAAGTAGGGTTGCGACAGAACTTGAAAAAGCTACTCATGCTGCAAAAGTAGCCGAACATAAATTTCATCAAGTTGATACTCTGTGCCAATCATTTATGGATATAACTGATAATTACAGAAATATACCAAATTTACCTCCATACGAAATTGTAAACGGCATTCAGAGATTGAGAGAGCAGGTAGATGCCTTTTCTAATATAGAAGTGATGGCTAATTTAGTTGATGTAAAAAGGATACAAAGAGAATATGTTAAATACATAAAAGGAGTTATTTTATCGCTGATGAGCGGAGATGTGAAAAATTTTAATAAGAAAGATACAGAATTTCGCAAGCTAGTCGAAAGATGCGTGAATGTTCTAGGTAATGGTCGGATTTATTGGCAAGAAGAATATGACAAGGCGATTGTTAAGGTGATAGAAATTGACCCAAGCGCCGTAAGTGCTAACTAGGGTGATTGAAGAGGAGGAGATAACATGAGCCCGCAACTATTCCGATTCATGCGCCAGGCAGCCGGCTATACTCAACAACGGCTCGCTGCCGAGCTTGGCGTCAGTAATATATTAATCTCACGAATTGAGCACGGAGATCGACGTATAACAGAAAAGATTGAGCGAAAGTTCCGCGAAGTGGTCGGCATGACGGTAGAACGTGAGGAGAGCGCGAAGGCACTACTTAAAATAGGAGGAGATGCGAAATGGTAATGGATGATGCGCTCGATTATTTTGAGGACAAGCGCAAGGAATCGATGAAAAGCGAGCAAGAAGCGATTGAACGCTATACACCAGGCTAACGCCTGCCAGCTCCTAAAGTCGCTGGAATCTATCATTACACCTTTATCGCAAATAATTTAAGAGCGTAGCGATAAAATGATAAGTGGCGCCGAATGAAGCCCGTTTTTGGGCTGAATGAAGGCGCAGTGTTTTAAAAAAAGTTACTCTTTTTCTTTTAAGGAAGGGGCGCTATAAACCGCGTCATATCAACGTTTCTGAAAAATTTTAGGACGTTTGCTTCCTAAAAGCGAAATCGAGTAGCGACAATTTTAAGGAGGTTGTTGTATGGAGAAAATTACAGTAGTAGATTCAATTATGGGTAGCGGTAAAACTTCGTGGGCTATTCAGTATATGAATGAAGCGGACGACTCCGAGAAGTTTATTTATATTACGCCATTTTTAGCTGAGGTCGAACGTGTTAAATCATCCGTTACAAAAAGGACTTTCTTCGAACCTAATAACGCTAATGGTGACGGACGCAAAATGACGAGTCTAAAAGACTTGATTGTTAATGGTGAAGATATAACGAGTACTCATTCGCTTTTTCAAACGGCAGATGATGAATTAATTGAGCTTTTAAGGGATTCAGGCTATACGCTTATTTTGGATGAGGTGATGGATTGCGTTGAACCGGTGAATATTAAAAAGTTGGACATAAAAAGGCTTTTGGCTAACGGTGATATAGAGATAGTAGATAATAATGTTCGTTGGATTGGCGATGAAAACGATGATAGCCGTTATAGTGATATTTGCGTACTCGCTAGAGCTGGTAATTTATATTATCATCGCGGGAAGTTTCTCGTTTGGGCATTTCCACCGTCCGTTTTCAGAGTTTTGGACAAAGCATATGTAATGACTTACTTGTTTAGCGCTCAGATGCAACGATATTATTTCGATTTGTTCGCATTTGATTATGAATATAAGAGTGTGAAAGAAGTAGATGGACGATACGAGCTAACACAATATGAAAAAGGAAAAGAGAATAGAGAGGCGTTATATTCATTAATCGATATATACGATGGAAAGATGAACGAGTTAGGAAAGCGGAAAAACGCATTAAGTGCAACGTTTTTAAGAAATGCAAATGTTGAAGTATTGCAGGAGATTCGAAATAATCTCTATAATTTTTTCCAAAATGTTGCGAAGGCTAAACGCCATGAAGTTTATTTTTCAACCTTGAAGAAAGTTGAGGTAGTAGTGGCACCTAGAGGTTATAAAGAGCCGCGCAAAAAGGCTTCGGAAAGTAAAAAAGAAGTCTGTATTTCACTGAACGCAAGAGCAACTAATGACTATGCCGATCGTCGTGCAATTGCCTATATCTATAATCGCTATAATAATCCTCACATTAATAGTTTCTTCCAAGATAACGGAGTTAGTATCGATGAGAACTTACTGGCAGTGTCCGATTTGTTACAGTGGATTTGGCGATCTCAAATTCGAAATGGCGAACCAATTCAACTATATTTACCAAGTAGCAGAATGAGAGGATTGTTGCAGCAATGGGCTAAGTACGAAATATAAGGAGGGTTATATTATTGGAATACTCGGAAATAATATCTGAAATTAATCAATATTGTCCTAATAAATATCGCCGACATTTTAAGCAATATGTTCAGGAAGGATCGTTATGGTCGCGAATGAATATATCAGAAGGCTTGGCGCATGAAATAAATGAGCATTTTGTTGGACTACAGCGTGACGGATATAAGGCGAGCGAGCAGCCTCGCCCCGTTATGTTGCCGCCAAATAAGAATGGGCTAGCTGTGGAATTACTAACAGACTACGTGCTATCAAACTATCATTTGCAAGGAGTCACATTGCGCCGAGATTCGGTAATTGGACAATTGAAAGATGACGAAGAGTTTCCACCACTCGGTTCCGGTGCCAAAGAGTATCATCAACGCGAATGGGTTGCGGGCGTGCCGATTAGCATTGCGGAGCGTCGACTTACGAAAATCTGCGAAGGTTGTTATGCTCCATTTATCGATACAAGTAGAAATAAATTAGCAAAAGTCTGCTCGCAAGAATGCCGTAAAAGAAAGGATGCTATGCGTAAGAGGGCTGAATATAATGCGTCAGAACTTGGACTTTACGCTGAGAAACGATTAAAGCGATACCGTGATCGTCAGCAATTAGAATATCCGTTTTTATCGCCTTTAGAAATGAGGGATTCAGGACAGCGAAGTGAGTTCACTAAAGAAGATAAAGTTATTGACAACGTTGCTTATAAATTTGATGAAGAATTTGATGGAATCCGATTTGAAGGTAAAAGAAAGCCAGGATATATCGGACGTGATGAGTTTGATAAGAAGCCGTTTAATTATCGCCCAAAAGGAAGAAATCCAAAGGGAAAAGAAGAAAAACCAGGTCCGGTATTAGTTAGAAATCTATCAGAAATTTCGCAAGAAGAATTAGATGCTGAGAAGTTCGTTGAAGCAGATAAAATGAGAGGGGTATGGAGGTTTAAATTCAGTAATACCAACGGTTCAACGCATTATACCTCGGAGAAATATGCTATATGATGAGAAGGGCAAGGCATGATGTTTTGCCTATTTAATTTGAACGGAAATGTGAGAAAAGGGAGGTTTTGTAATGGATAGAGAAATGAAGTTAGATAAGTTTATAGCAATTAGGACGTTTCTTGAAAAATCACAGCCGGAGTTTGCTGAATTTTTGGGTGTGAGTCCTAGTAATATTTACATGATAGAGAAAGGATCACGTCGAATCTCAAAACAAATGATTGGAAGAATCGCTAAGAAATTCGATGAAAGCTCGGAGTTTATAGAGTACTACCAACGAACTAAAAAGCTAGTAGATTAATTTATTGGAGGTGTCAATAATGAAAACTAGAGTATGTAGTAAGTGCGGAGAAGAAAAAGTACTTGAGGATTTTTCGAGCAATAAAAAGTGCAAGGACGGTCGCGAAGGTGTTTGTAAAGCCTGCCGTCGTAAACATAGAGCTGAGAACGGTAAATACTTAGCGGAGAGGCTTCGCAAGTACCAACAAAGAGCTGTGAGTAGCGGAGTAGTTAAAATAACAGTAGAGGAGTTAAAGGAACTATTGCGCCAGGATGATTGTACTTATTGCGGGGAATCGGTGTCAGGTTACGATAAGACAGTCGATCATGTTTACCCGATTAGCGAAGCGTATGGAGGAACTAATATTATCCAAAATATCGTAGTCAGCTGTCGCACATGCAATATGTCAAAGGGCGGTAAGCATGTTTTTGACTTTTACAGCAATAGTTCGCGATTCACTGACGAAAATTGGACGGCATTTGTTCGCTATTATATGGAACGACTACTTAATCGCAAATTAACAGATTTAGAGGTTGAGCAAGCAAAGCGAAATTTTGCCGATGAAGCTGCAGACCTTGCGAGAAATAAACGAAAGCAGTTAGTTGCCAATGAGTAATGAATTATGGAAGCTCGAAACGGGATGGCTCGCTGGTTACACGGAAGATAAAAGTTTGATAAGAAGGATACGGCGATACAAAGACGATTGGCTAGTAATGGCTGAATACTACCAAAAAGACAAGCCGTTCGCTCTTCAATTTAAGATTCCGATAGAACAACGACGACCAGCTGAGCGAATGTTTGGCGTGACCGTTTCTAAGTAAAATTAAACGATTTTAGCGCGTTTAATCTGCTCATGATTAATTACTAGCCGTTAATATTTTAAAGGCTATTTCCAATCGATTTGATACAAAAATCTGTTCATTACACATATTTACGAAGGGGGTTTGCGAACGATGGCTAAGAAAGAATTAGAAGTAATGCTTTGCCCGGTATGTTTAGAATCTCAGCCAAATGAACGCTATCACTATGCGCGAGTATCAGACGGAAAAAGAACGGCAGTGTTTAAGTTCGGACGACATATAAAGCTACATTATGTAAAACAACAAGTTCCGGTTGTGTGGGATCGGTACACGAAAGGCGGTGGCAAACGTGACAGATAAATTACAAGTTAAATATTTCCGCAAAGGTAAGCTGATAGAAGCGCAGGTATTCGATGGAGAAACCGAGCGCTCTTTTTATTTTGGTGGAAATTATTCTTTAAGTCATATACATTCGCAGATTCCACGCCTTTATATGGATGAACGATTTGAAAGGAGTGCATAAGTAATGAAAAAGAAAAGGAAGCGAATACCACCAAAGCGAGGATTTAAGCTTGCGGTACTTATCGGGAAACAAACTGAACAAATGCTTAGAAAACAAGTTAGGAGGTCAGCGCCGTGATTTATTCGATTTTCTTAAAATATTATCGAAAGCGAGGTTGTAAATTGTGATAACATCACGCAATTTGTACGTTGAAGAGCCGAGGGACAAATATGACGTAGGTAAATGTTATAAAGAGGCACCACCATCGCCAGCAGTTGAGCCTACCGCAAAAGTAATAGTTAACCGCCATAAAGAATTCGGCTCAGTTTGGGCAACATTAAAGCTCTCGGCAGTTGACATAGAAACGGGCGAAATTATTAAAGAATCTGAATCGAGGCTACAAAGTTGGATTCCTAAAAATTCAGCGGAAGAAACGGGCCGCGTTGCAAGATTTATCGACGAGGTAAGAAATGAGGGCTATATAGTATGTACTTAATTATCGCAAATATTGAGCGAATTAGTATGAGCGAGTTTATTGTTGCTTGTGTTTATGATGATAACGGACAGTTAGTGGATCAGATTGCGAAACCTTTTGAAAGTTATGAGCAAGTTACTGATTTGTTATTAGACGAGTTATTCGCAATTAATCAGCGCCAATTTGAAGTTTGGACTAGTGACGGAAAGCTTTACGGTCATTTACTCGCTTTGCCTGGCGCAGCTGCTTTATTAAAGCATAGCGATGATACTTACGACACGAAACTAATCATCAAACAAAACGAAGAGATATTACGAGATTTATATGAACTCGGACCTGCCGTTGTGTTGCCAGCTTTACCAAAATGGCGCGAATGGTTGTATGACTTATCGCTGAAAATAACTTATTTCATTGGAGGTAACGGAAAATATGACAGTACAATTTAAAAAACTAGAAGAGTTTATAAAGGAAAGAGAAGCGTCGCAAAAAGTCCAGAGCGAAATGCAAGGGCGCTTAAACGATGCAAACGCGAAGTATGAACAAAAAAAGGCTGAGTATGAAGCAACAATAACGGCGGCAGCTCTCGAAGGCAAGGATATGACTGCGAAACTAGATAAATTAGATGAGGAAATAAAGGAAGCAAAGGCAGCAGTTGAGCGTCGACAGAAAGAAATACAAATATATTTGGCAGCTAACCCACTTATAAAAATAAAGCCAGAAGAAGTTGTTGCGTCATTTAATAGTGAAGTAATGCCGGAATTTAGAAAAGTTCGTTTTGACGCTGTATTAACTCGTCTACTGAAAGCGAAAATTGAGTACGAACAAGCCGAACTAGATTATCAAAAAGCTGTAGAAGAGTTTGAGGATATTAGAGATAAAGGGCGTGGAGCTCTTGGTGAAGAGTATTTCTACAAGTTTAATAGCATTAGATTTGGCACTAAGGACAGCAGGAGTAAATACTTAATCACTCAAAACGACCTAACGGATTTAGGAAGAGGACGCCAAATGACTAGTATCCAATATGTCGATAGAGAGGAGTTAATGAATGATTAATTATAAACAATTGGCAAACTTAAATGAAATGAAGATGATGGCTCGCGGTAATCCGCAAAAACTTGCTGAGTATACAATGAAAGAACGTCATTTAGAGTTAATAAAAGATGAACACTTTTCGGAGGAACATCCGTTTATTGACGGATTTTTAGAAAGTCATTTGCAGCAGCTTAAAGATTTCGCGGAAGCTAATCCCGATGATGAGTCGGCACAAGTTCGCTACAATTTGCAGAAGGAGCGCTTTGCAGTTCGTGAGGCAGAAAAAACACGTCATATTGATACTCGTATCATGAAAAGTGAAATTAATCAAAAGATGCAAGAAGGAAACATAACTACAAGTGACTTGAAAAAGGCTGAATACTTAGCGCGGACATATGGCTCATTGCAAGATTTAGCCAGATATGCGCAAATCAAAAGACAATTAGAAGGAGATGTTGAGTAATGAATATTTATAAAACGGGAGAAGGAAAATTTGTCTTTAAAGGTGACGAAGCGTTAGCGGAAAAATTAAACGGAGCAAGTTACGCAGATACAGATATAAGTGATTTACGAGTAACTGCCGATGACCTGGCGCGATTGTTTGCCATAGCAGAGAAAACCGGAACAGTTGGAAATATTAAGCGTTATTTTGCGCTAAAAGATAAATATATCAAAACGTATGAAGCTGCCGAATAATCGGTGGCTTTTTATTTTTACTATTAAAATTTGAGAGGATGAAGAAAATGAGAGTTAAACAGACGGAGAAACTAGTTGAATTTGGCGTACTAATTAATCGTATCGCTGAGTACCAAAGTAAGGTTCCACGCAATATAGTGCGCCAATTAAACAAGCACATTAAGTGGTTAAACGCTAATCAAAATGACGCAATATTTGGCAAGCTAATAACCGCAAATTTAAGAGTTGCCGAGCAAGTTGAACTATATGTAAAGGCACGTAATGCAGGCGACGAAATGGGAGCAACTGAAGCGAAGAAAAAGTCGGAAGAACTGTGGCATTTAACGGAATTGCTCGCTAATCACATTCATAGGGAGATGATGAGAAGTGGCGTTTGATTTAGTAGCGAAACTTAGCTTAGAAGATAAATTTTCCAACCCTATGCGTAAAGTTGAACGTCAGCTTAAGAGCACACAGCGAATAATGGACCAGATGAAAACGACTACTGAGCGTACTAGTTCAGCAACAAGTCGAGCTGGCGGTAGTTTCGCAAGTTTAGGGCGTGGTGCTGGCGGAGCTTTAAAGAATATCTTCAGCTTAAAGTCGGGCTTGCTCGGCTTAGTCGGAACCTATGCGACCGTTGCCACAGCGAATAAAACCTTCATGGCTACTGTAGGTCAAGCGATGGAACGTGAGCAGTCAAACGTTATGATTAAAGCGATGTTTGACGACAGCCAAGCGTCTAAACAATACGTGAAAATGGTTAGTGATATGGCGATAAATAGTCCGATACTTGACTCGAAGGCTATGCTCGGAAACTCAAAGTCTTTTATTACAGTTTCAAAAGATATGAAACAACTTGAAAAAATGTGGAATCTAGCTGAGCGTATGGCAGCCATCGACCCATTACAAGGTACGGAGGGTGCTGTATTTGCTCTAAGGGAACTATTTAGTGGTGATTCACAGTCGATCGTCGAACGATTCGAAATGCCTCGAGCAATTATGAACGATATTAAGAAACTTCCACTAGATCAGCAACTTGCGAAGCTAGATAAATACTTTAACAAAATAGGTATGACGCAGAAACTTATTGACGAGATGGGCGGAACAACGCTCGGTAAGTGGCAGCAAGTAAAAGAAAAATTTAATCTTATTCTTAGCGATATGGGTACGCCAGCCTTAGATACAGTTTCGACCTTTTTTGATGATTTACTTAAGCGTTTCGATAGTGATGACTTTACAAGGTTTGGAAAAATCGGTGGCCGCATGATAGATGGTATTTTAATAGGTCTAACTAGCGCTACTATTGACGTTTACGATTGGTTTACCGGTCTCGTTAACTCGGAGGACTTCAAGAAAAAGACAACTGTTTACGGAAAAGTTTCATTCGTGATTGATGACGTTTATAAACGCTTTTTAAAATGGCTTGATAAGGACGGAAAAGGCAAGATCGAAGCTACATCAAAGATACTTATACAATCGTTAGCAGCTGCGATCGATACTTCTTTGCCTATCTTAGTTCCTATCGCAATTAAAGTCGGAGCGGGAATCGGTAAGGGTGTTATCGAAGGATTTAACGCATCTGTTAAAGATTCATTCATCCTATCGGCATTAAGCGGAAAACAGGCTCAGCGAGAATATATAACTAAAAAAGTTAAGTCTATCGGTACGGATATAGTGGTTGATAAATTTAAGAAACACTTAGAGGTAAGGGGTAAGAAGGACGATTCTAAGAAGTCTCCAGGTAAAAGCCACAACGGCGGACTTAATTACGTCCCGTATTCAGGATACCAGGCAGTTTTGCATAAGGGTGAAACAGTCTTAACACGCGGTGAGGCGCAAGCATATCGCGAAGGTAAAAGCGGAGGAAACGGAGGTAATACGTACCACTTTAACGTTACCTTAGGCGCAGGCTCAATTAAGGCACAAGCCGATGAGTTTTTCGATTACTTCGTTACCAAAGTAGAAATGAGCGGGGAGGCTGGCGCATAATGGCGATTGAAAAACGACTAGGAATTGAGGGATCAAACGCGGCAAAGTTCGTCCAACTCATTCGTAAGTACGGGCATAACCGAGATACTAATGTTGAGATAGCGATAGTAGTTTCGCCATTTCCTTCGCTAAGCTTACGAGTATATGACGGTGTGGTGCTCGAGAGTGAGGACTTAATCATATCGCGCACAGTGCGTCAAATAGACTTGAAATCGGGCGATAAAGTAATCGTATTGTGTGATGAGAGTCAGCAAGCATTTTACGTGATAGATCAGATAGTATAGAGAATAATGGCGGAGTCCTTTCGATAGGGGCTTCGCTCTTTCTTGGGAAAGTATAGTATAGCAGAATGTTAAAAGCCGACCATTAGGACGGCTCATTTTCTTGTTTGGATTAAATTATTCCCAAGGCTTTTTCTCTTCCTTGTATTTTTCTAAAGGTGAATCCCAAGGGTGACTAGTAGGTGTACTATTTTGATTTCCTGAATCATAAACATCGTTAGACTCATAAGAGTCATTTGAATCATAATCATCGGATGTATTGTTAGAAGAACATCCATAAAAAAGAATTCCTAGTGCGATTACTAAACAGACAGCTGCTCCAATCCAATATTCCAATTTTACACTTGTAGATGTTGCGCGAAGTGCCAAATTGGCATTACGAGCTGCGAATCCGAGAAGAGCAATAGCGATTAGTGTAAATATGATACCCATTACAAATCAACTCCAATAAAAATAAATTCGACATTATTTATAATAATATAATTTTTTCGATTTTGCAGATAACTCAATGACTACTTTATGAACAATGTAAAATAGGGATAATTGTATTTGAACACAATGTTAATTGATAATTAGAGTACGTAAATAATTTTCTTTAAATAATAATTTTTGATACGTGGAATTGGAGTGCAAAATGAATTGGTAAGTGAAATTTACCTACAATAAGGGTTCGTTTTGATGTTGAAATGCGTTTTATATCGCATAATATAGAAGGAAAGCGGAATGATTACGATTTATATTCAACATAATACAACGTAAATCAATTGCGAGGGGCTGCCGGAGCGTGGACGCCTTCTGAACTCAGGGGGTTATTTCGTTCGTAAACGTATACTTCGCGAACTATCTCAGAAGCCTTGATATTACGGTCGTAAAGGCGTTATTTTTTATTTATGAACGTTCGTATATTTTGTTGATCTTTGCGGAATGATTGGCTTATAATGGTAGTAATAAACGTGAAGGAGCGGACGCCATGTTGAAATTAGGATATGTGCGAGTAAGTGCGAAGGATCAGAATGAAGGGCGCCAATTATATAAGATGCAGGAAAAGGGCGTTGAGCCGTTACGGATATATGTCGATAAGGCAAGCGGCAAGAACTTCGACCGACCGCAATATCAGTTAATGAGGCAAACATTGCGCAAAGGTGACTTATTATATATCGACGCATTAGACCGACTTGGACGTAATTATGACGAGGTTATCGCAGAATGGAAATACATAACGAGGGATATTGGCGCCGATATTGTTATCCTTGAAAATGAAACGTTATTTGATAGTCGTAAGTTTCGTGAGATGGGCGACATAGGACGCTTAATGGAGGATCAGTTCTTATCGCTGCTATCCTATGTTGCGGATCAGGAACGTAAGAAGATAAGGCAGCGCCAGGCAGAAGGAATTGCGCAGGCTAAGCGAGAAGGTAAGCACGTCGGTCGTCCGATTATTAGTTACGAAACTCTTAGCGATAAGCAGAAGCGAATTATAGAAGAGACTTATACAAAATGGAAAGCCGGGGATATAACAGCGGTGGACTTCATGCGTTCGCTTGATTTAAAGAAAACATCGTTTTATAAAGTTATTAAAGAATATGAATCGAATAAATAGCAACGAATAAAGGCGCAAAATCCCCATAGCGCCTCTCCTAATACTCTCCAACTGAACTACGCCATTAGCGCACAATTTTTCAAAACTCACTTTATCGCATTAAAGTATCTATAGTCGAAAAAATATACGCAGTATTTTTTAAACTCAGGGGTTGTGATATGGTAAAATATTACTGTAAAGGGGGCTGCTGAATGAAGAAGATAACGGGATTTATGGGCGCACTATTATTATTCTTACTTATCGCAGGATGTAGCGCAGAGCCAGCGGAAAAGCAAGAGCCGGACATAGTGACGGAAGAAGAGCCGGAAAAAGAGGAAGTTACGGAGCCGATTAAAGTAGAACAAGCGGAGGAAATTAAGCCTGCGCCACCGAGTCCACCGATTGTTAATTTCGCTAACTTTGACAAGGCAAATAAGCGTGACACAGAGGAAAAAGTCTATATGGACGGCTTATTTATCTTAGAGAATGGCGAAAGAGTTACAGCAGATTATATTATGTATGCTGACGGAGCTTACTACGAGTATGCAAGCGCTATATTTAGTGAGGGTAAACTCGCAAGAATTAAACTAGAAACTAGTGCAACTATTGGCGATATAGAAAAAGGATTAGGAATAACGTTTGATGATAGCATTAAGGTAGACGCAACTAGAATCGGCTACGAAATCATATTTAATCCGACTTTTGACTCTAATAATATATATCGCTATCCATTTGAATTAGATTAATAGAACGCCCCTACCTGGTAATACCTATTACTTTTATGTTTCTTCTCGTAAAAGGGAAATATTGGTATAATGATCTTGGTAAGTTATTTAGTTAGGTGGAGGTTGGCGAAATGGGGATAAAATTCGATAGAACTACGTGGAAAGTTATTATAATATTCGGGGTACTTTCAGTAATTTTGGTTTTTGGAGCGATCGGTAACTACGTTAATAGTGAAGATCGCACGTTCGAAAAAGAGTCGTTTTTTACAAGTGACTTCAACGGGCTAAAAGTAACAGCTCACGATATAAGTTTCGATAAAAATGCTGACACGGGTAAAGTCATTATGACAGTGGCGGTTCAGTTTGAAAATTCAAAAGAAACATCGTTTAAAGTAGGAAAACCGTTATTCAGCAGTCTATCTTTAATCGATATAGACAAAAAGGTAACTGGCGATACTACTTCGCGCGGATATATAGAATATCAAACAAAAACGAATTCAATTAAAGCAATCGAAAAGAGAACGCTAAGAATTGAAGTAAGCGACATGTCCACTGATGATTGGTCGTACATTGATATAAAAATTCCGGATAAATACTTTAAAGAGTAACATTTCGCCCTAGCCTTCGTGGTTAGGGTTCCTTTTTTTGCTAAATTTAACGAGTTTCTTCATATTATATACTTGCTCTTCCTCTATCGCTCAGATATAATAAAGACAACTATCACTCACCGGTAAATATTCGAGTGATAAACCGATAAAGAAAGCGCAGTTTACGTTATTTGAGTAACTAAAAACACTGTTAAATCAACGGTTACACCGTATCCATGTCTAAAGCCAAACCTACTAACTCAGAGTTCATCGCGATGGTCGCAGATAAGCTTCGATTAGAACATAAAGCTTCTTGAAAGAGTTAGGCAGGCTTTGAATTAAAGTCCTGATTTTCTATAGAATATGTAAAAAAGATCCAATCGATTTTTCATCAATTGGTCTTTTTTTATGTTTACTTCAAGCATTGTTAAGAAGTCAAAGAAGTGGCAGAAATGATATAATTATTAGAAAAAGGTCTTTTGATAGTACGACGAGATAAAATAAGGCTGATTTTGCATCTGTTGAAATAGTCTTATTAAAAGGGTTTAGGTGAGTTCCACTTCAGGATACTCGCTTTCTGAGGTACATTTATTAGGTGTTAGGGTCTCGCTTGTAACATACTTCCGCAGAAGTCTTACAGCTTACACTCAATAGCTTATATATGCTAATTTAATTTACTGAACTTATTTAATAACAACAATCTTTTTGAAAACAGCCAAAACAAAAAGATCTATTATGGATGTTTATCAAAGAATATGGAAAGGAGCTTGCTTGTGATTATTACGACACAAATCTTTGCGCATAGGGGAGCTGCTGGGACTTTTCCAGAAAATACAATGGTGGCCTTTAAAGAAGCAGAAAGAGTCGGTGCCGATGGTATTGAATTGGACGTTCAACTAACTAAAGATGGTAAAGTTGTTGTTATTCACGATGAACAATTAGATCGCACGACGAACCAAAAGGGTTTGGTCATGGACTATACTCTTAAAGAATTAAAACAGTTCGATGCTAGTTATAAATATGGGAAAAAAACAGGTTTTGTAGAAATACCTACACTTGAGGAAGTATTAACTTGGCTTCAAGGGAATAGTATGCTTCTAAATATTGAGCTGAAAAATAGTGTTATTTTATACCCTGGTCTTGAAGAAAAAGTTATTAACCTGGTAAAACAATATAATATGCAAGATCGTGTCATATTTTCTTCTTTTAATCACTATAGTATTGTGCATTGCTATCAGTTAGCTCCAATGATTGAAACAGCGCCTTTGTATCGAGATGGATTGTATATGCCTTGGGTTTATGCAAAAGCAATTCAGGCAAAAGCGATTCATCCGAATATTAAAGCTGCACCAAATATGATCATTACTAGCGCTATGAATGAAGGGATTGCTGTACGTCCGTATACCATTAACAATGAAGAGCAAATGACGAATCTTTTTTCCATTAATTGTTCAAGCTTTTTCACAGATTATCCTGAAAAAGCGATTCAGTTAAAGCAAAAGTTAATGAGTAAATGATATAAAGAAACAAGAAACAAATCAAATCCCTAACAGAACGAGGGTCTGTTAGGGATTGATTTCTGACTTTAGGGTTTTCATCTAATAAATCGCTTTTGAACTTTATTTCGTTTACGATCTCTATGTAGTATAAAACCTGCTATAAAACCAATTCCACCAACCATCATAATAAATCCGACCAAAAATTGTAGAATGAGTGAAGGAAAAGGAAATTGTAATATTCCGAAAATCATATCACGCATAAATTTAATCCCCATTGCAGCACATACACCTGGAATAAATAAAATTAGAAATGCTATTAATCTTCCCATTGTATTGTCCCCTTTAAAATATGTCTTCATCCCGTTAAAAAACCTGTGAAACTTCGTCATAAAATGTAATCTCGTAAGGAATAGAAAAGGAATTCCGAAGAGGAGTGTCTGAAGATGCTATTGAAGCTAAGGAATTAGAAACAAGGAAAAATGGTTTATCGAATATATACTCTCTTTATTGTAGAATAGAATATTTATTAAATTTGTCAATAGACATATCAGGTTTTTGATGGAAAAAATATATAAAATGTGGAAATTCTGCTAACATATAAGGGAATCATTAGTTAACTGTCACAAGATAAATTCTATAAATGCTGATGAAGAAGGTGAGCGGCTTGCAAAAGGTTATGATCGTGGGAGCTGGAAAAGGCGGAACTTCGATTTTGAAATTATTTTTAGAGGCTGATTTTTTACATGTTGGTTCCATTATTGATCAAAATGTTAACGCTGAAGGATTAGAGCTAGCAAAACAAATAAGAATCAATTACGGTACGGACTGGAGAGAGTTTCTTGATGAAACATACGATATTATTATTGATGTAACGGGGAGTCAAAAGACATTTCAGGAAATTCGTAAAGCAAAACATTCACATACTATTTTAATTCCAGGAACAGTTGCTTTTATTATTGCAAAACTACTTGAAGAAAAAGAGCTACTTATTGATACTTTACAAGATGAATCCTATAGAAGAGATCTAATTTTCAACTCGACTGAAGAGGGTATGATTGTAATTGATGAAAATGCGAGAATAACCTTATTTAATGGTAGTGCAGAAAAGATGGTTGGTGTACTACATAAGGATGCCATTGGCAAGCATGTTAAGGATGTTATTCATAATAGTCGCTTACCAATCATTTTAGAAAGTAAGCAGGTTGAGACTAATAAAGAACATGAATTAAGCAATGGGTTAAAAATCATCACGACGAGAATTCCGATGTTGAATGAAAATGACGAAATCATTGGAGCGTTTGCTGTATTTAAGGATATTTCTGAAGTCGTTAATTTAGCAGAAGAAATTACAAATTTAAAAGAGATTCAAACGATGTTACAGGCGATTATCCATTCAAGTGACGATGCTATTTCTGTCGTTGATGAGCATGGAAGAGGTATTTTAATTAATCCAGCTTACTCTCGTATTACAGGCCTAAAAGAAGAAGAGGTAATTGGTCAGCCAGCATCGACGGATATATATGAAGGAGATAGTATTCATATGAAGGTGCTTCAGACGCGAAACCCGATTCGTGGTACTAAATTAATTGTTGGACCACATAAAAAAGAAGTCATCGTAAATGTAGCACCGATTATCGTAGAAGGAAATCTTAAAGGTAGTGTAGGTGTAATACATGATATGTCAGAAATACAAGAGCTTACCCAAGAATTGCATAGGGCACGTCAAATTATCCGCACGTTAGAAGCAAAATATCGTTTTGAAGATATTATTGGCTGCTCCGAAGAAATGACGTTGGCTATTGAGCAGGCTAGAATAAGTGCTACAACACCTGTAACGGTTTTGTTACGAGGGGAATCTGGAACAGGAAAAGAATTATTTGCTCATGCTATTCATAATGAAAGTGATCGAAAATTTAATAAATTTATTCGTGTCAATTGTGGGGCAATTTCTGAATCTTTACTTGAGAGTGAACTTTTTGGTTATGTGGAAGGAGCATTTTCAGGTGCGAAAAGAGGAGGTAAAATAGGTCTGTTTGAAGAAGCGAACAATGGAAGTATTTTTTTAGATGAAATAGGAGAAATGAGCTTATCCATCCAAGTGAAATTACTTCGAGTATTACAAGAAAAAGAAATTGTAAAAGTAGGAGCAACTAAAGCAACTCCAATTAACGTTCGAATAATAGCAGCAACAAATGTTAATTTAGAGCAAGCGATTAACAATGGACAGTTTCGGGAGGATCTTTATTATCGATTAAATCGCATGCCAATATTTATACCTCCGTTAAGACAGAGAAAAGAAGATATCTCGTTATTAACGAATCATTTATTACAAAAACTCAATCAAGAGTATGGCAGAAAAATAGATGGGGTAACGGATGATGCGTTGCAGCTGCTCATTCGATATAATTGGCCAGGTAATGTAAGGGAATTAGAAAACGTATTAGGGCGAGCAATGATTTTTATGAAATTTAGTGAAAAAGTGATTGATGTACCACATCTATCTATTTCTTTAAACACAAAAGTAGAAAGTCAACAAGTAAATGATCAATTGACTGTTAAAGAAGCAACTTCACTAACAGAAAGAGTGGATGAATTCGAGAGACAAATCATTGAGAGATGTTTGGATTTGAATAATGGAAATAAAACAGCAACTGCTAGAGAATTAGGTATTTCGGTAAGAAATCTGTATTATAAGATGGATAAGTATATGTTAGAAAAAAATAGCATGCAATAATTTTCATGCTATGAAAATTATTGCATGGTTTATGATTCCTTCATTTGGGGTATTGTGGTATGGATGAAATATAAAGTAAGAGGTACGGTTAACGTGCCTCTTACTTTTTTGCATTATACAAAAACTGAATTCTTGTGATTTTATAAAGTTGGCATAGATTTTGCAATAATTTGTTATACAAGTAAATTCTCATTCTCTTATCTTCATACAATTTAGTTATTGTAAATATAAAGAAAAAGAATAATCTTCATTTTTTATTGATAATATGGAATCTTTCTGAAGGGCTATATATCAAAGAAAATCATACACCTATGATTTATAGTGTAAAAAAATAACAGTGCAACATTTATAATCTGTTGCTTTAATAATATGGAGGTTTATTCTAAATGTAAGGTGTATTTTAAATTGGATAAACATTTAAAAATATTAGTGTTTGCCTTACGAATTTAAGACTTCACTGATCGATCTATAACAGGGAGGTAGTTTTTTATGTCGAAAGAGTATGATTTAGTCATCATTGGTGGAGGTCCGGGGGGATATGTGGCTGCGATTCGCGCATCTCAATTAGGATTAAAAACAGCTATTGTTGAAAAAAATTTACTTGGTGGTACATGTTTGCATAAGGGGTGTATCCCATCGAAAGCGTTGCTTAGAAGTGCTGAAGTGTTTCAACAAACACAAAATAGCTTAGAGTTCGGAGTCATTTCTAATGATGTAACATTAGATTTCTCAAAAGTTCAAAATCGAAAAGAAAATATTGTAAACAGTTTATATAACGGTATAAAGCATTTGATGAAAAAAGGAAAAATTGATGTGTATGATGGGATAGGTAGAATACTAGGTCCGTCCATTTTCTCACCACTTCCAGGCACAATATCAGTTGAGATGAATGATGGTAGTGAGAATGAAATGCTTATTCCGAAAAATGTAATACTTGCCACAGGTTCAAGACCTAGCTCATTACCTGGATTAAACATTGATGGAGATAAAGTATTATCATCTGATGAAATGTTGAAACTAGAAAGTCTTCCTAAAAGCTTGTTAATTGTAGGTGGAGGAGTAATCGGTATCGAATGGGCTTCTATGATGAGTGATTTTGGCGTTGAAGTAACGGTTGTAGAATATGCGTCGAGTATTTTACCAGCTGAAGATCATGAGATTTCTAAAGAACTGCAAAGATTATTAAAAAAGAAAAATATACAAATTGTGACGAAGGCAAAAATTTTGCCGGAAACCATAAGTCACGAAAAAGAAGGAATAACGGTTAAAGCAGAAGTAAATGGGATTGAAAAAAGCTTTTCCGCAGAAAAAATGTTAGTTAGTGTTGGACGAAAAGCAAATTTAGAAAAAATTGGTCTTGAGAATACTGAGATTTTAGTTAATAATGGTTATATTAGTACCAACTCCTATTATCAGACAAAAGAAAGTCACATCTACGCAATTGGTGATTGTATAGGTGGATTACAGCTTGCTCACGTCGCATCACATGAGGGGATTATTGCTGTTGAACATATAGCAGGGTTGAAACCTCAAGTACTAGAGGCTACTTCTGTATCGAAGTGTGTATATTCTAATCCAGAAGTAGCAAGTGTTGGATTAACTGAAAATCAAGCAAAGGAAAAAGGATTCAATGTTAAAGTAGGGAAGTTTTCATTTAAAGGTATAGGCAAGGCGTTAGTACTAGGTGATAATAATGGTTTTGTAAAAATAGTTGCTGATCAAGAATCAGATGATATTCTTGGAATTCATATGATTGGACCTCATGTAACTGATTTGATTTCGGAAGCTGGATTAGCGAAGGTTTTAGATGCTACACCATGGGAAATTTCCCATACTATTCATCCTCATCCATCATTATCCGAAGCGATTGGTGAAGCGGCGCTTGCTGTTGAAGGAAAAGCACTACATTCCTAGGTTATGAATACTCTTCTTCATTTAAGGGTTTAGGAAAGTATATGAACTAAAATACTGTCTAGCTCCAGCACTATTAAACTTGCTAGGCAGTTGTAGCTTTCTTATTTTCAGAACTAGTCGAATCATTTCTAAATTGATAGTACTAAAACCTTCAACACTTTTTAGAAGATTGTTAACTGTCCTATAATAAGGCAAATTTTAATAACTATAGAAAACTTTAAAAGAGCAATTTGTAAAATGATTGGAGGATAAACATATGGAAAATCGCCATAAAGAACTGGGTTTGTCGAACGAAAAACTTATGGAAATGTATGAAACAATGATTCTTGCAAGAAGAATTGATGAGCGCATGTGGTTATTAAATCGTTCAGGAAAAATACCTTTTGTTATTTCTTGCCAAGGACAAGAAGCGGCTCAAGTAGGAGCGGCTTTTGCACTTAATACTGAAAAAGACTATATATTACCTTATTACAGGGATGTCGGAGTTGTATTAACCTTTGGGATGACTGCAAGAGAGTTAATGCTTTCAGGATTTGCGAAAGCGGAAGATCCGAACTCAGGTGGAAGACAAATGCCAGGACATTTTGGTCAGAAGAAGAATCGTATAGTAACAGGTTCTTCACCCGTTACTACACAAGTTCCTCATGCTGTTGGGATAGCATTAGCTGGAAAAATGGAAGGGAAAGATTTAGTCTCCTTTGTAACATTTGGAGAAGGGTCTAGTAATCAAGGAGATTTTCATGAAGGGGCAAACTTTGCGGGTGTTCATAAGCTTCCGGTAATCTTTATGTGTGAGAATAATAAATATGCGATTTCTGTTCCAATCGAAAAACAATTAGGTTGTGCTAGAGTTTCAGACCGTGCCATTGGGTATGGTATGCCTGGGGTTACAGTCGATGGAAACAATCCTCTAGAAGTATATAAAGTGGTTAAAGAAGCTGCTGAGCGTGCTAGAAGAGGTGATGGTCCTACTTTAATCGAAACGATTACTTATCGACTAACGCCGCATTCAAGCGATGATGACGATAGAGCGTATCGAGCGCAAGATGAAATATCTGAAGCGAAATCAAATGATCCAATTCAATCTTTTGCAACTTATCTAAAAGATTGCGGTATTTTGAATGATGAAAGTGAAAAAGAAATTAATGATCGCATTATGAAAATAGTAAATGACGCAACTGATTTTGCAGAAAATGCACCGTATGCAAATCCAGAACATGCTTTAAATCATGTATATGGTAACTAGTAAGGAGGGAGAATAATATGCCTGTAATTTCATATATAGATGCAGTGACGATGGCGATTCGTGAAGAGATGGAAAGAGACGAGAAGGTTTTTGTATTAGGTGAAGATGTTGGAAGAAAAGGTGGGGTCTTTAAGGCAACACAGGGATTATATGAACAATTTGGTGAACATCGAGTACTAGATACACCTTTAGCAGAGTCGGCAATAGCTGGTGTAGGTATAGGGGCAGCCATGTATGGAATGAGACCGATTGCTGAAATGCAATTTGCAGACTTCATTATGCCTGCTGTTAATCAAATTGTGTCTGAAGCTGCAAAAATTCGATATCGTTCAAATAATGATTGGAATTGTCCTATCGTCATTCGAGCTCCTTACGGTGGTGGTGTTCATGGCGCCTTATATCATTCTCAATCAGTAGAAGCGATGTTTGCTAATACACCGGGTTTAAAAATTGTAATGCCTTCTACTCCGTATGACGTAAAGGGTTTATTGAAGGCTGCTGTTCGTGATCCTGACCCTGTGTTGTTTTTTGAACATAAAAGAGCTTATCGACTTATTAAAGGAGAAGTGCCACAGGAAGATTACGTATTACCAATTGGAAAAGCAGATGTTAAACGTGAAGGTGAAGATGTCACTGTCATAACTTATGGTTTATGTGTTCACCATGCTTTACAAGCAGCTGAAAAACTTGCTTCTGATGGCATATCCACTCATGTTTTGGATTTACGAACAATATATCCTTTAGATAAAGAAGCTATCATTGAAGCGGCTTCGAAAACGGGTAAAGTATTGTTAATCACTGAAGATAACAAAGAAGGTAGCGTTATTGGAGAGGTAGCAGCTATTATTGCAGAGAATTGCCTCTTCGATTTGGATGCACCAATCATGAGATTAGCTGGTCCAGATGTTCCAGCTATGCCTTATGCACCAACAATGGAAAAATTCTTTTTAGTCAATAGTGACAAAGTTGAGAAAGCAATAAAAGAGCTCGCTGAATTCTAAATACTTACAGATAGGGGGGACCTAAGTTGGCAATTGAAACAATGAAAATGCCGCAGCTTGGAGAAAGTGTTACAGAAGGCACAATAAGTAAATGGTTAGTTGGACCTGGAGATTCTGTAAATAAATATGATCCAATTGCTGAAGTAATGACTGATAAAGTAAATGCAGAAGTGCCTTCTTCGTTTTCTGGTATTATTAAAGAACTAATTGCTGAGGAAGATCAGACTTTAGAAATAGGAGAAGTTATCTGTACGATAGAAGTGGAAGAGCAAAATGAGGAAAAAGTAGTTGTTCAGTCTAGTAATCAACCTGAAGTGACAAAAATCGAAAAGCCTTTAGCAAGCGCTCGTTACTCACCTGCTGTTTTACGTTTATCTCAAGAGCACAACATTGATTTAGCTCAAATCACAGGAACTGGGGCAGGTGGTAGAATCACTCGTAAAGATATTTTACAAGCTGTTCAAGCTGGTGGAATTAACGAAAAGCCAGTTGAAAAAGAGAGTGTTCAAACTAAAATGACATCAGCAGAAATTCAACCACTTGTATCTAAGTCGGCAGAGGAGAAATCTTATGTACCTGTAAATGGTGATCTTGCGTTACCTATAAACCCTGTCCGAAAAGCAATTGCAAACAATATGCTGAAAAGTAAACATGAAATTCCACATGCTTGGATGATGATAGAGGTTGATGCTACTAATCTAGTTGCTCTCCGCAATAAAGAGAAAAATCGCTTTATGGAGAAAGAAGGCTATAATCTAACTTATTTCGCGTTTTTTGTTAAAGCTGTTGCTCAAGCGTTAAAGGAATTTCCAGAAATTAATTCAACATGGGCTGGCGATAAAATCATTCAAAAACGTGATATACATTTAAATATTGCGGTAGCAACAGAAGATTCTTTATTTGTTCCTGTAATTAAACATGCTGATGAAAAATCTATCAAAGGTGTTGCTAGAGAGATTACAGATCTTTCTCGAAAAGTTAGAACTGGTCAGTTAAAGGCAGAAGAAATGCAAGGTGGTACTTTTACTGTTAATAATACGGGGTCATTTGGTTCGGTTCAATCAATGGGTATTATTAATCATCCGCAAGCTGCTATACTACAGATTGAATCGATTGTGAAACGTCCAGTAATCATTGATGGCATGATTGCGGTTCGTGATAT
Source organism: Bacillus sp. AP8 (assembly GCF_000321185.1). Taxonomy (NCBI): domain Bacteria; kingdom Bacillati; phylum Bacillota; class Bacilli; order Caryophanales; family Bacillaceae; genus Bacillus; species Bacillus sp. AP8. The sequence goes on from NZ_CAPG01000027.1 coordinate 254,653, forward strand.
GGTCAACTTATGTTTATCGTTGGATCATCGAGTGCTTGATGGCTTGGTTTGTGGGAAATTCTTAGCAAGAATTAAAGAAATTATTGAAAATATGTCAGACGAAAATACGTCGATTTATTAATGAAAAAGCACTTTTGAAGAGCGTATTGCTTGTTCTCAAAAGTGCTTTTTTTGATTTTTTTTGTAAAGGATAATTGCAGGAAAAGGTTAGCTGTACTAGAATAGAGTTAATAGTTGAAATATTTATACAAATTTCGACATTAGTTGCGTTTTCATTTCATAAAGGGGGGTGTAGGCTTTTATTAGGATTAAAACAGCATGAATTGAAAGCGTTCACGCTAGGATAGTACTTAATAAAAGCGAACAAACATGAATCTTCAAGAGACAAAAGCGGTTACTTTTCCACTAGCTACTATGGAAGATTGGGAAAAGAAGGCTGAGGCAAGTTTAAAGGGGAAATCTTTAGCTAAACTTAAGACATCAACTTATGAAGGTATAGAATTAAAGCCTTTATATACTGAAGATAGTTCTGTAATAAACGAAGAATGGCCAGGATTTGCACCATACACAAGAGGTACAGATGCTTTAGGTTATGCTAAGCGACCATGGTTAGTTTCACAAAAGATTTTTGGAGACAGTGCTGAACAAATTTTAGCAAACTTTAATCAATTGGTAAGCCGCGGCCAAAATTCATTAGCGGTTGATTTTAGCCAATTGGCAACGATGAATAGTGATGAACTACAATTCTTTTTACAAGAAGCGTCGAAAAAAGAACAACCACTTTTCGTAGATACTAAAGGTGGTCAAAAAGCTTTGCTTTCACAGGTGAAAAAATTATCCAAAGTAGAGCAAGAAGGACTTAAAGGCGTGTTAGCGGAAGATCCAATAGCTGAGGGAGTTATCCAAGGTAAAGGAATTTTAGATCCAGAAGCTTTTTTTGCTGAATGGTTTGAACATTTGAAAGAGGCGGATTTACCTAATGTAAAGAAAATCTTAGTGAAGTCTACAGCTGTTCATAACGCTGGTGGGAATGCTGTGCAAGAGTTAGCTACAGCTCTAGCGACTGCTTCAGAATATCTACACTATGGAATGAAAAATGGGTATACAGCAGAAGATGTGGCTAAAAATATCGTGTTTGCTTTTGGGATAGATTCAGCTTTCTTTATGAATGTTGCAAAATTACGAGCAGCAAGACGTTTATGGTCTTTATTAGGTCAAGAATTTTCTACGGATCCTGAATGCTTTAAAATGTACATTCATGCAGAAACTTCAACGTTCACGTCTACTTTATTTGATTCATATGTAAATTTACTACGCCAAGCTAACCAAGCTTTTGCAGCAGTTATCGGTGGTGTCCAATCATTAGAGGTAAAAGAATATAGTGTTGCTTCAAATGAAACATCATCTTTCTCAGATAGAATCGCAAGAAATATTCACTTAGTGATAAAAGAGGAAACGCTAGTGGATAAAGTAGTAGATCCTGCTGGTGGTTCATTTTATGTTGAAACATTAACAAATGAATTGACTGATAAAGCGTGGAGCTTATTTCTTGAAATTGAAAAACGCGGTGGGCTAATTGAAGTATTACGTACCGGTTGGCTACAAGAAAATGTTAAAGAAACATTAACAGAAAAGAAAGAAAATGTAGCTAAGCGTAAGGATAGTCTAATTGGAACCAATGTATATCCGAATTTAGAAGATACCGTTGTATTAAATAAATCTAAGTCACTTGAAGTGGCATTACCATATGAAATTGAACAGATTATACCTTTAAAAGGAGTTCGTCTAGCAGAGGATTTCGAGAATTTACGAATTGCTTCACTTAACTATAAAGAAAAGAACGGAAAATGCCCTGAAATAGGTTTAATTTGTATTAAAGATTTAAAATCATATAAACCTCGAGCTGATTTTGTTAAAGGATTTGTTGCAGCTGGTGGAGTTGAATCTATTCAACAACAATGTTCAACAATTGATGAAGTAATCCAGTTTGTTAAAACAAGCTCATTTAAGCATTATGTTTTATGTGGAAGTGATGCTGATTATGAAGAAGTTGCTGTAGCATGGACAAAAGCAATAGTAGAAGCGGATAAACAAGTGGAAATCTTCATAGCTGGTAAACAAAATGCAGAATTAGATCAACAATTGAAAACAGCTGGATTGAAGGATGTTATTGCTGTTGGAAGTAATGCTGTTACACAAATTACATCAATTTTAACAGACTTGGAGGTTTTGTAATTGTCTACACGTCGTGATTTTTCAAAATTAACACCTAAGAAAAAACAAATTGGCCAAAATGATTGGAAACAGACTGCTGCAAAAAGCATAGAAAACTTGGAAGAGCTTCTTTTTGAAACAAATGAAGATATTAAAATTAATACTTTATACAATAAAGAGGACGTTCAAGGATTAGAACAAATGCAACATCTGCCCGGAATCGCTCCATTTACAAGAGGGCCTTATCCGACTATGTATGTAAATAAACCATGGACAGTTCGCCAATATGCTGGTTTCTCAACGGCTGAGGAATCAAATGCTTTTTATCGACGTAATTTAGCTATGGGGCAAAAAGGTCTATCTGTTGCATTTGACTTAGCAACTCATAGAGGGTATGACTCTGACCATGAACGCGTTGTAGGTGATGTAGGTAAAGCGGGTGTTGCAATTGATAGTATGATTGATATGAAACAATTATTTGACGGTATTCCATTAGATCAAATGAGTGTTTCAATGACTATGAATGGTGCGGTATTACCTGTTTTAGCATTTTACATCGTAACAGCTGAAGAGCAAGGAGTTCCTCAAGAAAAGCTGTCTGGTACAATTCAAAATGATATTTTAAAAGAATATATGGTGCGTAATACGTACATTTATCCACCAAAAATGAGTATGAAAATTATTGCAGATATATTCGAGTATACTTCTAGGTATATGCCGAAATTTAATAGTATTTCTATCTCGGGTTACCATTTACAGGAAGCTGGAGCGCCTGCTGATTTGGAATTAGCTTATACACTTGCTGATGGAATTGAATATGTTCGAACTGGGCTTCAAGCAGGAATTCCTATCGATAAATTTGCACCAAGGCTTTCATTTTTCTGGGCTATTGGCATGAATTATTTTATGGAAGTTGCCAAAATGAGAGCAGCACGATGTATTTGGGCGAAATTGATGAAACAATTTGAACCTGAAAATGAAAAATCTACAATGTTAAGAACTCATTCACAAACATCAGGCTGGAGCTTAACAGAACAAGATCCATTTAATAATGTAGCTCGTACTTTAATTGAAGCTCATGCTGCAACAATGGGACATACACAATCCTTGCATACAAATGCGCTGGATGAAGCAATTGCTTTACCGACAGATTTCTCTGCCCGTATTGCTCGTAATACACAATTATATCTACAAGAGGAAACTTCAATGACTAAAGTTATTGATCCATGGGCAGGTTCTTACTATGTAGAAACACTAACAAATGAGCTTATTGAGAAAGCTTGGAAGCATATTGAAGAGATTGAATCATTAGGCGGTATGGCGAAAGCTATCGAAACAGGAATTCCTAAAATGAGAATTGAAGAAGCTGCGGCTAAACGTCAGGCGAAAATTGATTCTAAATTAGAGACAATCGTTGGAGTAAACAAATATCGTTTAGAAAAAGAAGAAGCGCTAGATATTTTAGAAGTTGATAATACGGCTGTTCGTGAAAGTCAATTGGAGAAATTAAAGCAATTAAGAGAAAATCGTGATGAAGAAAAAGTAATTGCAGCTCTTAATGCTATTACAAAAGCTGCTGAAACTGGAGAAGGTAATTTGTTGGCTCTTGCTGTTGAAGCAGCACGCGTAAGAGCGAGCCTAGGAGAGATTTCAATGGCTATTGAATTAGTTTCAGGACGACATTCAGCGGTTATTCGTTCAATTAGCGGTGTTTATAGTTCATCGTATGGTGTGGAAGACGATATTTCTGAAGTGAAAAGAATGACAGACGAATTCTTAGAGCAAGAAGGAAGACGACCTCGTATTTTAATGGCGAAAATGGGTCAGGATGGTCACGATAGAGGAGTCAAAGTTGTATCTACAGCATTTGCAGATTTAGGCTTTGATGTTGATATGGGACCTTTATTCCAAACACCAGCAGAAACTGCCCGTCAAGCAGTTGAAAATGATGTCCATGTCGTTGGAATGAGTTCACTTGCTGCTGGGCATAAAACGTTATTACCACAGCTTATTGAAGAACTGAAAAAACTTGGGCGTGAAGACATTATCGTTATTATTGGAGGGGTAGTTCCACAGCAAGATTACGACTTCTTATATGAACATGGTGCTAAAGCAATTTTTGGACCAGGAACAGTTATTCCTGAATCGGCAAAAACTCTTATGAAAGAAATCTATAAAGCATTAGGGTATGAGGAAGTGTCTTCATAATGACAGACCGAAATCAACATAAACCAAGGTTCGTTAAGAAGGATCGGAAAAGAATTGATACAGATGAACTATTACATGGTATTCTTGCCGGTAATCGAGCAGCACTAGCAAAAGGGATTACGCTAATTGAGAGTAATGCACCTCATCATTTTGATAGTGCTCAGGAGCTTTTGCAAAAAGTATTACCTTATACGAATAAGTCTGTTCGAGTTGGTATTTCAGGAGTTCCTGGAGCGGGTAAAAGCACGTTTATTGAACGTTTTGGTACTGAATTATGTGACTTGGGTCATAAGGTGGCTGTATTAGCCATTGACCCAAGTTCATCAATCACAGGTGGTAGTATTTTAGGAGATAAAACGCGAATGGAGAAGCTTTCTGTTAATGAAAGAGCCTTTATTCGTCCATCACCATCTGAAGGTACTTTAGGTGGTGTTCATCGTAAGACAAGAGAAAGTATGTTGCTTTGTGAGGCCGCGGGCTATGATGTCATCATTATTGAAACGGTTGGTGTAGGACAAAGTGAAGCCATCGTTAGAGGGATGACGGATTTCTTTATGCTTCTTGTGATAACAGGAGCTGGTGATGAATTACAAGGAATGAAAAAAGGAATTATGGAATTAGCTGATGCAATTGTTGTAAACAAAGCAGATGGGCATAATGTTGTACATGCTAAGACCACACAAGCTGAATATAATCGTATTTTACATGTATTACAGCCTGCAACTGTTGGATGGCAAACACAAGCATATACATGTTCTAGTATAGAGGGAACAGGTATTATGGAACTATGGGATCTTATTCAAGAGTTTGTTCAACAGGGAAAGGCAATGGGTGTTTTTGACGACAGAAGAAAAATGCAAACGAAAGAATGGATGAAACAATCACTATCTCATCAAATTCATCAGTTGTTTTTTAGTGATGAAAGAATTCGTAAATGTTTACCCCAGTTAGAGAATGATGTCATGAATGGAAATAAAACGGTTAGTAAAGCTGTTATGGAAGCTTTACAAATATTTGTGAATAAATAGACCAATCTATAATGATAAATAATTCTATTATTTCAGCTCTTATTCAGAACATGTACTCTGGATGAGAGCTGATTTGTTTGGTTAGATGATTATTCTGTTAAAATGAAGATGAATTGTATTAATACAATCAATAGCTGTAAGGCAAAAAGACGGAATAATAGGCAGTAATCAAAAATTGCTGGTTTAATGTGTTGAATACTCACATTTCTATTGTTATGATAATTATAATGATAGATTTTGTTTAAGAGAGGTAATGAGGATGAATATGGATTTTAATTTTTTTATGAATGATGTTGTAAAAACAGCACGAAATGAAATGAAATCAGCTGGTTATACAGAATTGACAACACCAGAAGAAGTAGATCAAGCATTTGCTCAAAAAGGTACAACACTAGTAATGATTAATTCTGTGTGTGGTTGTGCGGGTGGGATAGCAAGACCTGCTGCAGCTCATGCCGTTCATTATGATAAAAAACCTGATCATTTAGTTACTGTATTTGCTGGTCAAGATAAGGCTGCAACTGAACAAGCAAGAAGCTATTTTGATGAATATCCACCATCATCTCCATCATTTGCTCTATTAAAAGATGGAAAACTTTGTACTATGGTTGAAAGACATGAAATTGAAGGACATGATCCAGTGTCTGTTATGAATAAATTACAATCATACTTTGATCAATATTGCGAAGAAGTTTAATGAGATAAGAGGTTGGCTTATGATAAAAGCCAACCTCTTTCTGTTTTTTGGTAAAATTGTGAGTCTTTACATTTTCGTTTGAGTTTGAAAAATATTGAAGAAATATATAATATCTTGAAATCAATACATAGTAATGTGATACTAATCAATGGAGAAATCGATACTAATAAGTGCAGGAGAGAAGTATGTTTAAAATTGGATATAGAACCATCAAAACAGCGCTCGGTGTTACAATTGCAATATACATTGCTCAATTGTTTCAGCTACATAGTTTTCCCTCTGCTGGAATTATAACAATATTATGTATTCAGGTGACCAAAAAGAAATCGTTTCAAGCTGCTTTTTATCGATTTTTAGCCTGTATCATTGCTATGTTCTTTTCAACAATCTTCTTTGGGGGGCTTGGATTTAACCCTGTAATTATAGGATTAATGCTTCTAGTATTTATTCCTACTGTTGTTGCGATAGGAGCAAAAGAAGGAATTGTGACGAGTAGCGTAATCATTTTGCATATTTATTCAGCAGGATATGTTTCTTTTGATTTAATATTAAATGAATTGGGATTAATTGTAATTGGTATCACTGTAGCGTTAATTATGAATATTTACATGCCGAGTGTAGGGAAAACGTTAAAGCAATACCAAATAGAAATTGAGAGAAATTTTGCTTTTATCTTTAAAAAAATGTCACTTTATATTCGTACAGGAAAAAGTCAGTGGAATGGTAAGGAGTTTATGGAAGTGCAAGAGCTCATTCAAGAGGCGAAATTGCTCGCTTTTCGTGATGTGGAAAATCACGTAACAAAAAGTGATGACTTGTATTATCATTATTTCAAAATGAGAGAAAAACAATTTGAAATTATTGAGAGAATGCTTCCTTTAGTTGCTTCGTTACCAAAGTCGGTTCCTTGTGCAGAAATGATAGCGGAATTTATTGATGATTTAGGAGAACATATACATCCGTATAATACATCTTATATTTATTTAGAAAAGCTAGATAAAATGCTTAAAGAGGTTAATGACTTACCTTTACCCAAGTCTCGTCAGGAGTTTAATGAACAATCTTCTTTAATCACTTTAATAAAAGAACTTGAGAAATATTTAATAATAAAGAGTGTCTATAAAGGATTATCACGAGGTAAAAAAGGTATGGATAAAAAGAAAATCGTACAAACTAAGCAAAAATCATAGGGAGATAATTATGAGAACTCTACTTTCACTTTTTTTGATTTTTGCTTTATCTATGCCAAATATAGTGAATGCTGCTCCAGTTAAAACAGAGCCTTTTCTAATTGTAAATAAGGCGAATAATAAGTTAGCCTATATAAAAGATGGGAAAGTTGTAGAAATCTTTAATGTGGCAACAGGACGAAGTAATGAATTGACTCCTGAAGGTCTATTCACTATCGTTGTTAAAGCAAAAAATCCATACTATCGAAAGAAAAACATTCCTGGAGGAGATCCGAGGAATCCTCTAGGTAGTCGCTGGCTTGGTTTTGACGCAAATGGAACAGATGGTAGAACCTTTGGTGTGCATGGAACGAATGAACCTTGGTCAATTGGGAAGTATATATCAAACGGTTGTATCCGAATGAAAAATAGTGATGTTGAACGCTTATATGAACAAGTACCGCTTAAAACGAAAATTTTAGTAACACTTTCTTCAAAAAGTTTTGCGCAAATTGCGAAGGAAAATGGATATCTTTACTAGGAAAAAAGTTGCTTTTATATACTTTGTTATCTATGAACAAGTAGTAGAGATTGGCTAAGTTGAATTCTGCAATCTCCCGTTGGAGTCTCGCGCCTCGTCCAAATCAACCATAATTCTATTAACTGATTTTGTTCATCGAACTTATTTTAAAACAACAATCTTCTAGTAGTCAGCCTATGAAAAAAAGGTCATTCACTTAAGACAAAAGTATATGACCTTTTTGTTTTATTTTTATAATATGTCATGTTTACTATTTGTATTGATCTCTACTTTAAGTGAGATAGCACTAGAAAAGGTATCCAATACCTACTAGTAAAGTGGACATTAGCATTGTAATAATCATTAAATAAACTACGATTTTTTGCATTTTTTTTATCTTCATATGAACCTTCCTTTTTTGAAAGTAATCACTAGTATTCTACCTTCTTCTGATAAACAAAACAAGTTTTTTAGTAAAAATAACTTTTTAGTTCTTGGAAATTGTATTAGTACAGTTATTCCATTATAATAATATAAAATTCAAATATTTTTTTTATCTAGTAGAAAATGGTTGTGAATACGCTTTAAATAGGGAAATTTTAATAAAAAAACATAATGAATCTCAAAATTGATGGATTGTATTAATACAGTTTTTCTATTACAATAGTATCAAGGAAATATTTTTTAAAAATATAGAATAATTAAAAATGTATGGCAATTAGGGGAAATTGGGGGAAAGTGACTATGATAAAGAAAATTGACCATATCGGTGTTGCGGTGAAATCGATTGAGCAGTCGCTCGGTTTTTATCGAGACGTTTTGGGAATGAAAGATGAAGGCGTTGAAACAGTTGAGAGTCAAGGAGTTAAAGTAGCCTTTCTAAATGCTGGTAATACAAGAATAGAATTGTTAGAACCACTACATGATGATAGTCCAGTTGCTAAATTTATTAGTAAACGAGGAGAGGGTATTCATCATATTGCTTTGGGTGTCGAAAGTATTCAAGATCGCATTGATGAAGTGAAAGCAAAAGGGATTAAGATGATTGATGAGAAATCAAGAACAGGTGCTCATAATAGCCAAGTAGCGTTCCTTCACCCGAAATCTACAGGTAGTGTACTATTTGAATTATGCGAGCAAGAAACACATAAGGGGGAATAAGAATGAGTGATATGTTTGGTAAAATTTGTGAGCTTTATGATAAAAAGAGAGAAGTTGAACTTGGTGGCGGAGATGCTCGCATAGAAAAACAGCATCAAAAGGGAAAATTAACTGCTAGAGAAAGAATTGAATTATTAGTAGATCCGGGAACATTTGTGGAAATAGGGGCTTTTATTGAACATCGCTGTAAAGACTTCGGCCTTGACGAAGTAGATGGACCTGGTGATGGGGTTGTAACTGGTTATGGTAAAGTAAATGGTCGAGACATTTATTTATTCTCCCAAGATTTTACCGTATTTGGTGGAGCTCTTGGAGAAATGCATGCTAAAAAAATAGCTAACGTTATGGATTTAGCAGCAAAAAACGGAGCACCGTTTGTGGGATTAAATGACTCGGGTGGAGCGCGTATCCAAGAAGGTGTATTATCATTAGACGGATATGGACATATCTTTTACAGAAACTCCATTTATTCTGGGGTAATTCCTCAAATCTCCGTCATTATGGGACCATGTGCAGGTGGAGCAGTTTATTCACCCGCGATTACAGATTTTGTTTTCATGGTAGAGAAAACAAGTCAAATGTTCATTACTGGCCCAAAGGTTATTGAAACAGTTACAGGTGAAAAAATTAGTTCAGAGAACTTAGGTGGTGCCAAAGTTCATAATAGTATTAGTGGTGCTGCACATTTTAAAGCTGCATCAGAAGAAGAAGTACTACAGAATGTACGAACATTACTAAGTTATTTACCTCAAAATAATAAAGAAAAAGCACCAGGATCTGAATACAACATAGAAGATGATTATCGTCCAGATTTAATGGATTTAGTACCTATTGAAAGTACAAGACCGTATGATGTAAGAAAGGTTATTGAACAGGTTGTAGATGAAGAAAGCTTCATGGAAGTTCAAAAAGACTTTGCACGTAATATTGTAGTTGGTTTTGCACGAGTAAAAGGACAAGCGGTAGGTTTAGTTGCTAATCAACCGAAGTTCCTTGCAGGTGGATTAGATATCGATTCGTCAGATAAAACAGCTCGTTTTATTCGATTCTGTGATTCGTTTAATATCCCTCTTATTACATTTGAAGATGTAACTGGTTTCTTCCCGGGTGTAAAACAAGAGCATGGTGGAATTATTCGACATGGCGCCAAAATCTTATATGCTTATTCTGAAGCGACAGTACCGAAATTAACAGTAATTCTTCGTAAAGCATATGGTGGAGCGTATGTTGCACTTAATAGTAAATCAATTGGTGCTGACATGGTTTATGCTTGGCCGAATGCTGAGATTGCGGTTATGGGGCCTGAAGGCGCAGCAAACGTTGTATTTGCTCGTGAAATTCAGAATAGCGAAAATCCTGAAGAAACTAGACAAAAAAGAATTGACGAATATAGAGAAAAATTTGCAAATCCGTATGTTGCTGCGAATGCTGGTATGGTTGACGATGTTATTGATCCTCGTGATACTCGTATCAAAATTATTCAAGCTCTTGAAATGCTTCGTCATAAAGAAGAAACAAGACCTTATAAAAAACATGGAAATATTCCATTGTAATGTATATTCATAGCCGTTACCTGTTACAGTGATTCGAATAATTACTAAATAATGTTACAAAATATTTTTTCTGAAAATTCCCAAGTGTCCTAATGTTGTAGAGAAATTTTTTACTGTCATAAATAATAAAAAGAGGGTGTTCAAAATGATGAACACCCTCTTGTGTTGTATTTTCCCTATTACTCCTAATATCTATAATAACTTTGATGACTTAAAGCGTAGGTGCCTCTGAAAAACGATAAAACATCATTTTTAGACAACTTATATTTTTTACGAGAAAAACTTTTCTTATTTATGAACTGCTAAATGTGCAAAGTGAAAATGACTATAGGCATGTAACTCATCTTGTCTATTTTGAAAATATCTTTCTTCAATTTGATCAGGTGAAAGGTTTTCATAAACGAGCATTTCTGTGTTTTGTAATTCTAAATCAAGGAGTAGTGGATCAAAACTTGTAATAATAGGTTCTCCGGTTTGTGTTGCCAAGTGTTTCATTTTAACCAGCTTTTCAGACGCAAGGTTATCATCTAAAGCTGTATTATCTAAATAATCTAAAATGAAGGAGCTGCCATTAGGGGTAATTTCTGAAATATGCTTGAGAAGTGTTAATAGCTTCTGTTTATTTAAATACATGCTTACACCTAAACAACTGAAAAAACTATATTTGTGCTTATCATAACCATTCTTTTGAAGTTCTACATATAGATCGTCTTTATTAAAATCTACAGAAATATATTTTACATTGGAAGGTATTGTAAGCCTAGCATAATTTAGTCTGTTTATTTTAGCTGCTTGAGTGGATGGGTGATCCACTTCGTAAATCATGAAGTCTTTTGGAATGTTTTTTTGTCTATAAGAAAAAGTATCAAACCCAGCTCCTAATAAAATGTACTGTTTTAATCCACGTTCAATGGCTGCTTCGAGTGCTTCTTCTTCGTATCGAGCTCTACTCACAACTTGAGGAACACACTGTGTGTTCATGACCCATTCAAGCTTGTCGTTGGAAGTATATAGTTCCGTTTCTTTATGACTGTTAAAAAATTGGATGGCATTTGTCCAGTTCTCTTCTATCATTCTCTTTTCATCTTCAGATATGAAAGAAAAAGCCATTTTGTCATAGAAAATCGGATTCTTACTGTATGTTGTATGGAATCCTCTTGCGTAGCAACTGATTAAAGCTGTTAAGCTATTCTTATTATCCATGTTCATATACGCCACCTTTACCATTTTGAGATAGCCTTTTTTGCAAAAAAAGAAAACACCTGCTAATTAGTAGGTGTTAAGTATATAACGGATTTAATATGTTTCTAAAAAATAAATTATATCATGTAAATTCATTTTTGTCAATGTTTTTCTTCTAAAAAATCAAAGCTGGTTCTATTATTTATAGAGGAGTATAATATGATATGCAGCCTATAAAAATTGGATTTGCTACTACGGATTTCTAATAGGTATACTATAATTGTTAGTACATAGTTGGAGGGAATTAAAATGATTAATAAACAAAGATTACTTGATGAGTTTTTAGAACTAGTTCAAATCGACTCAGAGTCTAGATATGAAACAGAAATCTCAAAAGTATTAAAAGAAAAATTCACTTCTTTAGGTGTGAAAGTAGTGGAAGATGATGCAGCAGCTAAAACAGGTTTTGGAGCAGGAAATTTAATTTGTACATTACCTGCTACAAAAGAAGGTGTTGATACAATCTATTTTACTTCACATATGGATACAGTTGTACCTGGTAAAGGTGTGAAACCTTCGATAGTTGATGGTTATGTCGTTACTGATGGAACAACGATTTTAGGAGCTGATGATAAAACAGGTCTTTCAGCTATGTTTGAAGCTATTCGTGTTTTAAAAGAGCAAAATATTGCTCATGGAAAAATCGAATTTATCATTACAGTTGGAGAAGAATCTGGTTTAGTAGGTGCGAAAGCATTAGATTCAGCACTTGTGACAGCTAAGTATGGTTATGCGTTAGATAGTGATGGAAAAGTAGGGGAAATCGTTGTAGCAGCACCTACGCAAGCCAAAATTACAGCAACAATCAAAGGAAAAACAGCTCATGCAGGTGTGGCGCCAGAAAAAGGTGTTAGTGCCATTACAATTGCTGCGAAAGCAATTGCTAAAATGCCTCTAGGACGTATTGATGAAGAAACAACTGCTAATATCGGTCGATTTGAAGGTGGAAAACAAACGAATATTGTTTGTGATCATGTGGAAATTTTGGCTGAGGCACGTTCGCTAGTTGGAGAAAAAATGGAAGCTCAAGCGAAAACGATGAAAGAAGCTTTTGAAACAACTGCTAAAGAAATGGGCGGAGAAGCAATCGTTAATATTGAAGTGATGTATCCAGGTTTTAAATATGGTCATGGGGATCATGTAGTAGAAGTAGCTAAGAAAGCAGCGGAAAAAATTGGCCGTACACCATCTTTACAACAAAGTGGTGGTGGTAGTGATGCGAATGTCATCGCAGGCTTTGGTATCCCAACAGTCAATCTTGCTGTAGGATATGAAGAAATTCATACAACAAATGAAAAAATGCCTATCGAAGAATTAGAAAAAATTGCTGAAATGGTAGTTGCGGTTGTTCAAACTGTAGCTGAATAAACAGAAATTTGAGAGCACTATGAACTGGATGTAATCCGTTTATAGTGCTTTTTTTCATAGGTAATTAAATAAGTGAAGGCAGGAGCACATCGTGTGGAAAGAAAGAGAAGGCTTGTGTTCATGGTAAGCAAATGATACACCTTTTTAGATTATTCTACAGTTACCCCTTAGAAGTTTTTACCTAATATGATATTATTTTCTTATAATATTTGTATGCGAAGGGGAAATCATTATGACTGCAAAAACAAGGGATATGGAGTTAATGTACTATGAGGAACGCCATTATAATCAAGTTTGTGAGTATAATTTAGATGAGACTCAAAAGGATTTCACCGCTTTACCGAGGGAAGCTATTTCAAGATTTAAAGATAATCCAGCTTGTGAACTTATCGTCATGATTACTCATAATAATCCAGTTGGTTTTTTTGTCCTTCATAAAGGTGAAGATGTACTACAAGATGAAAATGCAAAAGGATCAATGCTCATTCGATCGTTATCTGTTAATCCCGTATATCAAGGTAAGGGATTAGCTCAAAAGGCAATGAGAATGTTACCATCTTTTGTAAAGAAAAATCACCCAGATATGTTAGAGTTGTTTCTTATGGTAAATGAAGGGAATTTGAGAGCATACCATGTGTATAAAAAAGTCGGATATATGGATCGTGGATTAAGAAGAGAGGGGCCACATGGTATGCAGAAAGTTCTTCATTATAAGTTATAGGTAGCCTAAATAATAAAATAGTTTGGATTTAATACTAGCTTTATGACTCAAAATGATGTATCATAATTAAAAATTATTCGGTTGTGTTAGAAAATGTAACATCAAGCATTGGTGATTTGTTTATATGTAAAGTCGATCATTTTTATTACGATCGGCTTTTTTCTAAACAATAAACTTTCAACATCAACTTTGAAAATTGTAATGAAGGAGTGTTAGAGAATGGGAATTCATACGTATTTTAAAAGTTTAACAAAATTAGAACGCATTGAGCGTTGTCCGGGACAATTTAAGCTTGAGCGGCACAATGTTGCTTCTCACTCTTTTAAGGTAACTCAATACGCACAATTTTTAGCAACGGTTGAAGAAAGCTATGGGACAGAAATCAATTGGAAAGATCTTTATGAGAAAGCGTTAAATCATGATTTTCCTGAAGTTTTCATATCGGATATTCCAACCCCAGTTAAATATGCCACCCCAGAATTACGTTCTATGCTACGAAGTGTAGAAGAAGGGATGACTGAGAAGTTTATCGAATCTGAAATTCCTGAAGAATATCAAGGCTATTTTAGAAATCTTATGAAAGATGGTAAAGAAGGTAGCTCTATTGAATCTAAAATCTTATCCATTTCTGATAAAATTGATCTTGTGTATGAAGCCTTTTTAGAAATTCAAAAAGGGAATAGTGAACCTGTATATATAGAAATATACCGAGATGCTTTAACATCGATAAAAAGTTTTGATTATTTAAGTTGTGTGCAATATTTCTTTGAAAATATATTACCTGATATGATTAATGAAGATACTACATCTACGATTGATATAAAAAAAATAACAGAAGAAGTTTTAATGGAAAAAACAAAGTGTTCATAAGTTGTTCGCTTTGTTTTTTTCTATTAAAGAGAATTATTGCTATAGGAAGATGGAGATAGAGATAAGTCCTTGTAAATAATCTTTAGAAAGTGTATTTCTATAACTTCTTTTGTTAAAATAACGGTATAATAAGCGACGGTATGGTGAGAGATTTGAATAGTATGTATCCAGTAAAAGGTAGAGTCATCTTACATGTTGATATGAATAGTTTTTACGCTTCAGTTGAAATGGCTTATGATTCTAGTTTAAAAGGAAAACCATTAGCTATTGCAGGAAACCCTGAGGAAAGACGCGGTATTATAGTTACATGTAGTTACGAGGCTCGTAAATATGGTGTTAAGACTACGATGTCTTTATGGGAAGCGAAAAAGCTATGTCCACAATTAATTGTGAAAAGTCCTGATTTTGACAAATATCGTACTGCTTCACAAGGGATATTTGAATTGTTGAGAACCTATACGGATTTAGTGGAACCCGTTTCTATTGATGAAGGTTACTTAGACATTACCAATTGCAGTCATTTAGGTTCTCCAATCGAAATAGCTCGTAGTATCCAACAAAGAGTATTTCAAACGCTGGATCTTCCTTGCAGCATTGGCATTGCTCCTAACAAATTTCTTGCTAAGACAGCTTCTGATATGAAAAAACCTATGGGAATTACTATCTTAAGAAAGCGAGATGTTCCAACAATCTTATGGCCTAGAAAAACAGCTGAAATGCATGGAATTGGCGAAAAAACAGCTGAAAAATTGCGTGCCATTGGAATAGAAACGATAGGAGATCTAGCTCATGCTAGTGAAATTCAGCTAAAAAACCTATTAGGTATAAATGGTTTAAAGTTAAAAGAAAAAGCAAATGGCATTCATCATTCACCAGTGGATCCTGAATCTGTCTTTGATTATAAAAGTGTAGGCAATTCTACTACCCTACCTAAAGATGTAAGTAATCAAAAGGAATTACTAAATGTAATTAAAAAGTTATCGAAGAAAGTGTCATCACGATTAGATCAAAAACAGCTTTTAGGTACGAAAATAGGTATAACAATTCGATATCAAAATCGAAAAACAATTAACCGTAGTCAAACGGTGCTGAATCCTATTTATAAAGAGGATGAAATATATGAAAAAGCAAAAGAACTTTTTCAAAATAATTGGGATGGGAATCCAGTTCGATTATTAGGTGTAACAGCTTTTGATGTTATTGAAAGTACAGAAGCTACAAAGCAATTAGATCTTTTTTCTTATGAAGAAGATGCTAAACAAGAACCATTATTGAAAACAGTTGAAGAATTGAAGAAAAAATATGGACAAAACATTATTCAAAAAGCTGCTAAATCATCAAAAAATCAATCATCAAAAACGATAACAAAAACGAGTTTTAGTAAAGATTTTTTAGATGACTTAATGAAATAGTTGTATTACTAGGAAATAGCTATGAAAATAGTATAGAATATAGAGAGTAGTTTTTATTTTAAAAATAATTGTTTTATTATTTTGAAAGAATAATGTAAAAGGAAACTAGAAAAAGATTGACTACAGAAGGGGAGTTACATTATGCAACAATTTGGTGTTATTGGTCTTGCTGTTATGGGTAAGAATTTAGCGTTTAACATTGAGAGTAGAGGATATGCAATTTCAGTTTATAATCGTTCTCGTGAAAAAACAGACGAAATGATGTTAGAAGCCAAAGGGAAAAAGATTTTACCTACATATACATTAGAGGAATTTGTTCATTCGCTTGAAAGACCAAGAAAAATTATGCTAATGGTTAAAGCTGGAGCAGCAACAGATGTTACTATTCAACAATTAAAACCTTTATTAGAGAAAGGTGATATTGTAATTGATGGTGGGAATACATTTTTCCAAGATACTATTCGTCGAAATAAAGAATTAAGTGAACTAGGTATTCATTTTATTGGAACAGGTGTATCTGGTGGAGAAGAAGGAGCGCTTAAAGGACCTTCTATCATGCCTGGTGGACAAAAAGAAGCGTATGATTTGGTAGCGCCGATTTTTCAAGAAATTTCCGCTAAAGTAAATGGCGATGCTTGCACAACGTACATCGGACCGGATGGTGCTGGTCATTATGTGAAAATGGTTCATAATGGAATTGAATATGGAGATATGCAATTAATCTGTGAAGCATATTTCTTATTAAAAAATGTTCTAGATTTAGATGCGAAAGAACTTCATGATGTATTTACTGAATGGAATCAAGGTGAGCTTGATAGTTACCTAATGGAAATTACAGCGGACATATTTAGTAAATATGACGACGAAACAGGAAAACCTATGGTTGATATTATCTTGGATCGTGCTGGTCAAAAGGGAACAGGGAAATGGACGAGTCAAAGTGCTCTTGATCTAGGTGTACCTCTTCCAATCATCACTGAATCTGTTTTTGCACGTTTCCTTTCAGCGATGAAGGAAGAAAGAATCATTGCTAGTCAAAAATTAACAGGTCCTAAAGCTATGAAGTATGAAGGGGATAAAAAAGCGTTAATCGAAGCAGTTAGAAGAGCGCTGTTTATGAGTAAAATATGTTCCTATGCACAAGGATTTGCACAAATGCGATTAGCATCAGAGGAATATAATTGGAATTTACAATACGGAGATATTGCCATGATTTTTAGAGGAGGCTGTATTATTCGAGCACAATTCCTACAAAATATTAAAGAAGCATATGATCGAAACCCGAATTTACAAAATTTATTACTAGATGACTATTTTAAAAACGTTGTAGAAAGCTATCAAGCTTCTCTTCGTGAAGTGATTGCACTAGCTGTCATGAGTGGAATTCCTGTTCCATGCTTCTCAGCAGCACTATCATATTATGATAGCTATCGTGCAGAAAGATTACCAGCGAATTTACTGCAAGCGCAACGTGATTATTTTGGTGCACATACGTATGAACGAGTTGACAAGGATGGTATTTTCCATACGGAATGGCTTAAATAAAAGAAAAAAGTTCGAATTAAAGGATCCTTTAATTCGAACTTTTTTTATTGGGTAGCTTTCTAAAAAGAATCACCTCTCGCAAATTGAGCATCATAGAGGGGAATTTTAATTCAACCCTATGTTCATTACTTATTCATAGACTACAAAGGATGCGAATACAGCCATTTATTGTTAACCAGAACGGTTTCATTTCGGTGCAAATAAAAACAAAATATTTCCTAACTCGAAATATAATTTTAGTAAAAAAAGGAAAGCGAGAACTCTTGTCGAATTATGTATCGAGGAATTATTTGTGATTTTTCATTCTAACAAACTCTTTCAGTCACGTTGGTTAACACTAATAAATGAGGAAGTTGAAGTTGTGATTTAGCGTAGAATTTGTTAGAACTTGATTCGTTCTACTTACCTCCAGTGGTGGGTGAACAACATCGCTGGGGTAAGTTCACTTTATTTGAAGGGGTTGGAAGGATGGAAGCTGTTCTGCAGCAAAAAAAGCCAAAGAAACGATGGAAAAAAGTCGCGCTTTGGTCTATTGGTATTATTATTTTTTTGTTTATTGCGGCACTTGTAGGAGCCAATATGTATGTTTCTCGATCGTTGCCACAAATTGACGGGGAGGTAAAATTAGCAACTTTAACAACTCAAGTTACAGTATTAAGAGATTCATCAGGAGTTCCACATGTAAAAGCGGAAAATGAACGTGACTTATACATAGCTCAAGGATATGTTCAGGCACAAGATCGATTATTTCAAATGGATTTAAGTAGAAGACTGGCTTCAGGCCGATTAAGTGAAGTTATAGGTGAAGCTACTGTTGAAAAGGACAAATTTTTTAGGACTCTTGGTTTAAGAAGAGCTGCTGAAGAATCTTATAATGCTTATACTCAAAATGGTAAGGATGTTCTAGCTTGGTTTGCTGAAGGTGTAAACTTGTATATGAAGGAAGCGATAGAAGACGGTAAATTACCAGTTGAATTTACGATACTAGGTTATGAGCCAGAAAAGTGGTCTGAGATTGATTCATTAACAATAGGTAAATATATGGCTTTTGATTTAGGTGGGAATTGGGAAGATCAGGCATTTAGACAATACTTATTACAAACGTTTTCAAAAGAAAAAGCGTACGATTTGTTTCCCTCATATCCAAAAGACGCCCCCTTTATTATTAGTAAGCAAGAATTAGATTTACAAAAAAGCTTTGCAAGTGCTATAGTACCTTACGAGTTTAATGGTAGTAATAACTGGGTTGTCAGTGGAGAGAAAACGAAAAGTGGGAAACCACTGTTAGCTGATGATCCTCACCTAGGATTAGCAACCCCTTCCGTTTGGTATCAAATGCAGTTAGAGGCACCGACAGTAAATGTAAGCGGTGTCATATTTGCTGGAATACCAGGGATTATTCTAGGTCATAATAACAAAATTGCCTGGGGTGTTACAAATACAGGACCGGACGTGCAAGATCTTTATATTGAAAAAAGAAATGAAAATAATCAAGATGAATACTTATATATGAATAACTGGGAAAAAGCAAAAATCGTAAAAGAACCTATTAAAGTGAAGAAACAAAAAACGATAGATTATCAAGTAGCTATTACTCGTCATGGTCCAATCATATCAGAATTTGCGGGTGAAAGTGGTTCAAATACTGTACTATCATTAAGATGGACGGCACTTGATCCATCTGCTGAATTAGAAGCAGTTCTAAACATGAATAAGGCAGAAAATTGGCAACAATTTGAAAAGGCATTAGAAAAATTCAATACTCCTGCTCAAAACTTTGTTTTTGCTTCTACAGATGGAACTATTGCTTATAAAGCAAATGGTACTATCCCGATTCGTAAGAAAGGTGATAGTATGCTTCCAGTACCGGGCTGGACCAATGAATATGAATGGACGGGCTTTATACCGTATGATAAATTACCGAAAGTGGTAAATCCTAAAGAAGGCTTTATTTCAACGGCGAATAATAAAGTTATTTCAGATGATTATCCTTATCATATAAGCAATCATTGGGCTCAACCATACAGACAAATGCGTATCCAAGAGTTTCTAAAGTCAAATAAACAATTAACTGCTAAAGATATGAAAAACCTTCAAATGGATGTGACTAATCTTCAAGCAAAAGAGTTTGTACCTCAATTTATAGAAACTCTTGATGAGGTAAAGGATAAGGAAATGAAGAAGGCATTGGACATTTTAGAGAAATGGGATTTTCAAGATAAAGAAGAAGCTTCTGCTCCACTCATATTTAATTTATGGATGACAAAGATTCAAAATGTCTTATTTGAGGAGCAAATTCCTGAGGAAACTTTAAAATTATTTAATGGGAAGAGATCGGTCGTCGATCAGCTGCTTCGTAATGGCTTGGATAAAAATCCAGGTCCATGGATTAATGATCAAGGTGGTGTTGAGAAGCTATTAGAGAAATCACTTAAAAAAACGCTTGCTGATATTACAGATATGCAAGGCAAGAATATGGAAAAATGGAAGTGGGGAGATTATCACCAAATCCGTTTTGATCATCCTATTTCTAGTGTTTCTCCTCTAAAATATCTATTTAATAGTAAAGGCAGTATCCCGGCTGCTGGTAGCTCTGTAACCGTTCAAGCAGCTGCTTTTACAGAAGAAGGCATAGTAAATCATGGAGGTTCATGGAGGTTCGTAGCAGATCTATCGGATTTAACCAAAGCAGAGCATTTAGTTGGCCCAGGTCAATCTGGACATTTGAAAAGTAAGTGGTATCAAGATCAAATGGAAGATTGGGTGAATGGCACTTATCATGTAACCAAAACAAAAGATGTTTCAGGGAAAAAGCTTATTTTAAAACCATAGTGAATGAAAGGTAAGATTGGAAAAAAGCTAGCTTTAGTTATTTTAAGCTAGCTTTTTCCTGTTATTGGGTAAATGATAAGGGATTTTACTAAATGAACCGTTTTTTTATTCTTGTAAAATTGGGGTAAATAGGGAAGAGGAGTCTATTATCGATCACGGTTAAAATTTGAATAGGTTGTGACGGTATTTCCATTATGTGTACATTATTTACAAAAATTACATTGATAGGTTTGTACTGGGATTTTTTCTACGCTAAAATAAAGACTAGGGGAAGATAAGGGGGATGGGTATGGTAAAAAAAATAGTAGCAGGAGTTATTCTAGTGCTTCTAATTTCAGTGGCTTTAGTGCAAGCGATGGATCGTAAAGAGGAAGCTAAGTTACCTGTTGTAAAGGATAATCAAAAGGCACCTGACTTTACTTTGGAGAATCTTCAGGGTGAGCAAGTTTCTTTATCTGATTATAAAGGGAAGAAAGTCATATTGAACTTTTGGGCAACCTGGTGTGGACCCTGTCGAGAAGAAATGCCTGATATGGAAAAATATTATCAAGAAGCAGGTGATTCGATCGAAATACTAGCTGTAAATATGGATACAGACAATGATGTAAAAGGTTTTGTAGAGAATTATCATTTAACGTTTCCTATTCTTTTAGATATAAAGGATGAGATGAGTAGACCTTACGATATTATCTCCTTTCCAACTACCTATTTTATTGATGAACAGGGAATTATTAAAGAAAAACATATTGGTCAAATGTCCTATGAGACGATCGTGGAAATAATGGGAAATATGTAGGTTTTAACCTACAAAAACAGGGTATTTATACAAAGGATACTATATTGTATGAATACCTATTTTTAACATGGTTTGAATAAGGTGAGCATAAAATAGTTGATTGGAGCGAAAATCAACTCACCCTTTTTTCAGTTGATAGTTGATAGGCGACGAACGATGTGAAAACATCATTTAACAAATACTTTATTCAGCTTTTCTTTTAAGTAAATTGTTTAAATAATCTTTTTATTAGCCATACTAATCCTATGATCGTTAGAGTCAGATAATTAGTTATTATCTGTAACAATAACGCTATAATTTGTTTGAATTTTTAGAAAAATGGGTAATATCATTAAATGTAAGAGGGTGATTAAATGAAAAGAAGAAGAAAATTATCGTTTGAAGACCTAGTCTTAGAAAATAAAATGGAATTATTAAAAGACAGTAAAGCAATTGAAAAGATAGAAGATCGATTAGAAAAACGTCATTTACAAAAGGCAGAATAGCTTGATACATCTTTCTCTTTCAGATGTACATAATATGAAGGAGGAGGGGTCACATGGGTAATCCTAAAAAAGATTCAAAGCATTTTGCTCCTAACCATATCGGGACAAAGTCCAGAGCCTTTGGTGGCAATAAAGGGAAAAAAATGCAAGATCAATCTGGCCAACATGCTCAGGTCATACAGACTAAGGGTGAGTAGGTTGTCTACTCTAATCTAATATGAAGTGTAACAGAAAGGATAAAGGCTTTCATCTGAATGCTTTTATCCTTTTCTGTATCCGATAAGGATTGACGATGTTTGCTTCTTTTACTAAATACATTTAGAGGCTCTATCAGATGTGACTTATGCTTTTATTCGTCTGATTTAAGCTTCATATGGTAAACTTATTAAATAGGCTCTTTGTTAATATTCTTGGAAAGGGAGAAAAGTCATACTTTCGGTAGTAAACTCGTGAATATCCTTTCATAATCAGACTTTTCTTTATATATGAATGTAAGCCGACATTAAAGATAATTAGAGCTATTAAATCAGTTTTTTAGTCAAAGAGGAGTGAATACATAAATGTTTATATCTAAAAAAGAAATAGAAGTTAGGTATGCAGAAACAGACCAAATGGGCATCGTATATCATGCTAATTATGTTATATGGTTAGAGTTAGGAAGAACTCAAATTCTAAAAGATTTAGGTTTTAACTATGCAGATTTGGAGAAGGATGGCATTTTATCACCTGTTTTAGATGTTAATATATCCTATAAAAAGCCAGTAACATACGGTGAGGTTGCTACAGTATATACTTGGATTGAAGAATATAATGGAATAAAGACTATATATGGTTATGAAATTTTAAATAGTAATGGAGAAGTGGCGGTAACGGCAACTTCCTCACATGTATGTGTGAAAAAAGAGAGCTTCCGTCCGATTTCTGTGAAACGCCGATATCCTGAATTACATGAAGCCTATGAGAATAATAAAAAATAACTAATACATATCGTAATAAAGAAACGAGAGGACTTTTCCCTCTCGTTTTTTCTCACTATATGTTATTGTTTGGTTTACTCAAATGAAAAGATAGGCTCTTCTAAAATAGTATCAAATTTCACATGTAAATCATGTTGATCGAAATACCATAAATCATTTTCTTCAATATAATATAAAATGTTATTTTTTTCGATTTTAGCACCAATAGCATTTGGTTCATCCACAGATATACCAAGAGAAAAACCACTTTGAATAGTACTTACTCCGCCATATCGAGCAAAAAAACGGACTTGATCTCCTTCTTGTAAGTCAAATTCATTTTCATACCATTGTGCTGCTTCATTTGAAATGTAGATATTCATACATGATCACTCCCTCGCTCCTATATACTATCATAATTATAAGAAATCTGTGTGATGTAGAGAACTAATTTATCATTTTAAATTTGAAAATGCGAAATGTGAAGACGAAGCTCATTTGTTAGCACTTTTAGATTTTTTGATATTTCTTTTACAGATTCTACTGAACGTTTATTTTCATCAGACGTACTTGCAACTTCTTGAACACCAGCACTAGTTTGTTCAGAAATAGAAACTACGCTATCCACTGAATGAGAGATAGAATCACTACTTTGATTTAAAATATCATTGGCTGCGGCAATTTCTTCGATATCAACAGCAAGATTTGAAATAAATTGATAGATTTGATTAATGCTCTTTTCAGTTTCTTTAGATAATTCAGCACCTTGATTGGCGATTCGTTTGCCTTGTTCAATATTAAATAAAGCTTTTGAAGAAGAACTCTGAATATCTTGTATTAAAGTTGAAATTTTTTCAACAGAATGACTACTTTGATCAGCAAGTTTTTTTACTTCTTGGGCAACTACGGTAAAACTTCGACCATGCTCACCTGCTCTTGCAGCTTCTATAGATGCATTTAACGATAGAAGATTCGTTTGTTCAGAAATAGAATGAATAAGCATTGTAATATCTGATATCGTTTGTAATTTACTATCTAATGACTTCATGATACTTGTAGATTCATTCGCTTGATTGCTTATATGGATCATTTTAGTACTTAAGTTTGCCATGGCATCCTTTCCTTGAGAAGTATAGGATTTTGTTTTGTCCATATGTGTAATAATGGTTTGGATATTATTATTCATTGAACGAACAGCACCTACATTACTTTCTACATTGTACGATATATTAACCATATCCTCTGCAAGTTGTTCTGAACCAGAAGCAATTTGTACCATTGCTACACTCACTGTTTCGGAAATTGAAGATGTAGCCTCAGCTTGTTGATTTAAAATGTGAGAGTCATGATCGACTTGATTCACAATACCAGTAATTTTAGATATCATTTCTCTGAAACTCGTAATCATTTTGTTTACAGATGAGAATAATATGCCTACTTCATCTTGTTTATCTACCTGCATAGTTTCGCTAAGGTTTCCATCTGATACTTGTTTCATAAATGAAGATAAATCTTTAATAGGTTTAATAAAATATCTAGTAATATAAATGCTAATTCCAACGGAAATAGAGATTAGAACAGCTAAAATAATTAATTGTGCAATGAATAAATGACTTAGCATTGTCTCTGAACGTTTCTCGACTTGATTAATTTCAGAATTGATATCTTTTAACAGGGATTTCGAATAGGATTGAACCTCTTTTTGTGTAGTGACAGATCCAGTCTGTTGCTCTGAAATTCGATTGACTTTTTCTGACACTTCTTTAGAGATGTCAGCTGTAAGTTGTCTGCTATTATTTGTAAGCGTTTGGGAGACGATGTACGTAAAGGATGTGCATATCGTAATAATCAATAGTAATGAACATAGAATAGTTGCGATAAATTTCGTTTTTAATGACATAAAGTAACCTCACTTCATAGGAAAAAAGTTAGTGGAAATTGAATAGAAAGATGGATCTACGGATAAATGGTGTATAAATATACCTATTTTACTATTAAATAACATTATAAGTATGAACATGGAAAAATACAATAAAAAGCATGGAATTCTATATATTGAATTCCATGCTTTAAGTAGTAATCAATATTGAAGTAGCATTCAGAAGAGGGATATCAACAATTAATAACAATATTAGACTTTTATTGGCATAATACGACAAAGAGACAATAATAAATGTATGTTTGTAATTCTTTAGTCCCATTCTTCGATAAAATGGATTAAGTCGTCAAATGTTGTTATTTTTGTAAGAAATTCTGTAGGGAGAATTTCATTATCATTTTTCATTCGATAAATTTCTAAGGGGAATTCATTATGTTGTTCATAATCAGTTGTTGAGATGCAAAGAAAGGGCTTTCTTTTAGCTAATTGTTGATGATGAAGCTGCATGTTTATTAACCTCCTCTTTTTTTGGTTTTAATTTTCATTATATTCATAATATACGAAAATATTAAAAGATAATTAGGTGACATGTGACAATGCTATAACATTTTTAACTCATCTTTAAATTGGGAAAGGAGAACAAAGTATGGAGGTTTTTGGAGGTAAAAAGCAAATAAAGCCAATATGGATAGAAAAAGCAAATGGGAGATAGGCAAACGATTATTATTGATCGAATTGGTCATCTAGTTGAAAGTTTTTATCAAATTTTATATCAAATTGATCAACTGAAAAAAATTATAGAGGAAAATAGCTCTTGGGCAAAGTTAAAGTCTAATTTATCATCTCAAAAAATTGAAATGTTTAACGGAACAATAGACACTCCATATATTAATAAACGTTTGAAAGTAGCTCATATTCATTATGTAATTGGCTTGGAGCCAAAGTGGTATATTACAGCATTTCAAAACTTTCTAAGTGAAATCATTTATCTTATTTATCAATTTGCAAATCATCAAGAAGATCAAAAACATTTAATTTTAGCTGCTACTAAAATTCTCAATTTCGAACAACAGATTGTTTTGGAAGCGTAATCTCGTCTTGGAAATCTTTCTGATCAAATTTATAGTATAAGAATACATACCCAGGATGTAGAAACGAATATAGTCTCTTTTAATAAATCTCTCAAGCAAATATCCGAATTTGTCATACTTGTACAGGGGATTGCTGTTCAAACTAACTTGTTATCTTTAAATTCTGCTATAGAGGCTGCTAGAGCTGGTGAACATGGAAAAGGTTATGCTGTGGTAGATTTACTATAATATCTCGCAGACTTAGAAGAATTGACATTATTAGTAGCGAAACAAGCAGAAATATTAAATAAAACAGCTTTAACGCTATAGATATAAAGAAAAACCATAGTTACGGTATCATCCATTCACTATGGTTCTTCTTTATCATTTAGGTTGCTTATTGAAAATAAAGTATGTATATAACTTTATATCCACTTCACTTTAGGTTCAGTACCTTCCTTGATCCTTTTTATATTTGCTCTGTGTCGATAAAAAATAAATACCACAATTAATCCAATAACGATAATTAATGGAATATCTTTAATGAAAAATGAAATGATAAATGCAACAACAGCGCTAATCATACTTGATAAAGATACGTATTTTGTGATGTATAAACAAATAAAAAAAGTAAAGAACAAAGCTACAAATAGTAATGGAGCAAAGCCTAAAATAATTCCAGCAGAAGTGGCAACAGCTTTTCCACCCTTAAAGCCTGCAAATACAGGGTATATATGTCCCAGTACAGCAATTGCTCCCGGAATTAATGGGTGTATGTCTACACCCAAGAAAAAAGGTAAAAAAGTGGCAAGTGTACCTTTTAAAACATCCATAATGGTCACTGTTAAACCTGCTTTTTTCCCAAGTGTTCTAAAAGTGTTCGTTCCACCTAAATTCCCACTACCATACTGACGAATATCTTTCCCATAAAAAATTTTACCAATCCATAACCCTGAGGGAATGCTACCTAGAAGGTATGCAAGAATAACTACTAAAAAAATCATCATAATTATAAAGCCCTTTCTTTAACACAATCTCGTGTTATTATTTTACCATGAGATTTGTAAAATTCCATTTAAAGTCTTAAAATTTGTTTATATCATTAAATAATTTGTAAGATTTTCTTCGTAAATCATCCAGAGAATCATATTGCGAATTAAAAGTAGGGGAAATGAAAATGAAATTATTTTTATCATCAGTTCAATGGGTTGCCTTCATGTTTTCAAGCTCAATTGTAGCGCCTATTGCAGTTGCCGCACTATTTCAACTAAATACTGTTGAAACGGCTGGATTTATTCAACGCGCCGTGTTTATTTTAGGATTAGCGGCATTATTACAAATCCTTTTCGGTCACAAACTTCCAATTAATGAAGGTCCAGCAGGCTTATGGTGGGGAGTTTTTGCTTTATATGCTGGTTTGTCGACTACACTGTTTACATCACATTTAGAGACATTACAAGCACTTCAAGGGGCATTAATTGCTGGAAGTATCTTTTTTATTTTATTAAGTGCATTTGGAATAATTGAAAAACTAAGTCATTTATTTACACCTACGGTAACAGGTGTGTATTTGCTGTTACTCGTTCTGCAACTCAGCAGTTCGTTTGCAAAGGGGATGATGGGTCTAGGAAACTCTCAATCTACTGTTAATATGAAAATGCTATTATTAAGTGTATTCATTGTAGCCATTACCATTTGGTTTACCAAAAATAAAATTCGTTTTATTAAACAATATGCAATACTTTTGGCTTTAGTAGTCGGATGGTGCTTATTTTTACTATTTGGTTTAGCGCCAACTCCTAAGTTATCAGGGATTTCTATTTTGTCTTTTCCTGATTTGTTTGCTTTTGGGAAGCCTATTTTTAATACCGGGATGATTGTGTCAGCGTTGTTTGTTACGATTCTTTTGATTGCTAATATGATCGCAAGTATTCGTATTACAGAAAACATTTTAAAAGGTATGAATGTGGAAGTGGATCAAACGAATGTAAATCGTACAGGTATAATTAGTGGTATTATTCAAGGATTAGCGGGAATGTTTAGCACAATAGGCTCTGTACCGATTTCAGGTGCAGGAGGATTCATTCAAGCCACAGGTATAACTTCTAAACTACCATTTATTTTAGCTAGTATTGCTGTTGTCATCATAAGCTTTTTTCCACCAATTATGAGTGTTTTTGCGGCAATGCCACCAGCTGTAGGATATTCAGTTAGCTTTGTTATCTTCGCAGGAATGCTCAGTATGGCATTAAGTGATATACAAAAAGATTTAACAAATACGAGAATGATAATTGGAGTATCCTTATTAAGTGGAGTGGGTATCATGTTTATACCTACTGAAGCGTTCAATGGGTTACATCCAGTCCTCATATCGTTGTTATCTAACGGTTTGATTATTGGTACTATCATTTGTATATGTGGCGAACAAGGGTTAAAATTAGTAAAGAAAAAGTACCGTTCAAAGTAAATGTAGCTTTACATTTCTAATCTAATACATAAAGATTTTACATCATGATTCATAATGGTATTAAAGTATGGAAAAGAAAGGACGATATGAATGAATATTGAAAACCCATCAAGAGAAGAGATAGGGAAAATATTAAAAAAGGCTAAGACTATAGCGGTTGTAGGTTTGTCTAATAATCCTGAGAGAACTTCCTACATGGTATCAAAAGCCATGCAAGATAGTGGTTATGAAATTATCCCAGTTAATCCAGCAGTTGATGAAGTGTTAGGAAGAAAGGCAGTAAATTCATTAAAGGAAATAGAAGGACATATTGATATTGTTAATATCTTTAGACGTTCCGAATTTCTTCCAGAACTAGCGAAAGAATTTGATGAA
The DNA here is from genome assembly GCF_000321185.1 of Bacillus sp. AP8. Lineage (NCBI taxonomy): Bacteria > Bacillati > Bacillota > Bacilli > Caryophanales > Bacillaceae > Bacillus > Bacillus sp. AP8. The sequence continues at coordinate 283,221 of NZ_CAPG01000027.1, forward strand.
ATGGATGCTGATGTATTTTGGGCACAATTAGGTGTAGAAAATGAGGAAGCTTATCAATTTTTAAAAGAAAAAGGTTACACTGTCATTATGGATCGATGTATTAAGGTGGAGCATGCTATTACAAGATAATGAAATATTATGCAAATTAGGCTGAACTGTTCCTTAAAACGAAGTAGAATCAAAGATGTTTTTCGTGTGAGTTAGCACTTGATAGAAACGGATTATATTTTCACTTTATTTTAGGGTGTCATTAAAGAATGGTCTTCTTTGACACCCTTTTTCTATTTTTAGCATATAGAAAAGTAGATGAAGTGATATTTATTCATGAGGCGCCTCACCGCCCGCGCATTATTAAGCGAGCAACATGGTACTTGTTCATTGGCAACAAAATATGCGAAAACAGCCAATTAAAAAATCTATCTGTAGTAGCACCTACTCAGTATTTTTTAGGAGATTTTTTAATATTTTAAACATAAATGTGAAAACAAATGAAGGTATGTGAGTTTTTTTCTAGAAATCATATAAAAATATTGCATATTAATGTTTTATTTATGTTACTATCACTAATGTTGTAAAATCAAAGAAAAAAAACCAAGTAAAGTTTACATATTTGTGAAAATAAAATTTAGCGATACAATAGGCAAGGAGCTAAACGAAAGAATATCGAACAGATGTTCTTGTTGTGTTATAATATAACATATTACATATTAGTTTTACTTTCAAGCAAATATAGAGTAATGTAGATTTGCTTGTGGAAGGAGAATGTTAGTGGCAACAAATAGTACAAAACAATTTGAGTATAATGATGATGCCATACAAGTATTAGAAGGACTTGAGGCAGTAAGAAAAAGACCTGGTATGTATATAGGAAGTACCGATGCAAGAGGCCTACATCATTTAGTATATGAAATTGTAGATAACTCAGTAGATGAAGCGCTTGCAGGCTATGGAAATCATATTATTATTAAGTTACACAAAGATAATAGTGTTAGTGTTATAGATAAAGGTCGCGGAATGCCAACAGGTATGCATAAATTAGGTAAACCAACACCTGAAGTAATTTTAACAGTATTACATGCAGGCGGTAAGTTCGGACAAGGAGGATACAATACTAGTGGTGGTTTACACGGAGTAGGTGCTTCTGTAGTAAATGCTTTATCTGAATGGCTTGTCGTAACAATAAAAAGAGATGGTTCAATTTATGAACAAAGATTCGAAAATGGTGGAAATCCAGTAACTACTTTAGAGAAAAAAGGAAAAACAAATAGTACGGGAACAACGATCCATTTTAAACCAGACGCAACGATTTTTTCGACAGTTGTGTTTAATTATGAAACACTATCCGAACGTTTAAGAGAAGCAGCGTTTCTTTTGAAAGGTATGAAAATTGAATTAATTGATGAGCGTAATGGTGAAAAAGAAGCCTATTTCTACGAAAATGGTTTACAGGCTTTCGTGGAATATTTAAATGAAGAACGTGATTCGTTACATGATGTTATTACGATAAACGGTCAAAATAATGGAATAGACGTTGATTTTGCGTTTCAGTTTAATGATGGATTTTCAGAAAATATTCTAAGCTTTGTTAATAATGTCCGCACGAAAGATGGTGGAACGCATGAAGTAGGTGCGAAAACAGCAATGACTCGTGTTTTTAACGAGTATGCGCGCAAAACTGGTTTATTAAAGGAGAAAGATAAGAATTTAGAAGGAACAGATATACGTGAAGGCTTAGCAGCTATTATTTCTGTCAGAATTCCCGAAGAGTTGCTTCAATTTGAAGGTCAAACAAAAAGTAAGCTTGGTACTAGTGAAGCAAGATCCTGCGTAGATAGCGTTGTATCAGAGCATTTAGCTTATTTCCTTCAAGAAAATCCTGAGACAGCAGCATTACTAATAAAAAAGGCTTTTAAAGCATTCCAAGCTCGTGAGGCTGCTCGAAAAGCTCGAGAAGAAGCGAGAAGTGGTAAGAAGCGTAAAAAAGGAGAAACTATTCTTTCAGGGAAACTGACTCCAGCTCAATCACGTAACCCGAAGAAAAATGAATTATATCTCGTTGAGGGTGATTCTGCAGGTGGCTCTGCAAAACAAGGTCGTGATCGTCGTTTCCAAGCAATTCTGCCTTTACGAGGTAAGGTAATTAATACTGAAAAAGCTAAGCTTCAAGATATATTTAAAAATGAAGAAATCAATACAATTATCCACGCAATTGGTGGAGGAGTAGGACCTGATTTCAATATTGAAGATATTAATTACGACAAAGTTGTTATCATGACGGATGCCGATACAGATGGTGCTCATATTCAAGTATTACTTCTAACTTTCTTTTATCGTTATATGAAACCATTAATAGAACACGGGAAGGTTTTTATTGCCCTTCCGCCACTATATAAAGTGAGCAAAGGTTTAGGAAAAAAAGCGGTAATAGAATATGCCTGGAATGATGATGATTTGCAAGATGTAATGAAAAAAGTGGGTAAAGGAGCTGTCCTTCAACGATATAAAGGTCTTGGTGAGATGAATGCAGACCAATTATGGGATACTACAATGAACCCAGAATCAAGAACATTGATTCGAGTATTAATTGATGATGCTGCTCGTGCGGAACGTCGTGTTACAACATTAATGGGTGATAAGGTAGAACCACGTAGGAAGTGGATAGAATCGCATGTTGCCTTTGGTTTGGAAGAGGAAGATAATATTTTAGACAATACTAATATGATTATTTCTGAGGAAGGGGTGTAAGACTTGTCAACAGTTGAGAAATATCGCGACTTGCCTCTTGAGGAAGTAATTGGTGATCGCTTTGGACGTTATAGTAAATATATTATTCAAGATCGTGCACTCCCAGATGCTAGAGACGGTCTTAAACCGGTACAACGACGTATTTTATTTGCCATGCATACAGAAGGTAATACCAATGAGAAGCCTTTTCGTAAATCGGCGAAAACTGTTGGTAATGTAATTGGAAATTATCATCCACATGGTGACTCTTCTGTATATGATGCTATGGTACGTATGAGTCAAGATTGGAAACTTAGAAAAGTTTTAGTAGAAATGCATGGAAATAACGGTAGTGTTGATGGTGATCCACCTGCTGCTATGCGTTATACTGAAGCACGTTTATCAGCCATTTCAAGTGAACTGTTAAGAGATATTGAAAAAAGAACGGTCGATTTTGTTCCTAATTTCGACGATACGGCAGAAGAACCTGTAGTTCTTCCAGCTATGTTCCCAGCTTTATTAGTCAACGGTTCTACCGGAATTTCTGCTGGTTATGCAACAGAAATTCCGCCTCATCAGCTTGGAGAAGTTATTGATGCAGCAATGATGAGAATGGATAACCCGAATTGTACAGTCGATGAATTAATGACGGTCATAAAAGGACCAGATTTTCCAACTGGTGGAATTATTCAAGGGATTGAAGGTATTAAAAAGGCATACGAAACGGGTAAAGGGAAAATAATCATTCGTGGTAAGACAGATGTTGAAACTGTTCGTGGTGGGAAACAACAAATTGTTATAACAGAAATCCCGTATGAAGTGAACAAAGCAAACTTAGTAAAAAAAATGGATGAGCTACGAATCGATCGTAAAGTGGAAGGTATTTCTGAAATTCGTGATGAAACGGATCGAACAGGTCTAAGAATTGTTATTGAATTAAAGAAAGATGCTGATCCACAAGGTGTCTTACATTATTTGTATAAAAACACCGATTTGCAGGTTCCATATAATTTTAATATGGTAGCAATTCATCGAAAGCGACCTGTTTTAATGGGCTTATGTTCTTTATTAGACGCCTATATTGAACATCGTAAAGAGGTAGTTACGAATCGTTCTAAGTATGAATTACAAAAAGCGCGCGATCGCGAGCATATTGTTGAAGGATTAATGAAAGCTTTATCTATTTTAGATGAAGTCATTGCTACAATTCGTGCATCTCAAGATAAAAGGGATGCAAAGAATAATTTAATAGCTAAGTTCCAGTTTTCTGAAGCACAAGCCGAAGCAATTGTTTCTTTACAGCTTTATCGCTTAACGAATACGGATATTACAGCACTACAAGCAGAGCAAGAAGAATTAAAAGCAAAAATTGCCGAGCTTTTATCGATTTTAGAAAGTGACAAAAAGCTTTTATCTGTTATAAAAAAAGAATTAAAAGCTGTCAAAAAGCAATACAACGATGAGCGTTTATCAAAAATTGAACATGAAATTGAAGACATCGTGATTAATTTAGAGGTATTAGTTGCTAGTGAGGATGTCATTGTTACAGTTACGAAGGAAGGTTATGTAAAACGTACATCACCACGTTCCTATGCAGCATCTGGCGGTCAAGATTTCGGTATGAAAGAAACCGATTTGTTGTTGTATCAAGAAGAGGTAAATACAACCGATCATCTTTTATTATTCACAAATAAAGGAAATTATTTATTCTGTCCGGTTCATCAACTACCAGACATCAGATGGAAGGAAATCGGACAACACGTTGCAAATATCATACCGATAGAACGCGATGAAATGATTGTTAATGTGATCAATGTAAAAGATTTCCAAACACAGGAATATTTATTGTTTATAACGAAAAATGGTATGGTTAAACGAACAGAATTATCTCAATATAAAGCTCAACGTTATTCAAAACCTCTTGTAGCTGTAAATTTAAAAGATGATGATGAATTGCTTGCAGTGTATCTCACAGATGGAACGAAAGATGTCTTTTTAGCCACACATTTAGGTTATAGTCTATGGTTCTCTGAAGAAGAAGTAAATATTGTCGGGGTTCGTGCGGCTGGTGTTAAAGGTATAAATCTTAAGGAAAACGATTATGTAGTTAACGGATGTTTGATTTCTGACGACAAAGAAGAACTTGTGATTGTAGCCACACATCGTGGTGCTATTAAAAAGATGAAATTGAAGGAATTCGATAAAGGTACGCGAGCGAAGCGTGGTTTGATAATGCTTCGTGAATTGAAGAAAGATCCTCATCGTATAGTAGGAATGACTATAGGTAAAGAAACGGAAGAAATTCTATTATTCACATCGAGAGGTCATGTAGAAAAAGTAGGTTTGAGTACATTAAGTTATTCGGATCGTTATTCTAATGGGTCTTTTCTCATTGATGTTGCCGATAGTGGCAATGTTGAAAAACTTTGGGCCATAAATAAAGCTGAAGTTGGAGAATAGACTAGTCATTCTTAATTATTTTTTTTCATCTAGAATAAGTTTTCATTAATAAAAGCTGTAAGTTTGTTGCAAACTATTTATGTTAGATTGCAATGTACTTTCAGCTTTTTTGCTGTTCATAAATCAAGATGTGCTCTTGATTTCACAAGCTGTGTTAAGGTTTCTAACCAAAATGATTTAGGTAGAATAAACCCGATTTTCGCATAATAGTATAACGTTGATTAAAAGTAAATAAAAGGAAATATTGTAAGCGGTCATACAGATTAGTAAAAATAAACAGTTTATGGATTTTATATTTAATGCTTGATGGAAATACCATTTTAATGATAGATTATTATAGTAGGCTAATTGTTATATTAATATAACGATTATCACAAATATTTAGAAAATGGAGGACACAATTTGATTAGCATTTTAGAAAACATTAATAATGGTATTTTGACGTACATACTAATTGCAGTATTATTATCCTTGGGTTTGTTCTTTTCAATTAAAACAGACTTCGTACAATTTCGCTATTTTGGCGAGATGTTTAGACTCTTAACTGATAAAGCGACTATTACAAATGAAGGTAAAAGAGGAATTTCTTCATTCCAAGCTTTTTGTATTAGTACTGCTTCACGTGTAGGAACAGGGAACTTAGCTGGTGTTGCTACCGCTATTACTTTTGGTGGACCTGGGGCAGTTTTTTGGATGTGGCTTATCGCTTTTCTTGGGGGAGCATCAAGTTTTATTGAAAGTACTTTAGCACAAGTATATAAAGTAAAAGATAAAGACGGGTACCGTGGTGGTCCTGCTTACTATATGGAAAAAGGTTTAAAGAATAGAAAACTAGGTATTGTTTTTGCAGTTATTATTACATTTTGTTTTGGTTTAGTATTTAACTCTGTACAAAGTAATACCATTTCTATGGCATTTAAAGAGTCTTATGGAATCAATACATTTGTCATTGGTTTAGTATTAGCTTTATTAACAGCATTAGTTATTTTTGGTGGTGTTAAAAGAATCGCTCATGTTGTACAAATTGTTGTACCGGTTATGGCTCTTCTATATTTAGCCATTGCGATTTTTGTAGTCATAATTAATATCACTGAAATTCCAAGATTATTTAAGCTTATTATCGAAAGTGCATTTGGTTTAGATCAAGCATTTGCAGGTGGTATGGGTGCTGCCATTATGTACGGGATTAAACGAGGTTTATTCTCAAATGAAGCAGGTATGGGTAGTGCACCGAATGCAGCTGCTTCAGCTGCTGTTACGCACCCGGTAAAACAAGGTTTAATTCAAACTCTTGGAGTGTTTACAGATACAATCCTAATTTGTAGTGCTACAGCGTTTATCATCTTACTATCAAATGCCACAACCACAGACGCACAAGGTATTAACTTAACACAAGTTGCTTTAATGGAGCATATTGGACCTTGGGCTGGCACCTTTGTCTCAATCGCTATCTTCCTCTTTGCATTCAGTTCTATTATTGGGAACTATTATTATGGTGAAACAAATATTGAATTTATTAAGGATAACAAAATTGCTCTTTATGTATATCGTGTAGGAGTAATCCTAATGGTTATTTTTGGAGCAGTTGCAAATCTTTCTGTTGTATGGACGCTTGCTGATGTCTTTATGAGTGTTATGGCGTTAATTAACCTCGTAGCAATTGCTTTACTTTATAAAGTAGCTATAAGAGCATTACAAGATTATCGCGCACAGCGTAAACAAGGTAAAGATCCGATATTTAATCGTGATGTATTAGATGATACATCTGGTGTTGAGTATTGGCATGGAGAAATTAAAGAAAAATAAAGATGTAAAAAATAAATCCGAGTATTCGACAATTTTTGTTGAGTACGCGGATTTATTTTTGTTTATAAAGGAAAGGATATAGTTATTTTGTAATAATTTCATAATTATTACAGTTTTGGGCATGTTAAATAAAAAATGGGTGGAGGTTAAATGATGAAATTATTAAAAGTGATCCTTCCTTTGACAAGTATCATAACCTTTTCTAATGGTGCTGAAGCCATCAATCAAACTCAAAATAAAGAAAGGACTAATCATTTAGTCGTTCAAAAAAATAAAATGATGCAATCACCACCATTACTTGAAATTACTGCACTTTTATTGGATGGATACAAAGTAGAAATACGTATTGCATGTGAAACTTATGTGTTAGATATGACGTCTAAGAAAAGAAATTGGGATCGATATGAAATTTATTCGAATGGAAAAGTAACAAGGTCGTATTCATTTAAGGGTGAGGGTTATATACAGCTGATGCCGATTGTAACGAAAAATGGGAAAGGGGTAAGAGCCGTCCAAAAGTTAAAAGGACCACTTCCTGACACTTCAATTGGAGAAATTGTTTCTGTATGGTTTTTTCGAAATAATGAATGGATCTTAAAAGATATTGAATTAAACAGTTCATATAAAGTAACAGATTATTTTATCAATTTGAAATAGCAGAATAAAGGAGTGTAAGAGATGAAGAAATGGAAGCGACTCATTCTGATTAACAGTCTATTTGTTATGTTTATAGGAGCCGATCAGATTTCAGCTACGGAAAGAAAAGATTATCAAGAAATACAGGTACAAGATGTATCTGGAGATAAAATTCGCGATAGACTTGTAGTAAAGGGAACACCCTTAAATGATCAAACATTGACTTTAACAAATCTAACTTTACAGATTAGTTTTGGAAACAATCACAATAAGCCAATAAGCATAACTTTGCCAGATGGAAGAAAGCCTTTTTTAACTCTAACCGATTTAAATCACGATAGTATTAAAGATGTTTTTGTTGTAATAGAGCCTTCGAATCAAGAAGAAACAGTTAAAGCCTTAGCATTTTCTTTTAAAGATGGTAAACAAGTGAGTATGGATGCTCCTCTACCAGTTAATGCACAAGCGAGTTTTTTAAATGATTATAAGGCAGAAATAAAAGTTTTTGATAAAACTTTTAAAATCGATGTAAGCTCGAGAAAGGAGATGTATGAAAAGCTCGGATTTTATCATAATGGAAAACTGAATGAACCTATTGAGTTAATCATTGGAGAATATTCAATCTTAAAGCCAACGTATATCCTCCAAGGAAGAGGACTTGTAGGCATTCAAAAAGTTAGTGGTGTATCTGATTCTGATAAAATCGGGATTTTGAAGTCAACATGGTTTTTTCAAGGTGGAGAATGGAAACTGAAAAATGTATCATTTAAAAATATGGTAACGAAAAGTAAATAAATACCACATGTAAAAGAGCGTAAACTAAATGACATCTATCATTTTGTATGGCCGTTTTCTAAAAGATTATTGATTTTAAATAAGTTTAGTTAATAAAAAGGTCGATTGGAGCGGAGGAGGCTCAACGTCCTTCTAGCAATAAAGTTTGTGAAAACAGCCTTTTGCTTACGCTCTGTTATTTTGTAGTATTCTAACTATAAAAAAGCACATCTATACAGTTTAAAGTGTCCGATTTCATTGTGTATTGTGAATGGTAGATTCAAGCCAAGTCAAAACATCATTATATACCAAAACGCGATCATAATCATTTAGAATTTCATGTCGGCCTTTTGAATAAAGCTTATAATGAACATTTGTAAAAGATCGGTCTTTATATTGATTATAGAGCTTTTTTACACCTTTACTGTATTTTCCTACAGGGTCGTCACTTCCTGAAATGATATAAATAGGAAGGTTGATGGGCACTTTATCGACATTATCTGATTGGAATACCAGATGTAGAAAAGCTAGAAATTGTCTATAGAAGCTTGGTGGAAAGATATGCGAACAGTATGGATCCTGTATAAAATGATCTACCACGATTGGATCATTTGCCAGCCAGTCATAATTTGTTCGTTTTTCAAATTTTGAATTATAACCGTTAAAGATAATATCCTCTAATAGTTTTGATCTACTATCTTTATTTATCTTTTCAAAAATCGTAGCTACATAGCTTCCTAGTAAAGCATCTGATCGAGCTCCTCCGCTTCCGACTAAAATTGCTCCTGTTAGCTCTTTCCCAAATAGTTGTATATAGCGTTGTGTTATGAAAGATCCCATACTATGACCAATAATAAAATGGGGTTTATTGGGATATTTAGCTTGTATAAACTGCTGTAATTGATGCTCATCTGATACCATTTTTGAAAAACCATTTTCTCCAATATAGCCAATTTGATCTATCGATAAAGCAGACTGGCCATGGCCACGGTGGTCTGTTGCATAAACACTGTAACCATGTTGATTCAAAAAGATCGCAAAATCATTGTATCTATTAGAATGTTCATTCATCCCATGAACGAGTTGTACAATGGCTTTTGGTTTTTCAATTGCCCAATTTCTAATGAAAATGGAATGTTCATCATTAGCTGGTAAATGAAATGTATTCATATATAGAAATTTCTCCTTTCAATTGATTATTATGACGTAATAATAATTAAGAATGACCTCGTATAAGTTCTGATACAATAATATTGTAGTATGAGAGTTGAATCGCGAAAAGAATATTGAATAGGAAACATTTCCAATTTATAGGGTGTTAAAATATATACATTTATAGTTTAACGATATTATCGTTCATTATATAATATTATGATTCTATTTCAATTATTGTGGTATATGAAAAATAGTATTATTCTAAATAGAAGGAGGCTAAAAATGCTGCTTACCAAATCCACCATTAAATCATTTCGTTCAATCTTTTTAATATACATAACGGTTATTTTTATTTTTGGATTTTTGTACTTATTACCTTTTGCTAGAGTTGATTCATTATCAATAATCGATTCATTGTTTGTTTCTACAAGTGCACTTAGTGTGACAGGCTTATCGACAATCAATGTCGCCGATGAATTGACAAGATGGGGACAAGCATTGCTCATTTTTGAAATGCAATTAGGTGGAATCGGAATTCTTGTATTAATTAGTTATTTGTTTTTAATGATGGGTAAAAGAATGACGATGTCTAGCATGATATTAATATCTCGAGATCAAAATCAAACCAATTTAAAGACGATTAAATCTTTAAGTTTCTCTGTGTTAATCATTGCACTTCTTATTGAAACTATAGCTTTTTTAATGATGTATGGGCAGATTGAGCCTTATTATTCATCAACGAAGGATGCCGTTTTTATTACGACATTTCATGTTGTCGCCAGTTTTACTAATGCAGGGTTTGACTTATTTGACGGTGGCTTTTCTAGTTTCCAACATAATCCCATCGTATTATTAACTACATCGGCGACCATTTTTTTAGGAAGTATAGGTTATCCGACGATTATCGAATACATATTTTCTTTTAAGAAAAGAAAAAGTTTATTTACAAAAATTAACATAAGATTACATTTTATTTTATTATGTTTTGGTACAATTATATATTTTTTTCTTGAATATAAAGGAGCATTTGATAAGCTTTCTCTTATCGACAAGTTTTCAAATGCGGTCTTTTTATCTGCTACAAGCAGAAATGGAGGATTATCAACAATTGATTTATCAACTATAACTATAACAACTGTTTTAATCATATCTTTATTAATGTTTATCGGAGGAGCTTCGTCAAGTACAGGCGGTGGAATAAGGTTAACGACATTTGCTGTTTTAATTGCTAAAATGATTTCCGTTGCGAAATCACAAGAGCACACGGTTATCTACAAAAAAACAATCTCACAAGAGACAATTAATAAATCTTTTCTTATTTTTATAAGTTTCATATTATTTATTTTTACTTCAACGGTTATCTTAACTTTATTTGAAAAAGCTCCAATCGAGCAAATATCATTTGAAGTAATTTCGGCATTAACGAACACAGGGCTGTCTATGGGGATTACTGATCAGCTCGCAGCAGTATCTAAATGTATTTTAATATGTTTGATGGTAATCGGTAGAATCGGTATTTTTACACTTATTTATTTTGTATTTAGAGTTGAAAGCTCAAAAGTTAAATATCTTAAAGAAGACATTGCAGTCGGTTAAGAGGAAGGTGAAATAATGAAACAGTTTTTAATAATTGGAGCAGGAAGATATGGGACAGGAATCATTAAAGAATTATTTAAACAAAATGCTGATGTTGTTGTTGGTGATACAGATGAGAAGAAATTAGACGAAATAGACCAATATACAACACATTGTTTAATTGGTGATTTTCGAGATAATGATGTATTAGATCAAATAAAAATCGAGGAATTCGATACAGTTTTTATCGCGATAGGAACAGATGCCTATTCTGCCATATTAATAACGAAAAAAATGAAAGAAAGAAATGCAAAAAGAATCGTTTCTAAGGCAATTAATAGAGAAGTCGGCGAAATATTACAAAGTATAGGTGCCGACCGTGTGATCTATCCTGAAGAAGAAGCAGGAAAGAAAGTAGCACGGCAAGAAATGATGAATGGTGTATTAGAATATTTAGAAATTACGAAGGATGTATCGATAGTGGAGATGGAGGTTCCATCAAGATTATTTGGTAAATCATTAAGCGAATTAGACTTTTCAAGAAAGTATGATCTTACAGTATCATTAATTATTCGAGAAGATAAACCGATTGTAACACATTTCGCCAACGTTATTTTTCAACAAGGAGACCGCTTTTTTGTAGTAGGTGAAAATAGTAAGATAGTTCGTTTTCGAAAAAGAATGGAATAGTTTAATAGAGAAATAGACTCAAAAGAAATTGTGTTATACGTTTAGTTGAATTCCATTGCAGGATACTTGCTTTCCGTGAGGCAGGCGGGTGAGCCTCCTCGGCAAAGATACATCAGCTTTTATAAACAAGGTAAAATACACTCATAAAAAAGATGATTGCTAAAAATTATGTAATAGAAGCGTAGAGGGGTCCAAAAGTGATGGAGCATAACTTTTGAGACCCCTCTATTGGTTTTATCGTATTTCAAGTTTACTTTTTTCTATTGTAGCTTCATCCCAATCAAATTCTATTTCAAATGAGTGTTTTGAGCCTTTATTCGTATATTTTATTTCTGTTTTAACCGTTCCTTTTGGACAAACTTCTATTTCTTTTTCATTTCGAACAAATGTGAATTTCGCTTGCTGTTTCAATTTCTGAGCGATCATTTCAAGCATATTGGCTAATTCTTCAACTGATTGTTTCTCTTTGTGGTCAATAATTATATTTTTCATTCTAGGTTGTTGCATAAGTCATTCCCCCAATAGTTTTTTATATCTTTACCTTTCAATGTTTGAAATGAAACATTTTTATTGGTCGCTATTTGATGTTCACCATATATGGGCATTTGTCATACGATACAGTATGTTTATAGCGGAAAAGGGGTAGAGGATGATGACAAGAATTAGGAATAATCAATTGTCTACAACAATACTTCCACCAGCAACAGAATTTGCACCTGTTGAGGGTAGAAAATATACTGTAACACATGATGATGTTAGTGGTCATATTTTTGTTAGTATAGGATACTCATATGATGAGAGTAATCTAACGGATATGAGAGACGAAGTAATAGCTACATGGGTACCACACTTGGGACAGTATGCTTTAATCGGTAAAGTGTATGTGACAGGTGGAGAATTCGATGAAAATACTTCGCAAATTCGGTATATGATCTTTAAAATGGAAATGGAAAAGGCATTACGAGCTATTATTGCAGGCGATAATGCGTTTTATCATCATTTACCTTGGTTTTTGGATTTTCCTATTTTTATACATTTTGATAGTATCATAGCAAAATATAATCAAGTCATCTATTTTGGCACGCCACGAAATTACTTAAAGAATAATGGTTTAGATGTAACCGATACCATGAATTCCTTATCAAATCATAGAATTAATTGTGTTGGTTAATGTAAGAGAAACTAATAAAGCAGGTGAAGATAAAGCACTATTTCTTCAGCTGCTTTTATTTATGCTTCATTTAATAAACAGTCATTTAAGAGTAGACGTTCAATTATTAGAAAATATTTTTTGATAATTTTATATATGTGTATTTATTCACAAGGATAATAGGGTATGTAAATAGTAGTTTCAAAGTTATAAGTTTATTAAAAAAACGACGAGAATGGAAGTGAAAAGCTATGCTAATGAGTTCTACATTAAATTGGACAATTTCAGATTCCATAAAAACATGCTTTGAAAAAGAACAGGTTAATTTTTTCGTTGATGAAAGCAAAAATGTGTATGTTTGTATTAGTAAAAAGAATCCTACCAACCATGAAATTGCTAGCATTAATAGTCAAAAAGTACGTTTTCGTTTTTATGAACTAGGTGATGCTATATTTTCAATTGTTTGTTTTGGTGAAGATCAGTTGTATAAATTACCTTACAATCCCTTTGAAACAAGTATTGCTTCATATAAAGGATTAGGGAAAACGCTCACTGTTATACTAGCTGATCTTTCAACGAAAACTGTCTATACAAAATATGAGCTTGAGATGGGTGATTGTTTCCGTTATTATTTAGAATCACATTGGGAAAACGCGATGCATAATCCAGAGTGTGATGATTTCTTCTATGATATCTATCATTCAATGGAAGAGATCCCATTACATCAAGTGTTTCTTGATTGTCCAAATGAAGTTGAATGGTATCGTTAATGATAAAAGTTCTATCGATTCTTTTCGGTAGAACTTTTTTATGTAAGAGTTTGATAAACAAGCTATTTTAAAAAAGGGTATCAAAAATGTGAGGTATATCTAGCTCCGTGTGGAATCAACGATCACCAAGTAATAAAAAGTAAGTACACTGGAACGAAATGTTCTAGGTAATAAAGTTTGCGAAAACGGCTTCCATATTAAATTTCCTGTTGAATTGACAAAAGCAAAAAAAATGGTAAAATATTCATGTGATAAATGTAAACGTTTACACTATGGTAATCGGAGGTGAATAAATCGGAATTAAAGGATAAGATTATTGAATCGTCTTTGTATTTATTTGAAAAGCACGGTTTTCATGGTGTTTCTGTTCATCAAATTGTAGAACATAGCGGGACATCTAAAGGTGGATTTTATCATTATTTTCAATCAAAAGATGAATTACTTTATGTCATTCATGATTATTTTATTTCTTATGTATTAAGAAATGCTGAAGAAGTAATAGCAACAAGTGATTCTCCAACAGTGAAACTTCATAGAATTATTCATTCATTTGTAAAAGTGTTTGACCTCTATAAACCTCATATATCAGTATTCTATCAAGAAAGCAATTATTTAAAACCACAGTATGTAACAATTATTAAAGAAAAAAGAAATCGCTATCGAAAGATTATTTTCGAAGTATTACAAGCAGGTATGGATGAAGGAGAATTTCGTTCAGAGTTACCAGTTGGTATAACAGCAATGTCTATTCTAGGGATCGTGAACTGGACATATAAATGGTATAGACCTAATGGCGAAAGTACCATCGAGGAAATCGCTGCCATATATGCAGACATTATTTTTCAATCTATATGGACGGAAAAAGCCAAACGTAATCTTTCTTATGCTCCTTATCAATTACATACGATGAATAGAAATTACGTTTGTTCACAACAGACCGATTAGTCGGTCAATTAAGGGAGGAACGTCAATGGAATTCACATTAACAAAAGAGCAACAAATGATTAAAGAAATGGTACAAGAATTTGCAACAAAAGAAATAAAGCCAATAGCCATAGAATTAGACCGAGAAGCTCGATTTTCTCAACATTTATTTAAAAGAATGGGGGAGTTAGGTCTATTAGGAATACCTTTTCCTGAAAAATATGGTGGCTCCGGAGCAGATACGATTTCTTATGCTATTGCAGTGGAGGAAATCGGTAAAGTTTGTGGAGGTACTGGGTTAAGTTATGCGGCAGCAGTTTCCTTGGGAGCAAGTCCAATCTACTACTTTGGATCCGAAGAACAAAAACAAAAGTATTTGGTACCTCTAGCTAGTGGAGAGGGGATAGCCGCGTTCGGTTTGACAGAGCCAAATGCTGGATCTGATGCGGGTGGAACACAAACAAAAGCGGAAATAGATGGAGATGAATATGTAATAAACGGTGAAAAGTGCTGGATCACTAATGCATCTTATGCAAAAACAGTAACGGTTACAGCAGTAACTGGTAAGGATGAGAGAGGCAAGAATATTATTTCTGCCCTACTTATTCCAGCTGGAACACCAGGTATGTCTATTACAACTCCTTATGAAAAAATGGGAGTACGGGCTTCAGATACGACACAAATTGTATTAGATAATGTTCGAGTTCCAAAAGAAAATATTTTAGGAGATTCAAAAAAGGGCTTTAAACAATTTCTTTATACACTGGATGGTGGACGGATTTCCATTGCTGCTTTAGCGGTTGGATTAGCACAAGGTGCATTTGAAAAGGCACTTCAATATGCCAAGGAAAGAAAGCAATTTGGACAGTCAATTTCATCATTTCAAGCCATTCAATTTAAATTAGCTGATATGGCAATGGAAATAGAGTTAGCGCGTAATATGGTTTATAAAGCCGCTTGGCTGAAGGATCAAGGTAAACCATTTACAAAAGAAAGTGCATATGCCAAACTTTTTGCTACTGAAATGGCATTCCGCACTTGCAATCAAGCAATTCAAATTCATGGCGGATACGGCTATATGCGTGAGTATGAAGTTGAGAGGTTTTTAAGAGATGCCAAATTATTAGAAATTGGAGAGGGGACATCAGAAATACAAAGACTTGTTATCGCTAGACAATTAGGTTGTTAGAATTCTGAAATTTGCCTCTCTATTAGTAAATAAAACAATATTAAAAGTATTGCGAATAAATAAAAATAATGTGCAAGCCTTAATAAGGAAGGGTGAAGTTATGTCTAGTATTTTACATACAACAATTGGACAATTACTTCAAGAAAAGGCAGAAAAACAACCAAATAGAGAAGCGGTTGTATATCATGATCGGAATCTTCGTTATACGTATGCAGAGTTTAATCATATTTGTGAAATGGCAGCCAAAGGTTTCATGTCACTTGGAATTGAAAAAGGAGAGCATGTTGCCATATGGTCTACCAATACTCCAGAATGGCTGATATCACAGTTTTCAACAGGAAAAATGGGGGCAGTATTAGTAACGGTTAACACGAATTACCAAGAGAAAGAATTAGAATACTTATTACGTCAATCCGATAGTACTACTTTAATTTTAATTGATGCCTTTAAAACGCATAGTTACATGGATACATTATACAAAATAGTGCCAGAGTTAAAATTGGCTCAACCAGGCGCTTTACAATCTAAAAAACTACCATTTTTAAAAAATATTATTGTATTAGGAGAAAAAGAATATCCAGGAGCTTTCTCATGGAATCATATTTTAGAAATGGGACAGAAAGTAACTGATGAAGAACTTAAGGTTCGATTGAATTCTCTTCATTATGATGATGTGATTAACATGCAATATACTTCGGGTACAACAGGCTTTCCAAAGGGAGTAATGCTAACACACTCTAATCTAGTGAATAATGCAAGAAATATAGCTGAAAGTATGAAGCTGACAAATGAAGATATCATGTGTATTCCAGTGCCTTTTTTTCATTGCTTTGGCTGTGTGTTAGGAACATTAGCCTGTGTAACTGTTGGGGGAACAATGGTTCCTATTCAGGAATTTGATGCTGCTCAAGTTTTAGAAACTGTTCAAAATGAAAACTGTACGGCATTACATGGTGTCCCGACAATGTTTATTAATGAGCTGAACTTAGATTCATTTGATTTGTACGATTTATCTTCATTAAGAACCGGTATAATGGCAGGTTCTAACTGTCCGATTGAAGTCATGAAAGCAGTCGTTGAAAAAATGGGGGCCAGTGAAATTACGATTGCGTACGGTCAAACTGAAAGCTCACCAGTTATCACTCAAACACGGACAGATGACCCAATTGAGCTCCGTGTTTCATCAGTAGGGAGAGCATTACCTAATGTAGAGGTGAAAATTATCGAGCCTGGAACAAATCAAGAAGTAGCGTTTGGTGTCCAAGGAGAACTATGTACTCGTGGTTACCATGTAATGAAAGGCTATTATAAAAACGAAGAAGCAACAAGAGAAGTAATTGATGAAGATAATTGGCTTCATACAGGTGATTTAGCTGTTATGAATGAAGATGGATATGTAATGGTAACTGGCCGTTTGAAAGATATGATTATTCGCGGTGGAGAAAACATTTATCCACGTGAAATCGAAGAATTTTTATATACTCATCCGAAAATATTGGATGTTCAAGTAGTTGGGGTACCAGATGCGGTCTATGGTGAAGAGGTTATGGCATGGATTATTGTTAAAGAGGGTGAGGATATAAAGGCGGAAGATATTCGCAATTTCTGTAAAGGGAAAATTTCTTATCATAAAATTCCACGATATATTGAGTTTACAAAAGCCTATCCGATGACAGCCTCTGGAAAAATTCAAAAATATAAACTTCGTGAGCTATCTGAAGAAAGAATCCATTCAAAGGGGTGATATTTTGTTTAAGAAAATACTAATAGCTAATAGAGGAGAAATAGCCGTTCGAATTATTCGAACATGTAAAAAAATGAATATTATGACTGTTGCAGTATATTCTGAAGCAGATCATCTAGCTCCCTTTGTAAAAGAAGCAGATGAAGCGTATCTATTAGGTGGTCCCAGACCTCAGGATAGCTATAATAATATCGAAAAAATCATAGAAATAGCAAAATTAGCTCAATGTGAAGCTATTCATCCTGGCTATGGATTTGTGAGTGAAAATGCGAAGTTTGCAGAAAGATGCTTGGAAGAGTCCATCATTTTTATTGGACCTAAACCGGAAGTTATTGAAAAAATGGGAAGTAAAATTCAAGCTAGAAAAACAATGAAAGAAGCAAGTTTACCGCTTGTTCCTGGTATTTCTTTTCCTTTGAAAGATGTAGAGGAGGCGGCTATTGAAGCAGATAAAATTGGCTACCCAATTATGCTTAAGGCATCTGCCGGTGGAGGCGGCATTGGAATGGGAGCGGTGCATAATGAAAATGAATTAAGAAAAGCTTTTGCTGGCCATCAAAAACGAGCTGAAACATTTTTTAATAATAATGAAATGTTTCTTGAGAAATTAATTGAAAATCCACGACATATTGAAATTCAAGTACTTGCAGACCACTACGGTCAGGCGGTTTATTTAGGAGAACGAGAATGCTCTATTCAAAGACGTAATCAAAAGGTCATAGAAGAAGCACCTTCACCGATCGTTGATGAAGAAACTAGGAGAGCTATGGGGAGTGCCGCGGTGAAAGCTGCATTAGCTATAGGCTATGAAAATGCAGGAACTTTTGAATTTATTATGGATGAGGCCAAGAACTATTACTTTTTAGAAATGAATACAAGATTACAAGTCGAACATCCGATTACCGAAGAAATTACGGGGATTGATATAGTCGAACAGCAAATAAAAATTGCTTCGGGAGAAAAGCTAGGTTTCTTGCAAGATGATGTCACATTACAAGGGCATGCTATCGAAGCAAGATTATATGCAGAGGACCCAAAGACCTTTTTTCCTACTCCAGGCAAGATAACAGTCATCGAGCTCCCGAATGAACCATATATTCGACATGATATTGGAGTCAAAGCTGGGTCAACAATCACACCATTTTATGATGGGATGTTTGCCAAGCTGATTGTTACGGGAAAAAACCGTTCTGAATGTATAGAACATTTACAATTTGCTTTGGAACATTATCGTGTAGAGGGAATAAAAACGAACATTCCTATGGTTCAAGCTGTTGTTCAACATGAAGAATTTTTAAAAGGAAACACATCCACTGGTTTCGTCAATCAATTCTATTTAAATAAGGAAGGGAGCAATGTTAGATGAATGAAATTACTGCAAGTATGGCAGGTAGCGTTTGGAAAATACATGTTAAAGTTGGAGATTCTGTAGCAAAGGGACAGGAAGTCATCACTTTAGAATCTATGAAAATGGAAATTCCGATTGTTGCAGAAGCTGCTGGCACGGTTACAGAATTAAGAGTAGGTGAAAATGATTTTGTGGATGAAGGAAACGTGTTGTTAATACTGGAATAAATGGAAATTCTAATCATTTTCGGAAAATGAATAGGAAGTGATAGCGCCCTAGTACAACTAAGGGCGTTCTCCTTCTCTATTATTCTATTAATTCAAAAAACCTAAGCTTGAATTCTATCATAATAAATCAGAATGAGTGGTGAAGCTGATGAATAATCAGAAAATAATGATCAAAGAAGTCGGCCCTAGAGATGGTTTACAAAATGAAAAAGAAATCATCTCTTCTAAACAAAAAATTCAATGGATTAATTATCTTTCCGAAACAGGCCTTTCCTATATAGAAATAACCTCATTTGTCCCTCGTAATTGGATTCCTCAGCTCAGTGATGCGAAAGAAGTAGCTCGAGGTATTGAAAGGAAAAAAGGTGTTACATACGCTGCTTTAGTTCCGAATTTAATAGGTCTAGAAGCCGCTTTAGAATCTAATATGGATGAGATTAATATTTTTATGTCAGCCAGTGAAACACATAATCAAAAAAATATTAATAAAACTATTACGAACACATATCCGATATTAAAATCTGTTGCTATCGAGGCCTTAAAGGCAGGGAAAACTGTCAGAGGCTATATTTCAACTGTTTTCGGCTGTCCATATGAAGGAGAGGTAAACATAAAGTCTGTGTTAGAAGCGTGCGATCACTTATTGCAGTATGGTGTGAATGAAATTTCTTTAGGAGATACAATTGGCATTGCGAATCCTGTTTCAGTCGAAAAAACATTAACAGAGATTGGTAAGCATTTTGATCGTAGTCATTTTGCTCTTCATTTCCATGATACGAGAGGAATGGCACTCGCTAATATATTGAGATCATTAGATTTAGGTTATACGACATTTGATTCCTCATTGGGTGGTTTAGGTGGCTGCCCGTACGCACCAGGAGCTTCCGGTAATGTTGCTACGGATGATTTAGTCCATATGCTCAATAATATGGGCTATAGTACGGGAATTAGCGAAGAGAAATTACGTGTAGCAGCTGTGTTTATTCAAAATCGTATACGTAAATCCTTACGTAGTCACCAAATGAAAATGACAAAATAAGGGGGAGGATACAAGTGGAACCAGCTATATCGTTCATATCCGATGAAAAAGGAATTGCAACAATCACATTACAAAGAGAAGCGGCTGCTAATTCTTTAAATAGTGAAATACTTCAACAGTTAAACGCAACTTTAGATGATATTTCTGTAAATCCATCAATACGTTGTGTCATTTTAACAGGAACTGGTCAAAAAGCATTTTGTGCAGGAGCTGATTTAAAAGAAAGAAAAAAGATGATTTCGAATGAAGTAAAGCAGACGGTTGCTCTTATCGGCCATACGTTTACAAAGCTAGAGACTCTCCCGCAGCCAGTTATAGCGGCCATTAATGGAGTCGCTCTTGGTGGAGGTTTAGAAATGGCTTTAGCATGTGATATAAGAATCTCTGTTCCACATGCCATTTTTGGGTTACCAGAAACCTCTTTAGCGATTATTCCTGGAGCAGGAGGTACGCAAAGATTACCGAGATTAATTGGTATTGCTAAAGCTAAGGAACTGATTTTTACAGCAGCGAAGATTGATAGTAATGAAGCTTTGCAAATAGGTTTAATCTCAAAAATAGTGGATTATGATTCTCTATTAATAGAAGCAAACCAGTATGCTACAAATATCATACAAAATGGACCAATTGCTTTAAAACAAGCGAAAAGAGCAATTCATTATGGGATGGATATGGATTTGCAGTCGGGGTTAAAGCTAGAAGAAATATGCTATGAAGCTACCATTCCTACAAAAGATCGCTTGGAAGGCTTACTAGCATTTTCAGAAAAAAGAAAACCTATTTATAAAGGTGAATGAGAAGGAGTTGCGGGGTATATGACAAAGCAAAATACGTATTTTCAAACAGTGGAAAGAATTAAACAAGGCGGAAGTGATAAGTATCATAAAGCTAATAAAGCTAAAGGTAAGTTACATGCACGTGAACGCTTGGCTTTATTATTTGATGAAAACTTTAAGATTGAAGATAGTATGTTTGCCAATTGTGATCATGGAGAATTACCTTCAGACGGAGTAATCACAGGAATAGGTACGATTCATGGAAGAAAAGTATGTGTAATGGCTAATGACTCAACTGTTAAAGCTGGCTCATGGGGTGCTAGAACTGTAGAAAAAATCATACGCATT
The DNA here is from genome assembly GCF_000321185.1 of Bacillus sp. AP8. Classification (NCBI taxonomy): domain Bacteria; kingdom Bacillati; phylum Bacillota; class Bacilli; order Caryophanales; family Bacillaceae; genus Bacillus; species Bacillus sp. AP8. The sequence goes on from NZ_CAPG01000027.1 coordinate 304,556, forward strand.
CAAGAAACCGCTCTTAAACTAAATATACCGATTCTATATTTGGTCGATTCAGCGGGAGCAAGAATTACCGATCAAGTTGAAATGTTTCCAGGTAGACGTGGAGCAGGAAGGATTTTTTACAATCAAGTGAAGCTCTCTGGTAGAGTGCCACAAATATGCTTGTTATTTGGTCCTTCAGCAGCTGGCGGTGCTTACATACCAGCATTTTGCGATGTAGTTGTAATGGTTGATGGAAATGCATCTATGTATTTAGGTTCGCCTCGTATGGCCGAGATGGTTATTGGTGAAAAAGTTACACTTGAACAGATGGGTGGAGCTAAGATGCACTGCTCCGTTTCTGGTTGTGGTGACGTTCTTGTTGAGAATGAAGAAGAAGCGTTATCGTTTGCTCGCCGCTATTTAAGTTATTTCCCACAAAATTATAGTGAAAAACCAGCTGACATTGATAGCAGAAGTTCAAAGCTAGAATTCGAGTTAGATGAAATCATACCTGCAAACCAAAACGCTCCTTTTAACATGTATGACTTTATCGAAGGCTTAGTAGATCGGGATAGTTTCCTAGAAATAAAAAAATTGTTTGCAGCCGAATTGATCACTGGGTTTGCCCGTTTAAATGGAAAAGTTGTCGGTATTATCGCCAACCAACCGAAAGTAAAAGGGGGCGTTCTGTTTCATGATAGTGCTGATAAAGCAGCTAAATTTACTACTTTATGTGATGCCTTCCATATTCCCTTATTATTCCTAGCAGATATACCAGGCTTTATGATTGGTACGAAAGTTGAACAGGCAGGCATTATTCGACATGGCGCAAAAATGATTTCGGCAATGAGCGAAGCAACCGTTCCGAAAATTTCGGTAATTGTTCGAAAAGCATATGGAGCTGGTCTTTATGCTATGGCAGGCCCAGCCTTTGAACCGGATTGCTGTATAGCCCTTCCAACAGCGGCCATTGCCGTAATGGGACCAGAAGCAGCAGTTAATGCAGTCTATGCCAACAAAATTGCCGAATTACCACCTGAAGAAAGAGCTGCATTTATCGAACTGAAGAGAGCGGAATATCGACAAGACATCGATATTTACCACTTAGCATCTGAAATGATTGTTGACGCCATCGTCCACCCAAGTAATCTGCGAACAGAATTAATCGAACGATTTAAGGCGTACGAAAGCAAAAATACCGTCTTCACCGAAAGAAAGCACGGTGTTTATCCAGTATAAAAGGATGAGCCAAAGACTTCTATAGGAGGTCTTTGGTTTTTTGTTTTATCTATTCATGAATGGGGCTGTGAAACAGTGCTAATTATAGGAGTTGAACCAAAAAAATCGAAGTTGGCGAAATTGCGCTAAGATAGGGAGTTGAACGGAAAATCTCTAAAGTTGAATCACAATCATGTAAAGTTGAACCGAAAGCGAAGAAAGTTGAATGAAGAGCCGCAAATCAAGCAAGGGAGAGCGTAAGTAACTGGCTTTTCATAAACTAATCTATCTTGAAACTGCGCAAAGATAAGGAGGAGTTGAACATAATGAAGCAAAAGTTGAACGGAAAATCTCTGGAGTTGAATCACAATCATGTAAAGTTGAACCGATAGCGAAGAAAGTTGAATGAAGAGTCGCAAATCAAGCAAGGGAGAGCATAAGTAACTGGTTTTTCATAAACTAATCTATCTTGAAACTGCGCTAAGATAAGGAGTTGAACCAAAATGTGCAAAAGTTGAACGAAAAGTTGTTGAAGTTGAATCACAATCATGTAAAGTTGAACCGAAAGCGAAGAAAGTTGAATGAAGAGTCGCAAATCAAGAAAGATAGTGCATCAATATCGAGCTTATCCGAGTTAGAACATTTACATGAAAAAACTTCGAATTATCGACAGTTTTTGCAGGAGAATTCATTCACTTATCGAAATTTGTATATATTAATAGAAAGGTGTGTTGCTATGATTGTAAAAGAACGTGAGGTACCACTTGTAATTCAGCAATTGCAAGCACTTATTCCTCGACTTTCTCCAAATCACCCAAAAAGGTCTCTAATCAAAGAGCATTTTTTAATACTACAAGCTGGTTATAAAGGTGAAACTTCTATCGATTATTATTTAGAATCACTTCCCCAAAAAGAATACTATATACTGCATGATGTGAGATTACGGCAAAATGATCAATACTTTCAAATGGATACGCTCATAATAAACGAAAGGTTTCTCCTTATTTTAGAAGTGAAAAATATCCAAGGTAACTTGCATTTTGATCAAAATTTTCATCAACTTATTCGAACTTTTGAGGGTGTAGAGAATGCATTTCCTGATCCAATCCTACAAATCAATCGACATAAGCAATTGCTTACATATTGGCTCCAAAGCAAAAAACTCCCACTTCTTCCTATCATTCCACTAGTTATTATCAGTAATCCTCATTCAGTTATTTCTTCTTCTATAATCAATATTAAGGATATGGTTATACACAAAAACTATATTCCTGAAAAAATGAAAAGATTGAACTTACAATACCAACAAAAATTGATTGAACCCCAAGTGCTAAAAAATGTCTCAAAACTATAAAAACTCATCATAAACCTAAAAAAGACTCGATAATCGAACGTTTTGCTATTACACGGGATGAGGTCATGAAAGGGGTGCTATGTAATAAATGTCAAACAGCTATTATGAAGAGGTATTATGGAGGCTGGATATGCCTTCAATGCAATCATCAAGATAAAGATGCTCATAAAAAAGCATTACATGATTATTGTTTGCTTTTTAGTGATAACATATCAAATAAAGACTGTAGAGATTTTTTGCAAATAACTTCGAGTTCATTAGCGTGGAGATTATTAAAACAGAAGAATTTTACGTAGGAGCTGTTAAAAACGTTGAATAGTTATGTTAAAATCAAAATTACAAATAAAGAAAGAAGTGTGACAAATGAGACCTTTGCAAGCTGAAATTATTAAAGTGTTAAAAGCGAAACCGACAATAGATCCCGAACAAGAATTTAGAAGAAGTGTAGATTTCATTAAAGATTATGTGAAAAAATATCCATTTATTAAAAGTGTTGTCTTGGGGCTATCAGGTGGTCAGGACTCAACTCTTTGTGGTTATATGGCACAAACGGCGATTAATGAACTGAACGAAGAAGTTGGCAATAATGAGTACTCGTTCGTTGCTGTTCGTTTACCATATGGTGTACAAATGGATGAAGATGATTGTCAGGATGCTATTCAGTGGATTAAGCCAAGTATTACAGTTACTGTTAATATTAAAGATGCTGTCGATGCCAGTGTGAAATCGGTTGAAACTGCAAGTGGTAAACAAATGACTCACTTCCTTAGGGGAAATGTTAAGGCTCGTGAGCGTATGAAAGTACAGTATGATTTAGCTGGTGTTTATTCAGGAGTAGTTCTTGGAACAGATCACGCGGCTGAAGCAATTACAGGATTCTTTACAAAACATGGTGATGGAGCTTGTGACTTGGCACCTTTATATCGATTGAATAAACGTCAAGGGAAAGCTATTTTGAAATATCTAGGTTGTCCAGAGCACTTGTACATGAAAAAACCAACGGCAGATTTAGAGGATGATAAACCACAAATTCCAGATGAAGTCGCATTAGGTGTTACATATGATGATATTGATGATTATATTGAAGGAAAAGAAGTAAACGAATCTGCTGCTCAAAAAATCGAAAATTGGTATATTAAAACTGAACATAAACGTTTCGGACCAATCACGGTTTTTGATGATTGGTGGAAGAAATAAACCTAAGTCACTCACAACATTGCATTTTTTACGAGTTGTGAGTGACTTTTTATTTAAATTTTCAACTTGTAGGTTTAAGACGTTTTCATAATGTGTTATAAGGGGGAAGAAATACATGGTGATTCGAAAAGCGGTTATAGGGGATGAAAGAGGAATTGCCTCTGTACAAGTTCAATCCTGGAAAGAGACGTATAAAGGAATTATTAAAGACGAAATATTAGACAATATGGAAGTGGATAAAAGAGAAGATATGTGGAAAAAAATTCTCGAAGAAAATGTGCCAAATAGGTTTACTTATATAGCTGTAAATGAGGATAATCAAATCGTTGGTTTTGCTTCGGGTGGAGAGAACCGTACCAAAGCCTATTCGTATGATGCTGAATTATATACCTTGTATTTGTTGGCTGAAAACCACGCTCGTGGAATTGGAAAAGAATTGTTTTTACATACAGCAAGAGACTTAATCAATGTTGGTTTTCAATCAATGCTTGTATGGGTGTTAAAAGATAATAAAACGAGAGGATTTTATGAGAAATTTTCGTCGAAGTTGGTAGGGGAAGAATTTATTGATGGATTAGAAGTATTTGAGGTTGCTTATGGGTGGGAGTCTCTAGAAAATATTATAGGTAAAAATAACTTAAGAAATAAATAAGTAGGGAAAAGCGAAATTCTATTTTTGTAGAATTTCGCTTTTTTGTGATGAATCATAAAGATTTATAGATTTTATAAAGAATGGATATTTTTAGATAGATATTCATAAATTTTCAGTCACTAAATTATAATTTGCTCTTCTTTTTCACTATGAAAGCGATATTAATGAAAAAACAGAGTGAAAAAGTAGTTCTTTTTACTCAATTTTCGTTATAAAGAACAAATTTTTCATTAAATAGTTTTATTTTTGGAGTAAATGTTATATTATGGGAAAAACGAATTACAAAAAGTGGAGGGGAAAATGGAAGAAGCCTTTAGTATAAAAGAAATAGTCCTTACATTATGGAAAAGATGGAAGCTGATTTTTGGAATTGTTTTTTTATCAGGAATAATATGTGCAATCGTTACATATTTTTATTTGTCTCCGGTTTATCAATCATCGACACAATTACTAGTAAATCAATCGCAGAACGGAGAGGATGGATTTAATTACAATGAAGTGCAAACAAATTTGCAATTAATTAACACATACAACGTAATTATTAAAAGTCCGGCTATTTTGCAGTTAGTAAAAGAAAAATTAAACCTTGATTATTCTACTGAGAATCTTAGCCAAAGAATTTCTGTTAGCAATCAAGCACAATCTCAAGTAGTGAACATTACTGTTGAAGACCAGGATCCAGTACTTGCTGTAAATATAGCAAACACAACATCTGAAATTTTTCAAAAAGAAATAATAAATATTATGAATATTGATAATGTTAAGATTTTGTCTAAAGCAAAAATTAGTGAAAATCCAGTGGCCGTAAAGCCGAAACCTTTAATGAACTTTGCTATTGCACTGGGAATAGGTCTATTGATATCCGTAGGTTTATCCTTCATCTTGGAGTACTTTGATAATACAGTAAAAGGTGCTGAAGATATAGAGTCGTTATTACAAATACCAGTTTTAGGAGTAATCACACTAATAGAAGATACAAAAGACAAATCACCTAAACACAAAAAAAGTAAAAGGGCTTATCAAAGAGGTGAAAATATTGGTATTTAGAAGAAACAAAAAGAAAAAACACTTAACTCATAAAAATAGATTAATCACTCAAACACTCCCTAAATCTCCAATTTCTGAGCAGTATCGAGTAATACGGACAAATATTCAGTATACGACGGTAGATAAGGAAGTTCAGTTGCTTATGGTGACTTCATCAGATCCTGGAGAAGGAAAGACAACAACAGCGGCTAATTTAGCCATTGTTTTTGCACAACAGGGAAAAAAAGTACTCTTAGTAGATGCTGATTTAAGAAAACCGAACATTCATTATCTTTTTAATTTACCGAATGCATATGGATTAACCTCCATATTAGTTAAAAGTCTAAATATTTCCAATGTAATAACAAGTACAGAAGAAGAGAGGTTGTTCATATTAACTAGTGGACCTATCCCACCTAATCCTGCAGAATTACTATCTTCAATTATCATGAAGGATCTTATTGAAGAACTTAAACAAGAGTTTGATTTAATTATTTTTGATACTCCACCTCTATTAGCGGTAACTGATGCTCAAATAGTTGCCAATATATGTGATAGTTCGATTTTAGTAATAGCTAGTTCGAAAACGGAAAAGGAAAAGGCATTAAAATCAAAGGAATTATTAAGTAGTTCAAAGAGTGACTTATTAGGAGTTGTTGTAAATAAGAAAAAAATTTCAAGAAAAATTCAAGCTAGTTATTATTATGGTGATTAACACTAATTCTAATAATAGGAAGAAAGGATTATTTTATGATTGATATTCATTCTCATATTTTACCAGGAATCGATGATGGAGCTGCAAAGGAAAGTGACAGCATTGAAATGGGAAAATTAGCCGTGAAAGAGGGAATACATACTATTATTGCTACACCACATCATCAGAAACATAGATATGAAACGAACAAACAAGACATTTTAAATAGAGTACGAGATTTAAATAATCTATTTGAAAAAGAAAAGATATCTTTAAAAGTGTTAGCTGGCCAGGAAATCAGTATATATGGTGACATCATACCGGAGTATAAACAAGGGAAAATTTTATCTTTAAATGATGGCGGACGATATATTTTAATAGAATTTCCAATGACAATTGTACCAAATTTCACAGAACAACTTTTTTATGACCTTCAATTAGAAGGATTAACTCCAATTATTGCACATCCAGAACGAAATCAAGAAATCTTTGAAAATCCGAATCTCATATATGAGTTTGTGAGAAAGGGAGCATTAACTCAAATAAATACATCTAGTTTAATGGGGAAATTTGGAAGTAAAATACAAAAACTCTCCATGAAACTCATTGAGGCTAATTTAACTCACTTCATAGCATCTGACGCACACAATATAAAAAAACGAAACTTTAAAATGGATCAAGCATTTTCTAAAATCAAGAAAAAATTTGATTTGGATACAGTTGACTATTTTATGAATAATTCTGACTTACTTGTTCAAGGAAAACAAATTGTAAAAGAACAGCCAAACAAGATTAAGAAGAAAAAGGTATTAGGAGTTCTCTAATTTAATATTTTGAAAATCGGTGAGGCTTCCTGTCCGTTATTAATGGAGGCACTCGGCTATGCTGTGGGATTATTCTATGTCCTTAGACACGTTCGTTGTCAGTGGTATGGTGTGAGGGTGGGTTAGATGCCCAAACTTTTTAAAAATTAAAAGTTAATGATATGTATTTGGACTTAATGCCGTATTGTTAACTTTTGATTTTTAAATTAATAAAGGATAGAGAGGGTAGATTTAATTGAAAAGTGTAAAAAAAGCTATTATTCCTGCTGCAGGTTTAGGAACAAGATTTTTACCAGCTACAAAGGCGATGCCTAAAGAAATGCTTCCAATTGTAGATAAACCAACAATTCAATATATTGTTGAAGAAGCTATTGAATCAGGGATAGAAGATATTATCATTGTGACAGGAAAAGGAAAAAGGGCTATTGAGGATCATTTTGACAATGCTTTTGAACTTGAAGCAAATTTAATGGAGAAACATAAGTTTGAACTTTTGGAAAAAGTGCAAGCCCCATCGAAGGTTGACCTTCATTATATTAGACAAAAAGAACCTAGAGGATTAGGTCATGCAATATGGTGTGCTAGAAAATTTATAGGAAATGAACCATTTGCAGTGTTATTAGGAGATGACATTGTTCAGGCTGACGTTCCGTGTTTAAAGCAATTAATCAATGAGTATCATCAAACAAATTCATCTGTCATTGCTGTGCAAAAAGTACCGGATTACGAAACGAATCGATATGGAATTATTAGTCCTAAAAAACAACTAAATAGACGATATGAAATAAATACTCTAATAGAGAAACCGCAAATTGGCAGTGCGCCATCCAACTTAGCTATTATAGGTCGATATATATTAACCCCAGAGATCTTTTACTTTTTAGAACAACACACTATAGGTGCAGGAGGAGAAATACAGCTAACGGATGCTATACAAAAAGTATCAGAAATACAATCTGTATATGCATATGAGTTTGAAGGAAATCGATACGATGTAGGTGAAAAGTTAGGTTTTATTAAAACGACATTGGAGTTTGCATTGAAAGAAAAAGATTTGAAACATGAATTATTTCGATATCTAGAGGAGGTGCAGCATCGTAATTCTAAAGTAGCAGGAGTGAGTGAAGAGTGAGTACTGAAAATACAAAATTACAAACATATAAGAAAGAATCTGTAAATTTTGAACAAAAAAATACTCATCTTTTTTATCTGTATATGAAGAGGTTAATAGATATTTTTGGCTCTTTAATTGGTATCTGTATTACTAGCATAATTATGGCTTTTTTGTTTGTCTTTTATATCGTTGGAGAACATAAAGGACCGATGTTCTATAAACAAAAAAGGATTGGTAAGTATGGAAAAAAATTCTATATTTATAAATTTAGATCTATGATTGTGAACGCAGAAGAAAAGTTAGTAGAAAATGAAGTTCTATATAAAAAATATATTAATAATAATTTTAAGCTGGAGCAAGATGATGACCCTAGAATTACAAAAATAGGTCGTTTTTTAAGAAGAACAAGTCTAGACGAATTCCCGCAATTTTTCAATGTATTAAAAGGAGAAATGAGCTTAGTCGGACCTAGACCAACAGTTGAAGAAGAACTCAAATATTACAATGAAAAAATAGGTGATTTTCTTTCAGTTAAACCAGGTGTTACTGGTTATTGGCAAGCGAGCGGGAGAAGTAATATTGGTTACCCAAGGCGTGTTGATATTGAATTGTACTATATATATAACCAAAGTCTAGCTTTAGATATAAAAATACTTTTTAAAACGATTATACAAGTAGTAAAACGAAAAGGAGCATATTAATTGTAAAATAATGTATAAAACATGGGGAGTAAGGAGTAATAATGCTAATTTATTTATTATTACCTTTAGCTATTTTATATTGTTTATTTCTTTCAAGGCTAACTATTAAAAGAAAATACAAATGGACTAATGGTGAGATATTTACTGCTAGAAGTAATACCATTTTGATATTATGGGCTTTAATTTTATTAGGATTGGCAGCTTTTAAAGGGGTAGGAGTCGGTGTTGATTATCCCATGTATTATGGTTTTTTTCTTCATGAATCATATACTGGAATTGAACCTGGAATAAGCTTTTTCTACGACCTTGCTGTAAAATATGAGAATTTTTTTATATTTTCAATAGGAACTTATGCACTTTTTATCTTCTTTATGTTCTATGGAATTAAGAAAAATTCTCCCAACTATTTAATTAGCTTATTGTTCTTTCTTCTGACCTATGTTTATTTGAATAGTTATAATCAATTACGTCAATTGATTGCTGTTTCAATAATCTTTTGCTTTGTGAATATCTTACTTTCTGATAAAAAAATAAAAAAATGGATGTTTATATGTATTATTCTTCTAGCACTTTTATTTCATAACAGTGCTATTTTTATGTTTTGCCTATTTCTAATACCTAAGAAACCATTTAATCGCAAGATTGTTATTCCTCTTTTTTTATTGACCATTGTACTATATTTTATTCCGGAATTTAAGAATGTAGCAGGTGATATCATTATTAAAATCTCAGGAGTCTATGCGGAAAAGTACACTTCCAATCTGGATTTCTTTTTTGAAGTGAATAAAGAAAAAGGGCTATTACAACTAATGCCAGTTATCATACAAATGTTTATCGTAACAGTTTCTTTATATCTCCCAAAGAATGAATTGAATTTAAGTATTAATTATGGGTTATACCAATTTAGTACAAATGCTGTTGTGATAAATTTATGGCTCTACTCAATAGCAGGGATTGAGTCAGTAGACAGAATACAACTTTATTTTTCAGCTTTTAATATATATTATTACTCTATTTTAATACATCTTTTATTGAATAGTAAAAATAGACGTAATGGACAAATATTTATGTTATTTATAGTTGGATTTTGGATGCTTTACTATGTTTTAAGACTTTTTATTAACATAGCAGGTGTTGTACCATATAGTTTTTTTAGCTAATAGTAAGTAAGGAGAGTATTTATGGAAGGACTTAGTATAATTATACCTTTCTATAATGTAGAAAAGTATATAGAAGCATGTTTGCAATCAGTTGTGAATAGTATGGACAAATTGTCCAATGTGCAAATCATTCTAGTGGATGATGGATCAAAAGATTCATCAGGACAAATTGCTAAAAGGTTTGTTAAACAATATTCCAATATTACTTACGTATCTAAAGAAAATGGTGGATTATCGGACGCTAGAAACTATGGTCTTCGATACGTTAAATATAATTACGTTACTTTTATAGATAGTGATGATTATATAGCTGAAGATTATTTTTTTGAAATATTTAAGGCGATACAAAGTAAACCAGACTTAATCGTTTTTGATTGGGTAGATGTAGGTGAAAAAAATTATAGAAATATTGTTAATGGAATGGAACTTCCAAATGTTTTGTGGACCATACAACCAAGTGCCTGGAATAAAGTTTATAGAAAGAACTTATTTGATGAAGTTCTGTTCCCTAAAGGTAAGATTTATGAAGATGTAGGAACAACTTATAAATTACTTTATTACGTGAATGATTTTGTTTATTTAAAAAAACCGTTATATATGTACCGAAAAAACAGAGTAGGAAGTATTCTTACAACAATTTCTCCTAAAATTAATGATATATATCATGTATTAGAGGATACTTATTCTTTTTATAAAGAAAAAGAAGCATTATCTGTTAAAAATACAAAGGGTCTATGTTATCAGTACGTCAAAATTCTATTATGGTCAAATATGTATAGACAATTAAAATTATATAAATTTAATCTAGTAGGTTTTCACATGAAAATGAAGCAGACAAGAAGTTTAATATATGATCTTTTTCCAGAATGGAAAAGTAATACATATATTAACGAAAAGGAAGATTTTTTTAAAGAAAGATTGGGAAGGGATTTTGTTGGAAAAGTCGATAAAATTGGTAAAAGTTTTATTGAAACTACAGCAGTTATTTTTTTCTTGATTCTTAAGAATAGAAAAAGATATTAATATCTTTTTCTGAGGTGAGAGGATAAATGGAGAAAGTGATGTGTAGTAGTTCTATTTTGGTGACAGTGTAACGCTATATGCCAATATGAAGAAAAAGAATATAAATATCCATAATGAAGTCTATCTAAAGACTGTTGTTTGTCTCTTTAGTTCAATAAGATATTTTTCACACAATATGCAATTGATTTTCTTTGTAAATGATATACAAAAATTGCAACAGTTACAATATGGATATTATATCCAAATTCTAAATAAGTTACATGTTGAAATCATTGAAGTTTCATCTGAATTTGTAGATACAACTAAACCGTGGGCTGGTTATGCTCAATTTTGTGAATTTGGTAGACATAATACCTGGTTAGAGGATTTCCTTGGTCTCAATATTGAGAAGGAAAATGAATTTGCATTACCCTACGGAGGAGAATTTTTTTATTTAAATACGAATACAATGATTCCTTTTTTTGAAAGGTTTTTTCTTGAATATAATAAAAATGAAAATTTTTATCATACTGAGGAACATTATTTTACGACTATTTTTAATAGTGAGGAATTTTTGGTTAAGAAAAGTATGGAAGTAAACCCATTTTTTAAGAGAGTTATTCGGGCCAATAAAAGCCTTGATGATCAGTATTTATGGGGAATTTATTTTCCAGGTGAAAAGGATTATAAGTTGAAATATCTATTTAACTCTTTGTCTAGGAATAATTTTGTATTTTCACAAAGAAAGGCGAAACAAATCTTAAGAATAGCTACTTTTTTTAGAATATTCCCAGTTATTGGAAAGGTTATGAAAGGAATTTATAGGTAATCAAATAAAAAGGTGAGAGAGGCATAGTATGTGAAAACAAAGAAAAAATTATTATTTATCATGAGAAACTTTGAAGGAGGAGGTGCTGAAAGAGTAACGATTGATATTATTAAAAATCTTGATAATAACAAATTTGAACCAATCATTTTCGTGATAAATTATCAGGGAGAGCTAATATCATCCATACCGAAACATGTGAAAATAATTAAAGTATTAACGGCAAATAAAAAAGGAATTTTTCATCTATTTAAACTAATTAAAAGTATAAAAAAAGCCGTAAAAAAATGCAGATTTGATTATTGGAACATTAGAAGCAACACCTACATACCTAGCAGCTATAGCTTCATATTTAACCAATAAGCCAGCTATTGGATGGGTTCATATAGATTGTTGAACACTATTCAAAAACGAATAAAAAGATTCATAAGTATTTAATTAATAAATTGTATCGTAAGTTAAAAACGATAATAGCTGTTTCAGATGGAGTGAAAGCCTCGTTTGAGAAAAAGTTTCCAAAGGTTAATGTACCAATTAAACGAATATATAATCCTATAAGGCTAAATGATATATCTAGTATGCTCGTTGAAAAAAATGATTTAGATGTAACAGCTGAATCAATCTTATTAGGTGTAGGACGATTGACAGAAATGAAGGGATTCGATGATTTAATAAAGGCTCATAAGTATTTATTAGATAAAAAAGTGAAAACTAAATTGATTATACTGGGTGAAGGAGAACAAAGAGAAAATCTAGAAAAATTAATACTAGAATTAAACGTACAAGAAAGTGTGATATTAAAGGGATTTGTTAATAATCCCTACAAATATATGAAAGCTGCAGATGTATTTGTGTTAAGTTCTAGATATGAAGGATTTTCAGTAGTTATAGCCGAAGCTTTAGCAGTAGGATTACCGGTTGTATCGACTAATTGTCCGAGTGGACCTTCTGAGGTTCTTGAAGAGGGGAAATATGGATTATTATCTCCGGTGAATGATTATAAGGCACTTGCAATGAATATTATCGAAAGTTTGAAAATAGATAATGATGGAGTAAAAAACATTAGAAAAAAACGAGCAAACGATTTTTCATTTCATAAAATTATGCCTGAATTTGAAGAATTATTTCATGAGATAGTTGAAAAAAATAGCATTTAAGAGTTGTATGGATGTTTCAATATCTATCATTCCTAATGAAAATTGTATTCATGAATAGGATTTATTTTGAAGCATTACTTTATATACTGTAGGTGGTGAAAGAAAATTTGACCATAAAAAGCATTTTAAAGAAGAATAAATACATTTATTCTTCGCTTGTAATAGTAATGAACGTAATTCAATTCTTAATATCTACTGTAAAATTTCAAATAAGTAAGTTTCTAAGAGTAAGTCGAATTTGTAGAAAGAGTCGTTATGAAAAGTTAAAAAATCTTAAAGATAAACATTTAGGAGAAAGATGCTTTATTGTTGCTACTGGACCTAGTTTAGTAATAGAGGACTTAGAAAAATTAAGAAATGAAATAACGTTTAGTATGAATTCCATATTTTTATCTTTCGATGAAACGAAATGGAGACCAAACTATTACGGGATTCAATTTCCTGAATTTTATCAAAAGTATAAAAATGAGATTGACCATTTAGATGTCGAAACTAAACTTTTTGGAGATGTTATTTCGAAACAGATCAAGATTCCAGACGATTATTACATATATCCACTCAATATGCTCAATCATAATTGGGCCCATAAAAAGTATCATTCCAAATTTAGTGATGATGCCTTTAAGGTTGTTTATAGTGGGTATACAATCTCATATTCTTTAATTCAATTAGCCGTTTATATGGGATTTAAAGAGATTTATTTAATCGGTGTAGATTGTAATTACTCTATTAATAATAACAATCACTTTAAGGATTATGGGATAGTGGATCCAGAAGTTGCTGAAGCGAGTAAAAAAATGATATGTGCCTATGAAGAAGCAAAAAAATATGCAGATTATAGTCAGATAAAAATCTATAATGCATCAAGAGGAGGCATGCTAGAGGTATTTGAAAGAGTCGATTTTGATTCATTGTTTATTAAAGAAAAGGTTGAAAACATTGGCTAATGCAATTAGAGATTTTCTCTAGCGGCATTTTTTTATTTAAAAGTTGTTTTCTAAAAGATTGTTGTTTTTAAATAAGTATCGTGAATAATACCAGCTGATGGAAGGATTGGTTGATTGGGAATGTGTGGTACGAAACTCCTGCGAGAGCAGCAGGGCTGATGAGAACACCATACGTGCTATGCACCGAGGAAATTCACTGCCTTCTCATAGAGAGCGATCATCCTTGTGCGGATGTCAATCTAAACTCACTACTTGTTAATAGGTAACAAAGTTTGCGAAAACAGCTTAATTAAAAGTTGGTGAAAATGTATGCAAAATAAGAAAGTGAGTATTATCATCCCAGTATATAATAATGAAAAATTCTTAGACAAGTGTCTTAACAGTGTTATCAATCAAACGTTAAACGATATAGAAATTATTATAATAAATGATGGATCAACTGATAATAGCTTAAACAAACTTAAGTGGTACGAAAGTAAATATTCAAATATTAAACTTCTTAATCAGCCAAACTCAGGTCAAGCTGTAGCAATAAATCGCGCTTTAGATTTAGCTTGTGGTGAGTACGTTGCATTTGTTGATGCAGATGATTATATTGAAAACAATATGATTGAAACATTATATAAAGAAGCTAAGTCGAGTAATCTTGACTTAGTTATATGTAATTATACTAAAGTTGATATGGATGGCAGAATCTTAAGTTATAATGACCATTCAACTTTTGATAATAAACTTCTTGATAGAAATGATTTAATCCGAGAATTTTTACTGAATGAAAATAATCTAGTTGAAGGTTTTTCATGGAATAAATTAATAAAGATGAAATTATTCAATGAATTTAATATTAGATATCCTCATATTAAATATGAAGATATTCCTACTATTTTCAAGATATTGACAAAGATAAAATCCTGTAAATATATAAATGATAATCTTTATTATTATGTACAGCATAATGATTCAATAACGAACACTAAAAGTATACAAAATGTCAAAGGATATATTGAAGCTATCGAAATGGTGAATGACATATTGAAAGAAGAAAATTTAATTTCAGTATATAAAGAAGACTATTTTATTTATAGGAGTCATTCTTTGCTTTCAGAATATATGGTTTCGATTGAAGTAGTTAAAGATTCTAAAGAATTGACAAAAACCTTTAAAGAAATTTTTCAATCAATAAAAATAAATAAATTATTAAGGTTAAATAAACAAGTAAGTATAAAATTTTTTATTAAAGCAGTGTTATGTAAACTTTGGTTATTTCCTCAGTTTGTAATGACCTATCATAAGGTAAAGTCTATATTTCATTAATATTAATTACTCCACTACATTTTTAAAATATGGCTTTTTGTTTTTAACTAAAATTCTCTAAAAGGATTGATTTTTACAATGAACGATTTTTTATTAGACTTTCCGACTATTAGTGATCAGAGAGGCTCTTTAGTCGCCCTTGAACAGTTTAAAAATATCCCCTTTGAGATTAAGCGAGTTTATTATATACATGGAACAAAGCAGAAAGAAGCAAGAGGTTTTCATGCACATTTAGAATTACAGCAGGTGCTTATTTGTGTAAGTGGATCTTGTAAGGTAATCAAGGATGACGGAAAAGAAAGAAAAGAATATACATTAAATAAACCAAATCAAGGTTTATTTGTTGATAGATATATTTGGCGGGAAATGTTTGATTTTTCCGATGATTGTGTTTTGTTAGTTTTAGCAAGTGAATATTATGATGAAAACGATTATATCAGAAGTTATGAGGATTTTCTTAAAGTTATAAAGTAGTAAATGACTTGAGTTTTAAGGGAATTAAATTTCAAAATGTGGATAGCGATAAAGCATGTAATTAAGGGATTATAAGAAAGAGGTGGGGAAATTGATAAAGTTCTTAGATCTTGAAGCAATTAATAATAGACATCAATCGGATATACAAGAAAGTTTTCAGAGGGTTCTTCAGAATTCAAGATATATTTTGGGAGAAGAAGTAACTAAGTTTGAACTTGAATTCTCTAAATATTGTAATACGAACCATTGTATTGGGGTAGGAAATGGACTTGATGCTTTATCCTTAATATTAAAAGCTTATGATATTAAGGAAGGTGATGAAGTAATTGTTCCTGCTCATACATATATCGCAACAATATTAGCTATAACATCAACAGGTGCCACACCAATATTAATTGAACCGGATATCAATACGTTAAATATTGATTTAAGCTTAATTGAGAGGCATATTAATGAAAATACAAAGGCAATTATGGTAGTACATTTGTATGGCAGGGTAGTTGAAATTGACAAACTTATTTCATTAGCAAAAAAGCACAATATTAAAATAATTGAAGATGCTGCTCAGTCTCACGGGGCTGAATTACATGGTAGAAAAGCTGGTAGTTTAGGTGATGCGGCTGCGTTCAGTTTTTATCCTGGAAAAAATTTAGGAGCTCTAGGTGACGGTGGAGCTGTTACTACAAATGACGATGATCTAGCAAATAGAATAAAAGCTCTTAGAAATTATGGTAGTTTTAAAAAATATAAAAACATTTTCAAAGGAGTTAACAGTAGGCTGGATGAAATTCAAGCTAGTTTTCTTAGAATAAAGTTACCTTTGTTAGAAAGAGATAATGAAAGAAGGAGAGAAATAGCTAGATTTTATTGTGACAATATAAAAAATCTACACATTACTCTTCCTCAAATGCCAAATGAGGAGAGTAATCACGTTTGGCATTTATTCGTAGTTAGAGTTAAAAATCGGAGTGATTTTATGGAATATTTGTTATCAAATGGAATCGAAACTCTAGTACATTATCCAATACCAGTTCATAAACAAAATGCTTATGAAGAATTAAATGAGTTGTCTTATCCAATTTCAGAGTTAATTTCAAGAGAAGTGGTAAGTTTACCTATTTCGCCTGTTTTAAGTAATGAGGAATTAAAGCACATAGTATTTATAGTGAATAACTATAATCAGCAAAATTCTATTGTTTATGATAATGAATTTATTTCTACATAATTGAATTTATATAGGATTAAGTTTATTTGAATAAATAATGCTTTATAAGTTTCTTAGGTTAATGAAATACTTAAAGAAAAAGGTGATTTTTTGAAAGGTATTATTTTAGCAGGTGGTTCCGGTACTCGTCTGTATCCTCTGACGAAAGCTATTTCGAAACAAATCTTACCTATTTATGATAAACCTATGATTTACTATCCCTTATCCGTGTTAATGTTAGCAGGAATAAGAGAGATATTAATTATTTCAACTCCAAGAGATATTACTGTGTTCCACGAGTTATTAGGAGATGGGTGCCATTTAGGTATTAAAATTGAATATGCTGTACAAGATCAACCGAAAGGTCTGGCTGAAGCATTTATGATTGGTGAAGCGTTTATAGGTAATTCTCCTGTTGCTTTAGTATTAGGTGATAACATTTTTTATGGGTCAGATTTTGGAAATCGCGTACAGGAAGCCGCCTCTTTAGTGAAAGGAGGCATTATTTTTGGCTGTTTTGTAAAAGATCCAAAGGCTTATGGTGTTATTGAAGTAGATGAAAATGAAAATCCTATTTCAATTGAAGAAAAACCTGAAAATCCAAAGTCGAAATTTGCAGTACCAGGGTTATATTTCTTTGATAACTCTGTAGTTCAGACAGCCAAAGAGGTTAAGCCTTCTGCGAGAGGTGAACTTGAAATCACCTCTATTATCGACCAATATCTTTCAAGGGGAGAATTAGCAGTAAAACTATTAGGTAGAGGAATAGCATGGCTTGATACAGGAACAAATGAGTCTTTATTGGAAGCCTCAAATTTTGTTGAAGCTATTCAAAAACGTCAAGGTTTATATATTGCTTGTATAGAAGAAATTGCTTTTAGGCGAGGATACATTACAAGAATGCAACTATTAGAACTAGCACGGCCATTAATGAAAACAGATTATGGAAAATATTTAATGGATATAGCAGATGAAAAAGTTCCATTACTGTTTTCTATGTGAAGTTTTGGGAGGAACAATATGAATATTTTAGTGACAGGTGGAGCAGGGTTTATTGGATCGAATTTTATTAAACATATGTTAGGAAATCATAATTATAAAATTATTAACTTAGATTTATTAACGTATGCTGGAAATTTAAGTAATTTGTATGAAGTAGAGGACCATTCTCATTATCGATTTGTGAAAGGAAATATATGCGATCGTGACCTTGTAGATGAATTATTTATCAAATATGAAATAAACGTCGTCATTAATTTTGCAGCTGAATCACATGTTGATCGAAGTATTGATTCTCCGGAAATCTTTTTGAAAACAAATGTTTTAGGTACTCAGGTATTATTGGATGCAGCAAAAAAGCATTGGAAAAATTATGGGTCTTTAAAACAAAGTGGAGAATTTAAAGGTGGAGTAAAATTTATACAAATTTCTACTGATGAAGTTTATGGAACTTTAGGAAAAGAGGGCTACTTTACAGAAAAAACAAATTTAGAACCAAATAGTCCTTATTCAGTATCAAAAGCAGCAGCAGATATGATGGTTAGGGCTTATTATCAAACGTATGGATTACCAATGATTATTACAAGATGTTCCAATAATTACGGTCCTTATCAATTTCCAGAGAAACTTATTCCGTTGATGATTAACAACGCTCTTCATGACATACCACTTCCTGTTTATGGAGATGGTAGACAAATACGTGATTGGCTTCATGTTTATGATCATTGTAGGGCGATTGATACTGTTATTCATAAAGGAAAAGCTGGTGAAATATATAACATTGGTGGAAATAATGAATTGGAGAATATTGAAGTAGTAAAACTGATACTTCGAAAAATAGGTAAAACAGAGACATTAATTCAATATGTGGCAGATCGCTTAGGTCATGATAGACGATATGCCATTGATCAACGTAAAATAACAACAGAATTGGGATGGTCGCCCATCTATTCATTTGAGGATGGGATAATGCAGACGATTAATTGGTATATGGATAATCAATCGTGGTTGGAAAATAAAAATCCTTTTAAAAGATCATATATAGCAAATCCTTCTTAGTAGTAGAGTTTTGCCAAACTGATTTTGATATCCGCAGTGAAGCGAAAATGAAACGGGAAGGTAAGGGAAAAGGTAAGATTGCCATTATTACAGAGATATTAGGTAAAGAAGCATAATACGTTGTCGTAATGTTTTCAAACGAACGATATATTACTCGTAATGAATTACGAGCTAAGAAGGTATATTTATGGTAAATAAAAAGCAGCTTAGTATAAATTTATTAGCCAATATAATGTCTTTTTCTATTGGCATTGGTGTAAGTTTTATACTTACACCATTTTTAATTAAACATATAGGGAAAGAAGCTTATGGTTTTTTTCCTTTGGCTAATAATTTTGTTACTTATATCAACGTAATTGTACTTGCATTAAATTCAATGGCAGCAAGGTTTATTATGTTAGAAGTAATGAAAAAGGATTATGCACAAGCTAACGTATATTTTAATTCAGTTTTGTATTCAAATGTTATTTTGGTAACGGTACTAGCTATTCCACTCTGTATAATCATATTTTTTATTGATCGTTTTTTAGACGTACCAGAATATCTGCACAGTGAAATTCAATTTCTTTTTAGTCTGATTTTTTTAACCTTTTTGATTTCTGTGTTAGGTTCAGTATTTAATGTGGCAACAATAGCCATGAATAGAATCGATTTACGATCCTATCAGGATATTATTCAAAGCGGTTTAAAAGCTGCTTTATTTCTCATTTTATTTACGCTTTTTACTCCATCTATATTTTACGTTGGGATTGTTAGTCTAAGTGTATGTCTTATTGGAACATGTATGGCAATTTATCTAACAAAACGCCTATTGCCAAAGTTATCAATCTCATTTTCTTACTTTAAAATGAAAGCGGTAATGGAACTACTGAGTTCAGGTTTATGGGTTTCGATTAATCAATTAAGTGTCATCTTACTAACTGGTTTAGATCTTTTATTAGCCAATATGTTTTTTGGAGCTGCTGTAGCAGGCGAATATTCTATAGCTCAGACTGTACCAATGTTTTTGGTGTTTTTGATTTCGATGCTGGTTGGGGTATTTGTTCCACCTTTAGCATCTCGATATGCTGAAAATGATATTGATGGTTTAGTACGTGAAGTTCATTTTTCCAGTAAAGTATTAAGTTTATTAATTAGTGTACCAATCTCTGGTTTTATTGTCTTTGGTGATGAATTTTATCGTCTATGGGTGCCAGGAGAAAATGCCGATTATTTACATTTGTTATCAGTTATTATGATGGGACCATATTTAATTAATGGATCTATTAATATACTATTCAATGTGAATACGATTTTAAACAAAGTAAAGCTACCTTCCATTATGTTACTTGTTTCGGGAGGATTGAATGTAGCTTTACTTTTTATATTACTAAATTTTACTGATCTTGGTCTGATAGCTATTCCAATATCAAGTTCAATAATAAGTGTAATACGTAATATTATTTTTACTCCTATCTACCCAGCTATATGCCTAGGAATCAAGTGGAATACTTTTTATAGTTTACTATTACGAAATATTATAACAACGATAATAATAGTGTGTTTATATAGTTTGATTAAAAGCGTTATATCATTTGACCAATGGTTAGAGTTCGCTCTTACTGTGATTGCATGTGGAATACTTGGTTATATTACTAGTCTTTCTACGACTTTAAATAAAAATGACTTTAACAAGTTTAAAAAGCTTGTTGAAACAAAGCTACTGAGAAAAAAGAATCTACAACAAACAAATTAAATGAATTGAAGGATATTAGGAGGTTTTTAAATGAAAATAATAGGTGTCATTCCAGCCAGATATAATTCTTCAAGATTCCCCGGCAAACCACTTGCAGATATTTGTGGTAAGCCTATGATTTGGTGGGTTTATAATAAACTAAAAAGAGTTTCAGAATTGGATGACGTTTTCGTTGCTACGGATGATATTAGAATTAAAAATGTCTGTGATGAATATAAAATGAAAACGGTAATGACATCAACTAGTCACAAAACTCATTTGGATAGACTATTTGAAGTATCTACCATGGTAAAAGCGGATTTTTATATTAATGTGAATGGTGATGAGCCATTAATAGAAGAAGATGCAATAAAAAAAATGATTCCTAAAGATGTTGACCCTAATTCATTGTTTGTTTCAAATCTTATGACTGAACTGAAAAATCCTTTAGAAGCAGTTGATTTTTCCAAGATTAAAATTGCCACGGATGTATATGGATATGCGCTATACATGGCGAGAAGTCCTATCCCATATCCAAAAGGAACGTATAACTTTATCTATAAAAAATTTGTTGGGGTTCAATGCTTTACGAAAAGTGCATTGGAATTTTGTTATAAAGCTGAAAGGGGTCCTTTAGAAGCAGCAGAGGATATAGACGAGTTTAGATTTTTAGAAAATGGACAAAAAATTAAATTTGTTGATGCTTCGGTTACTACGTTATCAGTAGATACTCCAAAGGATTTAGAAACAGTTAAGTCAATTATAAAAAAGAATCTCGAACAGGGAGACTATATTTATGAGTAAAATAATGATTCTTGACTGCACACTTCGTGATGGAGGTTATATTAATGAGTGGTCCTTTGGAAAACGAACGATAAAAAAGGTAATTTCTAAGTTATCAAAATCTAAGGTCGATATTATCGAATGTGGTTTTATAGAAGAGGAAGATTCTGATGAAAATAAAAGCTTATTTAACAGTGTAGAAACAATTAGAGAATATATTGAGCCTAAGAATGAAAACGTCATGTATGTAGGAATGATAGCACAACCATATATTTCTATTGATAAGATTTCTGACTGTGATGGCAAATCAATAGATGGTATACGTGTAACTTTTCATGAAAATGAAATAGATGAAGCGTTGATATACGGCAAACAACTGATGGAAAAGGGATATAAGGTATTTATTCAACCAGTAGGCACAACCAGTTATTCTGATTCTAGTCTATTAACATTAATAGAGAAAGTGAATGATTTGAAACCATATTCTTTTTATTTAGTAGATACACTCGGTATTATGTATAAAAATGATCTACTTAGAATGTTCCATCTTTTAGACAATAATTTGAATGATTCAATAGCTATTGGGTTTCATTCACATAATAATCTTCAATTGTCTTTTTCAAATGCACAGGAACTATTAACTTTGCATACAAGAAGAAGTATTATCATAGATTCATCTGTATTAGGTATGGGGAGAGGAGCTGGAAATCTATGCACAGAGCTGGTCACTCACTATATTAATGAAAATATAGAAGAAAAATATGATACTATACCTTTATTAGAAATAGTTGATGAGGATTTACGAAATATTTTTTCTGAGGCTAAATGGGGTTATTCAATACCATATTATCTCGCGGCTGTTAATGGTTGCCATCCTAATTACGCTTCTTATTTAATCAATAAACAGACTATCACAGTGAAGTCAATAAATACTATTTTAAAGCAAATACCAATAGGAAAAAGAGATCTTTATGATAAAAAATTTATAGAAGATTTATATATAAACTTTCAAAGCCAATTTGTCAATGATTATGATGATCTTGAAGTACTAAGAAATTTGACACATGGAAGGAAAATATTAATTATTGCACCTGGAAAATCAATTGAAATGCAAAAGGAAAAGATTGATGATTTTATTAAAGAACACAATCCTTTTATATTTAGTGTTAATTTTATTCCAACATCATTCATAATTGATGCTGTGTTTATAAGTAATCTAAAACGCTTTAATAGCATATTAGATGTTATGAATGAGAAGTCTGAAAATTCATTCTTGGTAACGACTTCTAATATTGCGACTTCTAAGGAGTATTCATCTGTAATTATAAACTATTCGGATTTATTAACTGGTAATTCGATTATTTCGGATAATGCTGGATTGATGTTATTAAATCTTTTGAATCAGCTATCAGTGAAAAATGTATATTTGGCTGGTTTTGATGGCTTTAGCATAAATAAGACTAGCAATTATTTTTCTAAGGATATGAACTATAATGTGGAGCTTGAAGAACTGGTAAAGAAAAATGTAGCAATAAGTGAACACCTAACATTGATAGAAAAGAAAATGAATATTCAATTTATAACATCAACAGTTTATAACGATATTTTTACAGATACGATAATGAAATAGTAAAATGGAGGATTTATGAAATATTCTACAATAATATTCGATTTAGATGGAACTTTACTTGATACATCACATGGGATAATGTCAGATGCTAGTTATACAGCAAATAAAATGGGGGTTGAAAAATTAACAATTGATCAGCTCAAAAGCTTTATTGGGCCCCCACTATTAGAATCTTTTATTCGGGAATGCGGTTTTTCAAAAGAGGATGCAAGAAAAGCTGTTGAGTTATATCGGGAGAGATACAAAGAAAAAGGATTATATCAGGCAGAGCTTTATCAACAGATTAAAGAGCTACTCATTTTATTAAATGAAAACAATTGTAAAACAGCAATTGCTACTCTTAAGAGAGATGATTTTGCTAAGAAAATGATTACTCATTTTGATTTATCACCCTACTTCAATTCAATTAACGGTATAGATGAGAAAGATACACATAGTAAATTCGATATTATTTTGATGTGTCTTAAAGAGCTGATTCAAGATGATTTATCAGAAGTTGTCATGATAGGTGATAGTATTTATGATGCAAAAGGAGCCGAACAAGCTGGAATAGATTTTATTGCAGTTACGTATGGGTATGGATTTAGAAATAAAGAAGAAGCGAGTCTTGTTAAGAATGTTTATATTGCTGAAAATGTTGATGATGTTATAAGATTTTTGATTCATTGAGTAAAAACAGACTTTAAAAAGGCGTACAGTGACCTTAGCAATAAGGTTATTTTATTTTTACAGACAAAGGATGAAATTTTTCTAAACATGAAATCTTTAAAGAAGAATGTCATGAAATGGATACGCTAATTATTATGGAGACATGTACTTAAGCGTTTAGGTAAGACATAAAAGGAAGGGTTACTCTACATAGGGTAAATTCAAGATACATTACATGAAAATATTGAATGCCACTAAAAAATGCTTCTGGGGGCATTTTTTCATTTGCAAGAAAGGTAGATTATCCTCTTAACATTGATTGAAAAAGACACAAGTGATAACCAATAAATTTTTATTAGGGAGTTAATCATATGACTGTATCTATATTATCGGGTTTACTTGAGCATCAAGAAGTAATTGAAAAAGTAAAAATCCAGTTAATGAATGAAGTAGAATTAATAGGAGACAAATGTAAAAATGCCGTAGAGCGTGGAAATACGATCTTCTTTATGGGGAATGGTGGAAGTGCAGCTGATAGTCAGCATCTAGCAGCTGAGCTAGTGGGTAGATTTTATAAAGAAAGAAAAGGCTTACCATCTATTGCCTTAACAACCGATACATCTATTCTTACAGCTGTTGGAAATGATTATGGATTCGATGAGGTATTTAGTAGACAAGTAGAAGCTTTAGTAAAACCGAATGATATTGTAATTGGTATTACTACTTCAGGAAATAGTTCAAATATTATTAAGGCTATGTATAAAGCTAATGAAATGGGGGCTTTAACCATTGGTTTAACAGGTAAGAAAGGTGGACAGCTAAAAGATATTTGTGATCATTGCTTAATTGTTCCATCAAATAATACTGCTAGAATCCAAGAAGTTCATATTTTAATAGGTCATATTATTTGTGAAATCCTAGATAAGGAGTACTAATATGATTAAAAATGCTCATTCTTTAATTAAGTTATTTAATTCAAAAATTAAAGATTGTAATGTTATTGTCATAGGCGACGTAATGCTTGATAGGTATTACTTTGGTGATATAAAAAGAATTTCTCCTGAAGCACCTATACCAATTATCAATGTAAGAGACGAAATGAAGACACCGGGTGGAGCGGCTAATGTTGCGAATAATCTTGCTCATCTAGGCTGTAAGGTTTCTTTGGTTGGAGCTGTTGGTGATGATTTGGAAAAAAATGAACTAATGGATATGTTGAAATTTGTAAATATAGACTCTTCGGGAATCTTAACAGGGAAGAGTTGTACCACTACTAAAACAAGAGTGATTAGTGGGAATCAGCAAGTTATAAGAATCGATAATGAAGAACAAACAGATATGTCAGAAATGATGTTTAAACAGTTTCAAGAGTGGATTTTGAATGAATTAAAATTTCAATCAATTAATGTAATTATTATTTCTGATTATGAAAAAGGATTTTGTACAAAAGAACTATGCAAATTTGTAATTGAAGAAGCCAATGAGAGAGCTATTCCTATCATTATTGATCCAAAAGGAAATGATTGGAGTAAATATTCAAATGCAACTATGATAACTCCAAACCTCAAAGAACTAAGCAAAATTATTGGAAGAGAACTATTCAATACAAATGAAGTTATACAGCAGTTTGTTCCTGAACTTCGAAAACAGTATAATTTAGATTATTTGTTAGTTACACGGTCTGAAAAAGGAATGACTTTGGTCGGAGAGGAGGAAATCGTTCATATTCCAACTGTAGCAAAAGAAATTTTTGATGTTTCTGGAGCTGGAGATACTGTTATTTCAACAATAGCAGCATTTATTGGAATTGGGGCAAAAATTGATGATGCTGTAAAAGTATCAAATGTAGCCGCAGGTATCGTAGTTGGAAAAGTAGGCACTTATGCTGTAAGAGATTTTGAATTACTTGATAAACTTGAAGAACTAAATGAACATTCACTGAAACTGTCTAGTAAAATTACATCTAAAACAGAGCTAAAACTGTTAATTAATAAATGGAGAACAAATGGTGAAAAGGTTGTTTTTACTAACGGTTGCTTCGATCTCCTTCATATAGGGCATGCTACATATCTAAAAGATGCCAGACAATTAGGAGATAAACTGATTGTTGGACTTAATAGTGATAAATCAGTGAAAAATTTGAAAGGCCCAACTAGACCAATCATAAATGAGAATGATCGAGCAAAAATGTTGTCATTTTTCGAATTTGTGGATGCAGTAATAATATTTGATGAAAACACACCTTTAGATCTAATATCCGAAGTGAAACCAGATATTTTGGTGAAAGGTGGAGATTATAAAGTAAACGAAGTTGTAGGAAGGGAATTTGCGGATAGAGTAGAAATAATCTCTTTCGTAGATGGATATTCTACATCCGGTATTATTAAGAGTATTTCTTATAAAACAAGTCTTAAAGTATGATTGATGTAAATATGAAAATAGGCGGAAGATTTATGGAAGAAAGAGGAAATGCAAAATTAAAATTAATTGATAAATATATCGGGATTCCTATCGTTTTTCTCCTGGGGATGTTAAGGGGAAAAAAAGAAAAAAAAATACTAAACCCCAAAAGTATTATTATCGTGATGATAGCTGCTATTGGAGATACAATATTACTCTCTTCAATCATAAAAGAAATAAAACATCGATATCCCAATAGTAATATTACTATCGTCTGTTCAAATGAAAATGCTCAAGCAGCAAAAAACATACCTTATATAAATAGAATGATAAAGTTTAATATGTCCAGCTTACTAGGAAGTTTTATATTGTTGAGGAAAGAAACTCCCTATGATTTGTTATTGGATTTTGGGGCATGGTCAAGACTAAATGCAATAATATCCTTTGTTATTAAAGCAAATATCAAAGTAGGATTTAAGAGAAAGAAAATGTTTAGACATTATATATACGATCGAACAGCAGAACATTTAGACAGTATACATGAATTAGAAAATTATAGAAATGTATTACGTTCATTGGAATTCAATTTAATAAAAATAAATCCTGAATTTTTGATTAGTAAAGAAAGTAAGGAGAAAATTGGCACTTTACTTGACTCAAAGAATAAATTTATCATTTTTCATTTGTTTGCCTCGGGTTCGCATAAAGAAATCAAACAATGGACTGAGTCATCTTGGATTGAGTTAGCTAATCGCTTAATTCGTGAAGGATACAAAATTATTCTAACTGGTGGTAGACAAGATAGTGAGTTAGCGAATGAAATAGTTCAAAAAATGGATTGTAAAGGTGGTACAGATTGTATTTCTTTAGCTGGTAAACTTAGTTTAGAAGAAACAGCTGCCTTAATAGAAGAAGTCAATATAATTGTCACTGTTAATACAGGGATCATGCATTTGGCTGCAGCTGTCGGTTCTAGTATTATCGCTTTACATGGTCCGACATCACCGTTAAGATGGGGACCAGTATCTGAAAAATCTGTTATTCTAACTCCTCGAATAAAGTGTGATCATTTACTTAGTTTAGGATTTGAAAAACATCGTTGCGTTGTTGAAAATGGCTGTATTTCAACAATCCATGTTAATGATGTTTACAGTGCTCTAAAAAATAAGGAAAATAATCTAAGGCGGTTATCGTGAACAAACCAGCTGTTTTCTTTGATAGAGATGGTGTTTTAAACGAGGATTTAGGATATGTATATAAACGAGAAGATTTTATTTGGATTCCAGGTGCTATTGAAACTATAAAATATTTAAAATGTCAGGGGTATGCTATTTTTGTAGTAACAAATCAATCTGGAATTGCACGAGGTTACTATACTGAAAACGATGTGAAAACATTACACAATCGAATTAATAAAGAACTATTACAAGAGCATGACGTATTTATCGATGCTTTTTTTTATTGTCCACATCACCCTACATATGGAGGAGCTTCTTATCAAAAACAATGTCAATGTCGGAAACCAAGACCTGCCTTACTTATGCAAGCATTTTCTGAGTTTAACATTGACCGTAAAAGGAGTGTTCTTATTGGGGATAAAGATACCGATATAGATGCAGCAGTTGCTGCAGGAATAAAAGGATATAAATTTCAATCGGAAAATTTATTTAGCTTTGTGAAACAAATATTTACTCAGTCTTACAGTTGGAATAATGATACTGACTAGAAAATGTATAAGTAGGAAGGTAAATTATTAAAAAAGGAGTAAAAATATGATTCTTGTTGTTGGTGGAGCTGGATATATTGGGAGCCATACAGTAAAGAAATTGGTAGAAAAAATGGATGTGATTGTACTAGATAATTTGTCTACTGGTAACAGATGGGCTGTAAATGAAAGAGCTATATTCTATGAAGGTGATATGGGAAATGAAGAAGATTTAGAATATATTTTTAAAACATATCATGTAGATGCAGTTATACATTTTGCAGCAAATAGTTTAGTTGGGGAATCAGTAGTTGATCCACTAAAATACTATCGTAATAATGTTTCATCTACTATAACTCTTTTACATACTATGCTGAAGAATAATGTTAAAAATATCATATTTTCGTCTACGGCAGCAGCTTATGGGATACCAGATGATGAAGTGTTGACTGAAGAAACAATGGCTAATCCTATTAATAGTTACGGACGTTCAAAACATATGATTGAGCAGATTATGGAGGACTTTTCAAATGCATATGGACTACGATATGTGGTTTTTCGGTATTTTAATGCAGCGGGAGCAGATTTTTCTTCCAAAATAGGAGAAAATCATGATCCAGAGACACATTTAATTCCAATAGTATTACAACATCTGCTAGGAGAAAGGGAAAACATATTTGTTTTTGGTACGGATTATGATACAACAGATGGCACATGTATTCGAGATTATATACATGTGAATGATCTTGCTCAAGCTCATATTATGGCTTTAGAAGCAGTGCTAAGCGGAAAGGTACAGTCGAAAATATACAATTTAGGAAATGGAACGGGCTATTCCGTCAATGAAATCATTCGAACCTGTGAAGAAGTAACAGGACGTAAAGCAAATATTGTTTATACAGATCGCCGGGTTGGAGACCCAGCTCGGCTTATTGCATCATCTGAAAAAATTTATAGTGATCTTGGTTGGAGGGCAGAGGTAAACTTATTTAAAATCATTGAAAGCGCATGGAAATGGCATCAAAGAAGTTTAACATTAAAAGAATAAGGACCAGTTTTATGATTCGAATTTTATTTATCCAATAAGACATGTCTTTCTATCTTAATAGTAATATTTATAAATTTATATAAAACTGGGTGTGAAAAGATGATAATCGATTTAAAGAAAAGTGTAGAGAAAGAGTTTGAAAGATTGAGCGATGAATGTGGAACACTCGAATCACTAGAAATATTTAATAATGCCCCTTTTGAAATCAAGCGAGTTTACTATATTGATAATTTTAAAATGAAGCTAGCAAGAGGCTTTTATGCTCATAAACACTTGCAGCAAATACTAATATGTGTTCGTGGATCATGTGAAGTAATACTGAATGATGGTAAGGAAAAGCGAAGGTATCAATTAAATAACCACCATAAAGATCTCTATATTGATAAATTAATATGGTTTGAAATGCATGATTTTTCTGATGATTGTGTACTCATGATGTTGGCAAGTGAAGATTTTGTTGAAGAGGATTATATTAGAAATTATGATGATTTTGTTTATGAAACTGTAAATATTTCATTTGTTCCATATGATTCTATTTTTTTGCAATTATCAAAGAAATGGCTAAGTGATGCGGAAATCAAAGGATTAACTATGACACCAGATTTTGATGATGAAATCCAGATAAAATGGTTTAATTCTCTTCAAGATAGAGACGACTATTATATTAGAGGGATCCAGTATAAATTAGAAGAAATAGGTGCGTTGGGTATAAAAAATATTCATGATAAGTGTGGAGAGTTATGGTGTTACATTGGAGAAAAACAGTATTGGGGGAAAGGATTAGCATACTATATAGTAGATCATGCTATTCGAACCGCAAGGATGCTAGAATTAGATTATTTGTATTTGAAAATAGATGTGAATAATAAAATGTCATATAGAGCAGCAAAAAAAATAATTTTAAAACATTGTTCGAGGATAATCAAAAAATTTATATGATTCGATATATTTGTTAGAGTTCTAGGAGGATGAAAGTGAACGATTTCGAAAAAATTTCAATTAAGGAATTTGAAGAGGGAGACAAGGGAGAGTGGGATGAATTTATTGATTGTTCAAAAAATGGTACATTTATCCATAAAATCGATTATCTTCACTACCATTTAGATAGATTTAAAGATTGTTCACTAATAGTCAAAAAGAAAAATCGAGTAGTTGCATTAATGCCAGGGAATATAGAAGGTTCCACATTTTATACTCATAAAGGATTAACTTATGCTGGGTTACTCATATTACCAGAAACTAAAATTGGTGAAGTAATTATGTGTTTTAATATGATTAATCACTATTTAAAAGAAAAAAAACAAATACGTAAAGTGATTTATCGATCCATTCCTTATATTTATTCGAGTATTCCTTCTCAAGAAGATGAATATGTGCTTTTTTTACTTGAAGCAAAATTGATAAGTAGTGGATTGTCATCGGTTATTTGTAAGGATGAAAGAATTCCCTTCACTTCTTTAAGAAAGAGAGGGATCAAGAAAGCCAAAAGAAATGAATTAGAAATAAGAACTGATAGTTGTTATGAAGATTTTTGGAGGGTTCTAACAGAAAACTTGAACAAAAAGCACAATACTAACCCTATTCATACTTTATCAGAAATACAAAAGTTAAATAGTCTCTTCAAGGAAAATATTCAGCTTTTTAGTGTGTATTATAAGAATGAATGTATTGCTGGTGTTGTAATGTATATTAGTAAAAATGTAGCCCATGTTCAATATATTTCAGCAAGTGATAAGGGAAAACAAATGTCTGCTTTGGACTATTTATTTAATTATTTAATAAATCAAGTTTTTATAAATAAAATGTATTTTGATTTTGGTACGTCTGTAGAGAATAATGGATTTAATTTAAATGAAGGTCTTGTTTTCCAAAAACAAGGGTTCGGAGCACGGTGTGTCTTATATCAACAATTTGAATATGATGTAAATAGAACTTTAGTCCTTTCAAAAGAAGTACAAAAGATATAACTTCATTTTCAAATATGCAGGATGCAGAATAATGAAAAAGTGGATGGAGCTACTTGATTTAGAGGTAGAAGCTTTTGAATTGATTTCGCCAAAGTATGTCAGAATTAACAGCTATACTTCAAATGTGTAAAGCCATAGTCAAGTATTAAGTATTGAAATTTCATCTATTCAGTCTGGCAGAAATGATAGGATATTCATCAAAGCTATTAATGAGATCAGGTAGGTATTAGAGTATGAATTTCATTAAAACGAGTGTTTTCTCAAGTATTTCCACTATTATTAAGTTAGCGTCGGGGTTGGTGATAAACAAGATCATCGCTGTATATATTGGTCCAGCAGGTATTGCTTTAATCGGACAGTTTCAAAATTTTTTGGATGTTATTTTAACAATTGGAAACGGTGCAATTAATTCTGGAGTAACAAAGTATGTAGCAGAATATCATGAAACAGATGAAAAAAAGCGAAATGATGTAATAAGTGCATCGTTCATTATGACAGCTATTTTTTCATTAGTAATAGGTGCAACCACATATTTTGGTAGCGCTTTTTTTTCTGTTTGGATTTTAAAGTCAGAAGAATATACAATTTTATTCAAACTTTTAGGTATAAGCTTATCATTTATATGTTTTAATACAATTCTTCTATCAATTATAAACGGTTTGAAAAAAATAAAACTGTTTATCATTATTAACATATCTAGTAGTTTGCTCTCTCTCGTCGTTACATCGGTGTTGACGATTAAATATACAATGGTTGGAGCGCTATTAGCAATGATAATCGTTCAAGCAATTATTTTACTGATTACTTTACCTATATCAATAAAAAAGTTAGATTTTACATTTACATTTAATGAATGGGTAGATAAGAGTCATTATAAAAAATTACTTAGTTTCTCCTTAATGGCGATTGTATCCATCATTTCAGTATCTGTTACACAAATGATGATTAGAAATCATTTAATTAATCAACTATCTATTAAAGAAGCGGGATATTGGCAATCTGTTTGGAAAATTTCAACGATGTATTTACTAGTTCTAACGACAGCATTTTCAACATATTATTTGCCAAAGCTTTCAGAATTACAGAATCCAATGGAAATACGAAAAGAGATATTATCTGGATATAAAGTGATCTTACCGTTTGTTTTAGTATCTGCGACATTCATTTATCTTTGTAGAGATTTAATCATTACTATATTGTTTTCACCTGATTTTATTGAGATGAGAAAGTTATTTTTATTTCAGTTAATTGGGGATGTTTTAAAAATGGCGAGTTGGACTTTATCCTTTTTAATGATAGCGAAAGCGATGACGAAAACATTCATTATTACTGAAGTAGTATTTGCACTATCTTTTTATGGAATAACGATTTGGCTGACCCACTTAAATGGGTTGGTTGGTGTGACACAAGCATATGCGTTGAACTATTTTGCCTATTTTATACTAATGATTGTTATATTTTTTAAAATGTTATTTATCAAAGGAAATCAAAAATATGCAAAACAAGATCAATCTTTAGGCGTTTAAATGAGGTGATAGTATTGAGTAAAATTCTTCTATTGGGAGAGTACAGTGGGGTCCATCAGAATTTAAAAGAAGGGTTAAAAGAGTTAGGTCATGATGTAGTAGTGGCATCAGATGGTGATGAGCAAATAAGAATTAATAGCGATATCGATTTATCACTACAATCAAAATATAACATAACAAAATTATATGAATTAAAAAAAAATTATCGAATTTTGAAGGCTATGATCTTGTACAATTTATTAACCCGTACATCACTCATAAATTTGGCGTGTTTTTCTATGATTCCATTTTTAAAAATAATAGAAAAGTTTATTGTTTGTCAGCTGGTGACGATGTAGAAATAATGAAATTTGTTCTATCTGGAAAAATGCATAGATACACACCTCATGATGATTATTTAAAGGGTGAACTAAAAAGAAAACCCGCATACACAAGCAGACTGGATACTTTTCTTCAAAATAAATTTATGAGTAAAATCGATGGAATTATTCCGATTATGTGGGAATATGCTGAAAGCTATAGGAACAGTAAATTTGCAAATAAATTGAATAGCACTATACCATTACCTATTAATACAAAAAAAATACAATATGAAAAAAATGTTTTGAAGAACAAAATCGTCTTTTATCATGCATCCAGGAGATCAAAGTATAAAGGTTCTGACATAATAGTTGAAGCAATGAATATATTTCAAAATAAGTATCCTAATGATGTTGAAATGATATATGCGGACTTTCTACCTTTAAATGAGTACTTAGAAGTCATATCTAAGACGAATGTCGTAATAGACCAATGCAGATCATATACTTATGGGATGAATGCCATTTATTCAATGGCTAAAGGAAAGATCGTCATGAGTGGATCAGAACCTGAAGCTCTAGAAGAATTAGAAGTAACAAGTTGTCCAGTGATAAACATTACTCCAAATGTTCAACAAATGATAAGCCAATTTGAAAGAATTTTAGAAAGTAAACAACAAATTGAAGAACTTAGTCAAGATTCCAGAAGATTTATAGAGGAAAAACATGATTATATTATGATTGCCAATAGATATATGGAAAGTTGGCAATTATAGTTTGTTTAATTACTTCATATAAAAGTGTTTAATTATATCTATATTAGATATAAAGAATATAGACATAATTGAATGCGGTTATAAAGAATATAGAAGAAAATTAATCTTCTTATTGGACAAGTAAGAGTTTGATAATGTTTCTTTAATAATCATAACGCTCATAGCTAATTTTTTGTAATAATTGTCGATAATAATTTTCAACCTAAATCTAAGGAGAAGTAAATATGGAAAAATTAATCATTATTGGCTTAGGAAAGACTGCAGAATTAGCTCATTATTATTTCACCAATGATTCAGATTATGAAGTTGTAGGTTTCACTGTCGATGCAAAATATATGAACTCTAATGAATTTTGTGGTCTTCCAGTTTATGATTTTTCAATCATTGAAGATTATTTTTCTGTTGATGAAGTCTATATGTTTGCTGCTATTACTTACACAGAAATGAATCAGTTAAGAGAGCGTAAAATTAAAGAAGCAAGGGAAAAAGGATATCGATTAGCAAGCTATATAAGTACTAAAGCTATAATTTTTAATAACGTAAAGATAGGCGAACATAGTTTTATCCTCGAAAACAATACAATTCAGCCTTTTGTGGAAATTGGCGAAAATAATATTTTGTGGAGTGGAAACCATATTGGTCATCATACAAAAATAGGAAACAATAATTTTATTACTTCACATGTTGTCATCAGTGGAAATGTTGTTGTTAAAGATAATTGTTTTATTGGTGTTAACTCAGCAATTAGGGATGGTATATTCATAGAGAATCAAACTTTAATTGGTGCAGGAATTTTTATTAATAGAAGTACAAATCAAAATGAAGTTTATAAGGCAAATTATGCAAAGGTTTCTGAAAAAACAAGTAATCAACTAAAAATTTCAATATAGTATTAGAGAAAATGATTGATAGGTGGATGTGAATTAGAAAAGTGAATGATCCTGATATTGTTCATTTTTCATGACTAAGTAAATAGGGAAAATTATACACAGATAACATCTTTTTAGAAATGTTGAAGTTTACCTCCGGCGCCATGTCTCTTTCTTCAAGGGGCGCTGCACCGGAGGTTTTTTTGTTGTTTAAGAAATTGTGAAAAAACAACCTTGTGGAGATTACTTGCTAATGAAATATTTTTCTACATAGTTTGTCCATATATTATAGCCCATTTGATTTGAATCATTAAAATCCTCCTTATATACTTCTTTCATTTCTTTCGTACCTTGCGCTGGCCACTCACTCCAATAATCAAGATAAGGAATGTTTTGTTCTTGTGCAAAGTTTTTTAAATCTTCTACTTCCTTCGGATATTTAACAGCTTTATACATCGGTGGTGGAGGCTGAATGACAAACGAAATATTGGGATTTGCCCTTGTTACATCATCTATAATTGTTTTTATGTTGTCTAGTGAACGTTTTACATCCGGTAAACCATTGTCTTTCTTAGTGAAAGGTTCAAAAAGAATCAAATCGGCATTACTGTCTATAAAAATCTTTTTGCTTATTATTTTCAACAAATTTTGTTGAAGTTAAATCATAGGTTAAAGCAGAAATTTCAACGGTATTCCCATATGATTGACGTATGATATATTTCACTTAGTCTCTCTTCTAGGCTAAAGGAATTATTATTTGACGATAATGAACTCATAACTAAAATCTTAAATGATTCATTTTTTCTATACGCTCTGCAAAGACTTTCTGACTAGATTTTGGCCAGTCTTTCGTGAATTCAACCATATTTACTGTATTTGACGACTTTTTTGTATGTACAACTGCAAATTGATTTGAACCATTATTTACAATTTTTGTTTTTTCTTTGAAGGATATATTACCTAATAATGAAAAATGACGAATAATCATGCACGTGTTAATCTACATATACCGGGACCTGGTGTAGGGGGACATTGTCATGCGGTCAATCCATTTTTTATTGCTATGAAATCAACTAAAACAGCACAATTAATTAATTTATCTCGTACTATTAATACTTCTATGCCAAATTATGTAGTAGAAAATGTGAATAAACTGATGGAGCAAGTGAAGGGTAAAATCATAACTACTTACAAAGGTAATGTGGATGACATTCGTGAAAGTCTAGCGATGGAGATTTATGAGATATTACAGGATCAAACTCATTACGAAGTAAGATCTTATCATCCAAACGATTAGATTGGGTAATACGTGACATGAAAGAAGCATTGAATCAATCTGACTTACTTTTGGTTCTATTGGCCATAATGAATTTAAGGTTTTAAAACAATCTAGTTTAGATTATATGAATCATAAGAAAATTTTTGACACAAAAAATGTGGTTAATGTGGTTCCGAAAGAAGTAGATTATATGTACTAAGGGAATTTATATGAGTATATTAGTGAAAGTGTGTTATCAATAAAATAATCGTTAAGTATCATTAGAAAATTTTTTCCTCGGTTATAGGTATGAATAATCTGTACCAAAGATGAAAATATATATGAGAGTAAAAGGCCCAAATAATCAAAAGCCATATGAAGCTACAAAGACTAGAAGAGGCAATAACGCGTAAAATGGACATATTATTAGGGGCTAGTACTCAGGGATAGATTTTAATATCCGCGAATTATCCAAATTTGTGAATATTTAGATGAAAATGATATGATAGTGATGTCATAAATGAAAGGTTTTAAATAGGAATAGCAGTTTCACTACTTAGTATTTTATAAATAATAGAAATATAAATAGTCGAGATTTATTAGAAAAATGATATGGTTGGTCAGAGGTGAAAGCTTGAAATTTATCAATATGCAGCAAATTATTCATGATTCTAGTTTAATTATGGCAATCATTGCAATTAATATGACGATAATCGGTTTAACTTCACTATCAGAGTTTAAGAAGATTTTAGGGATTGATTATGGAAGCTTTTAAATTAACGGTTTAGAATATTTTTGAAGATGAAGATTTATCATTTATTAGTTGGATTTGCCATAGTTAATGTAAGCTCTTTATTTTTCTTGTTTGTAGATAATCCTGTATTCAGGTTAATCAATTTTATACTCTTAGTTTCCAGTTTGATTTTTGCTATCTATTATTTTTTTTCATTCATTATTGTAGAAAATATATTAGTAAAAAAACAAATATTTCAGACAGAATTAGAAGGCTTGTATATTGAGAGTAATAATATTAAACACCAAGAAGCGGATATACTAATAGGCATGAATAGCGGCTCTAGTCAGCCTAAATGCATTTCAAGAGACATTTGGTTCAGAATCACTGCTCAACGATTATTCCAAAAAACGTTATAGAAGATATCAAAAAATGAATGTAAAACCATATATTTATAGTGAAAGTAAGTAAGCACTTAGCGTATATCTCCTTTTAACTTTTTCAATTTTTTATAAATAACGAATTGTATGATAACCAAGTAAAAGCTGTTGAAAAATATTTGTATCAACAAATACTATTGTTAATATATGATGATAATAAGGATAAGTTATTTAGGCAATATGCAATCGATTGGATTGTTGAAATAATTGAAAAAGATGTTTATCAAGGAACATTAACGAACCACGATTTCCTAGATCTCTTATTAGACACATCGTTACAACTGAATGATCAAACTATTAAGAAGGCTTTCACAATGTCCTTATCAGACTATTATAAAATAACGGTAGAATCAGAAATTTCCAACTCTCTAAAACTAGAAGAAATCAAAAAAACGATTCGTGAAAACGAAAATGACAAAGAAAAAATATACAGCATTAAACCATAAGAATTATGGGGGTAATGATCCATTGTCTTATCGATATCGTATTATTCTAAGTTATATTTAGAAATTTGGCTTTTTTCTATTAAACGTAATATTGAAGCAATCAGATGATTCGATTTAGGAACCACTTCTTCAACATGTAATCTCGTGTTTTTGAAAAATTTATATAAATTGTAGTGTAGGTTGTGAAGAGTGATAGAAATTCAATGAAATAAACCAGCTTTTTATAATAGAAGAAATTATATCTGCTATTAGATGAACGATTTTGTTACATATGAATAAATTACCTGATAGTTTTTTATTGTTTGACTAAAACAAAGGTAAGGATTATAACATGAAAGATCGTAAAGAATTATTTATTGAGATATTAAAAGATTTCTATAGTATGGAAGGAGATAGAAATATAACAACAGAACAACTCATGAGTGAACTGAAGGAAAGATTAAAGAAAGTAGTGACTAGTGGTGAAAAAGACTAGAATTGGGTATATTGTTGGAGCAGTATTGATGATGCTTGTCATTTTTTATTCCTCCTCTCAAACCTATGGAGAACAAGATATGAGGTCTGAGTTAGGGATGA
This sequence comes from Bacillus sp. AP8, assembly GCF_000321185.1. Lineage (NCBI taxonomy): Bacteria > Bacillati > Bacillota > Bacilli > Caryophanales > Bacillaceae > Bacillus > Bacillus sp. AP8. The sequence goes on from NZ_CAPG01000027.1 coordinate 342,275, forward strand.
TTTTTGAACATCCTTTTTGGGAGAACATTTTTTCACCAATCTCCTTTACTTATGTTGGTAGTGAGATTAGTGTAGCTGCACTTGGTGTTTCTGGCTTTGTTGAATTTTTTGTTAGGAAGTTTGCTCATTTGTTTGTATACTTTTGTCTAGCTTTCTTTATAACAGGCATTATGCGGTACTTTATTAAAGAGAAAAAGAAATATATTCTCTTTTCATTGTTGTTTGTTGTACTATATGCCATTTTGGATGAGGTCCATCAGTATTATACTGGAGATCGAACGCCATTGTGGCAGGATGTGGTGATTGATAGTATTGGTGGCTTCATTGGGATTGTTTTTTTTTCTCTTCTGCGTAAGTATAAGGTTCACAAGAGTAAATCAATATAGGTTCGATTAATTCATTTATAATTTGTATAAACTTATGGTCACATTCTACTTACGTTAATAGTAGAATGTGATTTTTTTATTCTCCTCAATATATAAAAGTCATGCTATGTCAAAGACAAATTAATCTCCCTCTGCAATTAAAGTATTCTTCTACTTTTAAGTTAAAGGTTAGTACTTAAATCATATCAATTCCTTGAATATATTTCTAAATAGTAGTTATTAGAAAACAACTTTTTTAATGATGGGTTGATCATAGAGAATCAATAAGTTTTTAGCAGTGACTAGAAACTCTAGTAATAAAAGGACTATCAAAGGGTAGCTATACAATTACTCAAACGATAGACAATGTTGAAAGTGATAAATTTATTGTTCCAATTGAGGAAGAATATACTTTAAATGATATTAAAAAATCAATTGTTAATTCATTTAATAATGCTAATGTTATGGCGGAATTAGATGAACAAAAAATATCGTTCTTAGTAAGAAAAATGAGGGGGCAGTTGGTAGCATTGAATTTGATACGGGAGCGATGTTAATTTTATCATTTTCTAATATAGTAGATTATAATAAATTTTATGAACAAATAGGTGTTTTAACATAATGAACGCCACTGCACTTACTGCAGTATTGAATGAAAATTATGATGACGTAAAAGCAAATATAAGGGATGGACGTCTGATTATAAATGGTCAATATAATAATCAACACTTTAACTTTGATATAATATTCAAATGATTTCTTTCTGTAATTGAAATAGTTTAATCCGTTTAGAGGCTGGCCAAATGAACTTGTATATTTGGCCAGCTTTATTTATTTATAGACTAATATGTAGATATGGTTTCTTACAAATATATAAACTAAAGGATATGTATTAATCAATTCAAAATATAAAAGAAACCGCTAGAATACATGCGGTTTCTTTCTCATTAAGAAATTTCCAAATGTTCCTTCAAAACGCCTTGAATGTGTTCTTTCTCTTCATCAGGTACCAAGTAGTAATAAATCCCGTCAATCTTTGTACCTTCACCCTCAATGGTCATTTCTTCGATACTACCGCTAGCTGCACGGTAATTATTCTGAATATCCATCATTTCATCGAAAGTAAGATTTGTTTGGATATTACTTCCTAATGCATTGAAAATAGCTCTATAATTGGTTAAAGATGATACGCTCGCACCTTCGGCAATAATACCTTCGATAATTTGACGTTGTCTTCCTTGACGACCAAAATCTCCATTTGGATCGTTATATCTCATTCGCGTATAGCTGAGAGCTTCCGTTCCATTTAAATTAATTTCACCTTTTGTAAAATGATGGCCATCTTGTGTGAAATCTAAATCATTTTGTACGGTAATGCCATCTACAGCATCCACAATGTCTTTAAAGCCTTCCATATTGATTTTCACATAATAATCAATCGGAATGTCTAAGAAGTTTTCTACTGTATCCATTGCCATCTCTGGTCCGCCAAAAGCATAAGCATGGTTAATCTTATCTGTTGTATTATGTCCGATAATTTCAGTACGTGTATCTCGAGGAATACTAAGCATTTTTACATTTTTTGTGGTAGGATTCACGGTTAAAACAATCATTGTATCCGATCGACCTTTATCGCCATCTCGCTCGTCAATGCCTAACATAAGAACAGAGAAAGGTTCTTTCTTGGTTAATGCTAAATTTTCTGTTCTTTTTTCCGTTTTTCGATCAATCGGTGTGTGCATCGTTTCAACAGATTTTGTTAGTGAATGGTAAATTGAAAAAGCATAACCTCCACCAGCTACAAGTAGTAATAGAAATAAAATACCTATTACTTTTAGCCATGTTTTACTCTTTTTCTTTATTTTTTTTGATTTTTTTTCCATTCGTATTATATCGTCCTCTCGTTTTGTATAATACTTCAAATTCTATTATATAAAAAAACTAGTATATGCACAGAAAAAAAGTATGTTTTAAGTGTGGTGAAATAAAAAAATAAAGAATTTTGTCTAAATATTGAATATGATTGAGATTTTAGTCGTTCGAAATTAAACGGCATTTTTTGGAACTTTTGTTAAGATGTACGATAGTTTAAGATTTCTTGCGAATACCTTCAATATCTTTAACAGCTTCTCGATTCTCTAAAGCAGATAAATCTCCTATAGAGGTGTGTAAATAGGCAGCTTTAATCACTCTTCTCATCACTTTGCCGTTTCGTGTCTTAGGGAGCTGATTGACGAAATGAATCGCTTCAGGCTTCAATGCTTTACCTAGTGAAGCAGCTACAAGATTAAGCAATTCTTCTGCAAATTGTTCACAAGGGTTGTTGTTGTTTAAAACGACAAAACAGACTGCACATTCGCCTTTAACGGGATGAGGAACACCAATACTAGCACATTCGATCACATTTGGATGAGAAATGATTGCCGATTCAATTTCTGCTGGCCCGATTCGTTTTCCGGCGATATTCAAAATGTCGTCAGAACGGCCTGTAATGGTCCAAAAGCCATCAGAATCTTTGATGACCCAATCTCCATGAACCCATGTATGAGGATAGACGTTCCAATAAGCGCTTTCATAACGGTCAAGTTCTTTCCAAAATCCAGCTGTCATTCCTACCCATGGTTTCGTTATGACTAATTCGCCCACTTGGTTTTCAACTGAGCTTCCACTAGAGTCGTATACATCAACACTCATTCCTGGAATAGGAGAGTTAAATGTAATAGGGGAAATCGGCTTTAAAAGAACGTTTCCAAGAATGCCACCAGAAATTTCGGTACCACCTGAATAGTTGAATATCGGAATCTTTTCTTTACATACGTGCTTAAATAACCACAGCCATGGGTCTGGGTTCCATGGTTCACCAGTTGATCCAATGGCTTTTAAGGAGGATAAATCATATTGATCAATAAAAGTTGGATGATTGGTCATTATTGATCGGACAAATGTCGGTGATATACCTAGATGTGTAACTCGGTGCTGGCTACATATTTGCCATATTCGATCTGTTGTTGGATAGTCAGGTACGCCTTCAAATAATAGAATGCTAGCTCCATTTAAAAGTCCTCCGAATACGAGGAAGGGGCCCATCATCCATCCCATATCGCTATACCAAAAGAAAACATCTTCTTTATCAACGTTCATACATATTCCGGCATCAAAAGCGGCTTTAATAGGGAAGCCACTATGGGTATGAATGGCACCTTTTGGTTTTCCTGTTGTGCCTGATGTATAAATAAGCATGAGAGGATCATCGCTGTTTGTTTGGACGGTTTCGATTGCTTGATTGTAGGTTAGAAGAGAATGAAAGTCGATGTCACGCTGATCATTCCAAGGGGTGGGCTCTGAGGTGTGATTGACGACAATGACCTTTTGAATGGTTGAACATTGGAGTAAGGCAGCATCTACTTCTTTTTTCATCTCAATTCGTTTACCACGGCGATAATAGCCATCCGCTGTAAGTAAGTACTTTGAGCTAGATGCGTTCAATCGAGTTGCAATGGCATCCGCACCGTAGCCGGAAAACACAGGAGAAAAAATGACGCCAATTTTCGCTAGAGCTAACATGGAAATGACTGTTTCAGGTATCATGGGCATGTATATAGTAGCAACATCACCTTGTTTCATTCCATTTTTTAGAAATCCTACTGCGGCAGCATGAACTTCTTTTTGTAGAGATAGATACGTATAGGTTTTGCTCTTTCCATTATCACTCTCCCATATTAATGCGTTATTATTTTGTGTATGTATATCTGTAGCCCATTTTTCTAATGCATTTTCAACTACGTTCATCTTCCCATTTAAAAACCATTTAGGGTATTTCCAGTCTTCTGAAGTTTGTAATACTTCGTCATATGGATGTAGCCATTTGATATCTATAGATTTAACTGCGTTATCCCAAAACCAGGCAACATCCTCGATCGATTTTTGATAAAAGGTATCATAGTCTTTATAACCAAGATTCATCATCATTTTATATAACCTTGTATTTTTGGATTCTTCCTCATTTGGAAACCAAACTGGCTTATTCTTCATTGAAATCTCCTTTCTATTAAATGCTCTATTAATATTGTAATTATAGCATAAAATATGGATAAATTTTGAAGTTTTATGGTAATGTATAAGTAGATTCATTTTGGCAAAAAAGAAAAGGTTATGTAAAATTAACTAAAAAATCTGAAAAATGTAACTAATTGCTCATGACAATCCATAAACACAATCATGTATTCTATAATAATGAATCTAATGAGTATGTGAGGGGAAGAGTATATTTGGAAAAACAACAATTAGGTAAAATAATTAAAGAATTAAGGCAACAGCTTGGACTGTCACAAGCTGAATTGGCAGAAGGGATTTGCTCCCAAGCCCAAATTAGCAAGCTTGAAACAGGTGATGAATATCCATATAGCAATACGCTATATGAAATATCAAAGAAACTAGGCGTAGATATGAATTATTTCTTTCATAAAATGGATTCACCTAATTTAGATTATGTTGAAGAAGTAAAGAATATCATTAGAAAATTCATACGCAATAGGGATTATGTTTCCATCTCCTACATTATAAAAAAAGAAAAAAGCAGTCAGCTTTTTCAAACGACGTTAAATAAACAGTTTCTTCTATGGCATGAAGCAATTTGTATTTATTATTTAGAAAATAATAAAGATTTAGCTATCCAGCTATTAAAAGAAGCTTTAGAATTAACCAAAATGAAGGACCAATTTTTGAAAGAAAATGAGATTGAAATTTATTTAAGTATGGCCGTTATTCACGATGATGAAAATAAGCTAGACAATGCATTAGACATCTATTATGAGGCTTTGAATAAGATCAATCAGCTCCCTCAAAGAAAAAATTATAAGTTGAAACTTCGTGTGTTTTATGGATTATCAAGAGTGTTAGTACAAATGGAACGTTTTGAAGAAGGTTTGGAGTACGCTAGAAAAGGTGTTAGCTTATGCTTGAATAAGGAAACGCTTTATTTATTAGGAGAGCATTTATTTATGGTCGGTTATTGTTTATCGAAGTTAGACAAAAAACAAGATTCTACACCATACTTCAAAGACTCTATACATATTTTTAATTTGGAGAAAAAAATCCAAATGTCTGACTTAGTAAAAGAAGAAATGAAAGAGCAACAAGTTAAAATATAACTATCATTATATGATTATATGCAAAACGAAGAATACGAGAGAATATCGTATTAAAATATCGAAATTTGCTCGTTTTTGAAGAAAATATGATATTTTGTTTTATTGTATGATATAGAAAATGGAAAGGAGAGATGAAGAATGAAGAAAGTTATTGCCCAAGTATGTGTTGCAGCTGCATTATTTGGTTTTGCGTTTGCAGGAGGAGTAGTTCCTCAAGGCGGCGGAAGTCCAATTATGCCAACTGACTTATTACCGACACAACATTAATCTAAACCAAACTACATAAGAAAACTACTTCAAGAGTAATCATTTTTCCATTCATTATACATGTTCTACCTTAATCTACCATCTTTTAAACCAAAGAGTTTAATCTTTGGTTTTTTTTTAGCTCTTATTAACTGAATTCCGTGAATTTTGAAATTAGTTCCGAAACGACTGTAAAATCTACGCTAATCTAGCGAAAAGTGAGATTCTGAGCGTTAATTAATAAAATACTATTTTGTATAAAAGTTTTTTGAGTATTACTAGATTTGTAAAAATATTAATAAATTAGGTTTAACAAGGTAATCACTTGGGTAAATGAAATATGTGTTCAATAAGGAGGACAAGAAGATGAGAAATAATCCATATTTATTAACGTATTCAAAAGATGGTGTTTCATATTTCAAATGGTTTGCAACAGAAATGGAAATGGATCAGTTTATCGATAACAATGAAGGAATCGAAGTTAATGAGGGCATACATATAAAGGATTCTGAAACAATAAGAGGTTTTAGAAGAAAGGCGTAACATATAGGTTTCCAAAAAGCAGTGCTTATTTTTCGTGAAGCACTGCTTTTTACTGTCTGATTATGATTAAGACATAAAGTATTGTTGAAATTTATGAGATGATATTCAACTTTCGAGGAATGTGGTTCAACTTTCTGGATATATCGTTCAATTTTCAATCAAATTGATTCAACTTTAGGTAGTTTTGGTTCAACTTCCTAACTTAAAGCGTTTTAGACCAGGAATAGAATAGTCGTAAACGAACAAGCAAAGCCTAATTTAGGATCTGTTTGTTTTAGGTAATAATAAGTTCCTATAGTAGTAATTTATGAGGTTCAATTTTCTAGTAAAACAGTTTAACTTCCACCCAATTTGATTCATCTTTTACTAGTTTTGCTTCAACTTTTTGATTTTCAGACATTTAGCCATGTCTATATATCGCTATAAACAAAAAAACGACAAAATATGAATAGGTATTGTGTAAGAAAGAATAGAGTTGGCTAGGCTTCATGTACGATAATCAATGATTTGTCGAATTTTATAGAAAAATACCACAAACACAAGTTATAGTATTATAATCTTGATTATTGATACTATATGTAGTAGTATTTTGATTTGAAGAGAATTATTCAAGTTTTCGATAATACATATATCATAATGCTAGATACCTAGGAAGTAAAGCTTAGATGATTCTGAATACATATTTTATTATGAGATTTTGCTATAATGGAAAATGTGTGTCGAATTGAATTTGAAGTTGAGGTGTGAATGGAAATACTATGTTAATTGTATATGATAGTTTAACAGGTAATGTAAAACGTTTTATTCAAAAAGTAGAATCCAAAGCTCAAAAAATTACGGAGGGCCTGATTGTGAAGGAGCCTTTTATTCTTGTTACGTATACAGTAGGATTTGGTGAAGTTCCAAAGAGTACGATCGATTTTTTATCGAATAATTACCCTTTCCTACAAGGGGTTGCGACAAGTGGTAATAGAGTATGGGGAGCCAATTTTGGTAAAGCGGGTGAGCGAATTTCCAATAAATATCTAGTGCCTCTTCTTTTAAAATTCGAATTAAGTGGAACAAAACAAGATATTGAGGTTTTTAAACAGGGGGTTGCACAGTTAGATGAAAGAACAAATTCCGAAATGGTTAAAGCTTAACAACGAAATAATGATTAAAAAAGATGGTGTTTTTCAATTTGAGAAAGACAGAGAAGCTGCTCACAGTTATTTTGTAGATAACATTAATCAAAACACGGTCTTTTTTCATGATTTAAAAGAAAAATTAGACTATCTAATTAAGAATGATTACTATGAGGAAGAGTTTCTAAATAAATACTCTTATGAGCAAATAAAAGAAATATATGATATCGCTTATGAAAGAAAATTTCGTTTTTCTTCATATATGTCAGCTTTCAAGTTTTATAATGACTATGCTTTAAAAACAAATGATAAAGCGAAAATTCTTGAGAGATACGAAGATCGTATTGCGATTGTGGCTTTATATCTAGCTGATGGCGATTTTGAAAAAGCAAAAAAATTAACAAAGATGTTAATTAACCAAGAGTTTCAGCCTGCTACCCCTACATTCCTTAATGCAGGGCGTAAAAGAAGAGGTGAGCTTGTAAGCTGCTTCCTTTTAGAGATGAATGATTCTTTGAATGATATTTCTATGGGTGAGAACATTGCAATGCAATTGTCAAAAGTAGGTGGAGGCGTTTCAACGAATTTATCAAAAATTCGTGCGAAGGGTGAGCCTATTAAAGATATTGAAAATGCAACAAAAGGTGTAGTTGGCGTTATGAAGCTGTTAGACCATGCATTCCGATATGCTGATCAAATGGGTCAACGTCAAGGCTCTGGAGCAGTTTATCTCAATATTTTTCATAAGGATATTAACGATTTTCTTGAAACGAAAAAGATATCTGCTGATGAAGATGTTCGTGTGAAAACTTTATCAATTGGAGTGGTTATACCGGATAAATTTATCGAGTTAGCAAGAGAAGATAAAGATATGTATGTGTTCTATCCTTATTCGGTTTATAAAGAATATGGACAGCATTTAGATGAATTAAATATAGATGACATGTACGATGAACTAGTGGATAATCCGAATGTTCGTAAGGATAAATTAAATCCAAGAAGATTATTGGAGAAAATTGCCGCGCTTCGATTTGAGTCTGGTTATCCGTACATTATGTTTAAAGATAATGTTAATCATGTTCATACAAATAACCATATTTCAGAAGTGAAATTTAGCAACTTATGTTCAGAAGTGTTACAGGCTTCTATTCCATCTAATTATACGGACTATGGTGAGGAAGATGATATTGGCTTAGATATTTCTTGTAATTTAGCATCTCTTAATATCGTAAATGTGATGGATAATAAAAGTATTAAAGAAACCGTTAAATTAAGTATTGATGCATTAACAATTGTATCGGAAAAAACGAGTATTAAAAATGCTCCAGCTGTACAAAAAGGGAATAAATTAATGAGAAGTGTTGGGCTAGGTGCTATGAATTTGCATGGATACTTAGCTAAAAATAAAATCAATTATGAAAGTGAGGAAGCAAGAGATTTTGCTAACACATTTTTCATGATGATGAATTATTATTCGATCGAGCGATCTATGGAAATTGCGAAAGAAACTGGTATCAAATATTATCGATTTGAAGAGTCAACATATGCAACGGGCGAGTACTTTAATCAATACTTGCGGGAAGATTTTTCACCAAAATCCGATAAAGTGAAATCTTTGTTTGAAGGAATGGATATACCAACTATTGAAGATTGGTGTAAGCTAAAGGACAATGTTATGAAATACGGCTTAACGAATAGTTACCGTCTCTGCATTGCACCTACTGGCTCTATTTCGTATGTTCAATCAGCTACAGCATCCGTTATGCCAATTATGGAACGTATTGAAGAGAGAACGTACGGTAACTCTAAGACCTATTATCCAATGCCGTATTTAAGCAGAGAAAACTGGTTCTTTTTCAAAGAGGCATATGATATGGATATGTTTAGAGTAGTTGATATGATTGCTACTATTCAGCGCCACGTCGATCAAGGAATTTCTTTCACTCTTTTCTTAAAAGATACGATGACAACAAGAGATTTAAATAAGATTGACCTATATGCTCACCATAAAGGAATTAAAACATTATATTACGCTAGAACGAAGGATACAGGTCAAGAAGGATGTCTGTCTTGTACGATTTAAGGAAGGGGAAACTGGATAATGAGCAAAGTTTTTGATGCAGCCAATTGGTCAAAGCATGATGATAATTTTACACAAATGTTTTACAATCAAAATACGAAACAGTTTTGGCTACCAGAGGAGATCAGTTTAAATGGAGATTTACTTACTTGGAAATTTTTAAATGATCAAGAAAAAGATACGTATAAAAAAGTGTTAGCGGGGTTAACACTTTTAGACACTGAGCAAGGTAATACTGGAATGCCAAGAATTGCAGAGAGAGTAGAAGGTCATCAACGAAAAGCAGTTCTCAATTTTATGGCTATGATGGAAAACGCCGTACACGCGAAATCATATTCAAATATATTTCTAACTCTTGCTTCTACAGAGGAAATTAATGATGTGTTTGAATGGGTAAAAGAAAATAAATATTTACAAAATAAAGCAAAGATGATTGTCGGTATTTACGATCAAATTAAAGAAGATGATTCAATAAGCTTATATAAAGCTATGGTTGCTTCCGTTTATTTAGAAAGCTTTCTTTTTTATAGTGGTTTTTATTATCCTTTATATTTTTATGGTCAAGGGAAGCTTATGCAAGCTGGAGAAATCATCAACTTAATCATTCGTGATGAAGCCATTCATGGTGTATACATTGGTTTATTAGCACAAGAAATTTATAATAATCAAGATGAACAAACAAAGGTAGAATTGAAGAAATTTGCTCTTGATTTACTTCATCAATTGTATGAGAATGAAATGCTGTACACAGCTGATGTTTACGACCAGGTTAACTTAACATCAGATGTTAAGAAATTTGTTCGCTACAATGCAAATAAGGCACTTCAAAATTTAGGATTTGAGCCGGAATTTGAAGAGGAAGATGTAAATCCAATTGTGTTAAATGGTCTTGATACGAAAACGAAATCACACGATTTCTTCTCCATGAAAGGTAATGGTTATAAAAAAGCTTTAGTTGAGCATGTGAAGGACGAAGATTTCTATTTTGATAAGTAAAATAGTTAGGAGCAAAGAAGAACGTGACAAAACAAATTAAAGTAAAGTATTTCGACAAAGAAATAGAAAAAATCAATAAAATTGCCATTGGAGATTGGATTGATTTACGTGCTGCTGCTACTGTGGAATTAAAGCAATTCGATTTTCATTTAATTCCTCTTGGTGTTGGAATGAAGTTACCTGCTGGATATGAGGCAAATGTTGTACCTCGTTCTAGCACATTTAAGAATTTTGGGATTTTACAAACGAACTCATATGCAGTCATTGATGAATCATACTGTGGCAATGACGATCAATGGTTCTTCCCTGCATTAGCCATGCGAGATACAGTAATACAAAAAGGTGATCGTATTTGCCAATTCCGAATTAATAAAAAAATGGAAACAGTAGAAATACTAGAAGTGGAAGAATTAGATCGTGTAAGCAGAGGCGGATTAGGTTCAACAGGAACAAAATAAATGATGAATCAAAGAGGGTGTCCAAAAGTAATAGGCGGTGGACACCCTCTTACATTTTACATTCCATGAAAGAAAGCAAAGCACAGGAATTTCTGTTTTTGGTAGAAAGTAAGAAAATATCTACATAAAAGGTTGTTTCAAAAGTGATAAAACTCACATTTGAAACAACCTTTTATATTTTTAAAAAAACAAGATAAATATTTTGAATTTTTTGTTAACGGGGAGTATAATAAAAAACAATACATTTTACACTATATTTGTTAAAATTAAACAATTTTAAAGTGATGAAATGTAAAATGAATCTATGAGGTGATATGTATGAACGTAATACTTTCTCCGTCTGTTGATCTCATTGTAGTTGGTCTGATGTCAGTCATTTTTCTATTGGCATTAATAAAGGATCAACGAATCCTTTCAATTATCATTTCAAGATTATTTCTGGTAGTAGGTTGTGTAATATTTGTGGAATATTTTTTTGTTGGTAGCTGGAGTAATATAAATGTTCTCGAATCGGGAAGTCTATTTTTTGAATGTGGTTTACTATCATTCATCATTAGTAGTTTTGTTATTTATAAACGACAAGCAAGACACTTATTTCATTCCGAAAATCACTAATTGAGTGAACATCAGGGGTATCTAAAATTTTTAGGTGCCCTTTTTATATGTGATTTTAGAAGTGAAACGAATTAACATGTAAATCGTATAACATATAGAATGCAAAACGCTAGTGGAGGGATAAATGTGAAAAAGCTTGTTTGTGGTACTTTATTATTCTTACTACTTGCTGCTGGCTGTAGTTCAAATAATGATAATAAAAAGCTTACGTTTTCCGAGGTTAAATTAGAAGATACTGATGAAGATATTCAGTCATTTGTAAATGCTTCTACAGATAAAAATGGTATCTATTTGTATCAAGATAAAGGAAAAAGACTTTTTGTTTTCTTTAACGGAAAGAACCAGGAAGTAGAGAATGAGGCTGTTTTCTATAAGAATTTCGATGTGAAAAGTGAAAAACAAACGATAAAATTATTTATTGAACAAGCTGCTACAACTAGTGATGAACAAAAGAATCTACAAAAACAGATGCTATATGAAGTGAAATTTAATAAAAAATACGATACCATTCTGCTTTTTAATAATGGTAAAAATGACTCGTTTACCACTGTGTCAGGTAGGTAATAGCAGGAATTAAGTTTTATTCAGCATAGAGTATAGAAATAACATAGCGATAAGTTTATAATTTATTTGGTATCAAAGTTTTTTATTAGACTATGAAACTATAAAAAAGGGTAGATAAAGAATAGTGTTATTACATATCGAGTATATGTAGAAGGAGGTATTATTATGATGATTGCATTAGTAGCAGTAGTACTGATTTTTTCCATCCCAATTATTGCGATTATAACTAGTCATTCTGAAAAACAAACCAAGCTTAAGCGTGATATATTAAAAGATGAATTAGAATTAGAAAGATTGAAACAAGAAAATTTCTTAATTGAAACAGAAAAGTTAAAATTAGAAATACAAAAAATGGAGACAGATTTAACGAAGGATAATCATAAAATCTTATAAAAGTGTGTGAATTTGCCATTAGGATTTTATTAATAAAAGAACACAACGATTTTGAAAAAAATCGTTGTGTTATCAAAAAGTTTCTGAAAGAATATCATGTATATTTTTTACACAAGCTCGTCTTTATTACATTTATAAGCATCCCACGCAAACATAATACTTAAAACCAATGAAAGAAAGGCAACAAATAAGGATTCTTTAATAGGTAAACCATATCTTATAACAAGAAACGAGATAAAACCAGTAATGCATAAGATTCCTAATACTAAGAAAAAGTTTTCTAAAGCCTTTGTTTTCTTCAAAAAACATCCCCCATTTATAAAAATTTCTTAACGACAGTTACGAGCAGAGTTTACAACTGAAGTTATCCCCGTAGAAATTTATTTTACTATAATATCACAAATTTAATATTTTTACTTGTCTGAAGTTTTAGATGAAAAAACGGTGTTTTATTATTAATAAAATATTCAAAATCTGATGAATGGTGATAGTTGTTTAGGTAACAAACTCTATATCTAAGCTTGAACTCACGCATGTTTCGTTTGTCCTTTTTATATCTATTCATGAGATGATACTTTTTTATTTTTGCAAACTAGTAATGGAGGAAGAAACGATGATTAGTGAAATTGATAGAGCTCTGCAACTAGCATTAGAGAATCATTTAGGGCAAAAAGACAAAGGAGGATCTCCAAATATTTTACATCCCATACGCATTATGCATAATGTTAATAGTAATGAAGAAAAAATTGTCGCTTTGCTGCATGATATTGTTGAGGACACAAATGTAACATTGGAGGATTTACATAATGAAGGATTTTCTAATTATGTTGTTCAAGCTGTTGATTGTTTAACAAAAAGAAAAGGAGAGAAGTATCAACTATACTTGCAAAGAGTTGCCAATAATCCAATTGCCCGAACTGTTAAGATGGAAGATATAAAAGATAATAGTAATTTATCAAGGATTCAAAATCCATCTGAGAAAGATTATGCAAAATTGGAAAAATATAAAAAGAGTTTAGCTTTTCTGCAAAAAAATAAATCTAGTTCACCTCCGATCGTAAAATGAGAATGTAAGAATATACAAATAGAATGCTGAGTAGATAAATTGACCCAAATTAGAATACATTTTATAATTTCATTACATGATCGTATTATGAAGAAATATCAAGTAAACATTGAATTTCATTACACTTATAGCAGATAAAGGCAAATTCATTGAAAGATGAAGACGCAAAACTATAGGGACTAAAGTCATTTGACAATGTCAGCCAGTTACCGAAGTTTATTTCGATTATAGACTAATTGGCAATGAATTAGTCTATTTTTTTATCATTTTTAACAACTAGAATTACTGAAATAAAGATAGGGGATATTAAATGTCATTTATACAAGTATTAATGATCCTATTTGTGATTATAATACTCATTCAAGTTTACAGTAACTATGTCAAATGGCAGCGAAGAAATATTTTTGGAGAAAACATATCACTTATGCAGTTTGCAAAAGATTCAAAAGATGTTATCTATTATTATGAAATAAAACCGAAACCAAGTTTTCGTTATATTAGTCCATCTTTAGAGAATTATTTGGGTAGCGGTGTGATTGAGGAAGCTTATAAAGAGCCCAAGTCCATATATAAGAGAATACATCCGGAGGATTATGATTGTCTTTGCAAAAAAGAAAATAGCAATTTTGATTTTAATCAATTATTAATTCAGCGTTGGAAAGATAATAATGGAGATTATCGTTGGTTTGAAGAACAAGCAACTCCAATCTATAAAAATAATGAATTAATCGCTGTAAAAGGGATTATGCGAAACATCGATGAAAAAATCATCATTCAACAAGAATTAGAATATAAAATTCATCATGATACATTAACGGATTTGTATAATAGAGAATTCTTTAATAGAACTTTTGAAAAGTATAATACAGACATCGATACCTCTATAGGTATTATTTTATGTGATCTGGATGAATTAAAAAACACAAATGACCATTACGGTCATGACCAAGGAGATGTCTTGATAAAGGAAGCGGCCAAGATTTTAAAAAGTTTTTCATCAGATGGTATTATACCAGCAAGATTAGGTGGAGATGAATTTATATTGTTGGTTACTGCTTCGAGTAGTGAAATGATTGCTGAATTGGCCAATCGGATCACTGAGAAACTAGAGATGTATAATGAAAATACTTGTTTATATAAGTTAAAGATGTCAATTGGATATGCATTTATTCCACATTCAAAGGGAAATATGTCGGAACTGTTTACTCAAGCCGATCAGAATATGTACAGAGATAAAATGAGCAATAAGCAGATGAAAGAATCTCATATTAAGAGCCTAATGTAACACTTTTTCCTTAAAACTGTGAAAAAAATGTAGGAATCGTGAGAGAATTATCAAAGGATATGAAATCATTTTGTAGTAATTCGGCCATTTCTTTTACATGTTTTTGAAATGATTGATAGTTGAAACATTATCAAATATACTATCGATACATCATTAGTAATCGAGAGGTGGATGGTTATGAGGATACTACAACAAGAAGTTAGCCATTATTATATGGATAAAAAATCGTATCCAAAGAAAATTAGTATAAATCCCGATTTGCTTTTACAATACAGAAAAAAAGGTTATATTAGTTTATCTCCATTAAACTCCAAATTAGTGATATTAGATATAGAAATTGAAGTGAACGACAAAATAGAAACATTTAAGTTAATTTAAGTGAAACTTTATAGATAACATCTCTTTTAGAGGTGTTTTTTATTAGATTTTTTAAGAGGATGATAAATGACTAATGATACATTTCATGTTGAAATAGCTAAGGTACCTGAAAAATGGGGTTAAATAGAGAAAGTGGGGTATTAATACTATCAAATATGTTTAAGAAGTGTTAAGAAATTAAGCTTTATGAAATACTTTTGAAAATCTTTTAGCATTTTCGGTACATGAAGGAATGAAGAATTGATTGTCGAGTTTTTTCCTTTTATACTAACGGTATTAACGATATTATAGGTGGTTAGTAATGAAAAGTATTGAAAAAGAAGTGTACAACTTTTTTGTAGATAACAAAACATATCCAACAAAAATCTATATTCATCCAGACTATTTAAATAAATTAGAAGATGACGGAGAGATTCATCTATCATCTAACAACACAAATCAAATGCTCTTAGGGATTGAAGTATATGCCAATAAAAACGTACATTCATTCAAGTTAAGTTAAAAGCACCTTTATGAGGTGCTTTTTATGTGATAAAAAAGTTAGTCTTTTAAATAATGATTATGAAACATCTTATCAATATTTATTACTTGAGTCATTAAGATGCGATTGATGCTCTTTCTTAATTCTGGATATACTTGTCCAACATAATCATTAGGTGTATGACAATAATACTTTTCTTCTAAATTCAATTTATAAGAGCATACCAACTCAATAGCAGGACGATTATTCGAGTCTACGACATTTTTTGAGCTCGTGACTATGACGAGCAAGTTTTTGTTATGAATGTAGATATCATTTGGATGATAGTCTCGTTCGTCATTAACCAAAAATACGACATTACCTTCTGCTCGAATCATTTCATTCACCTCGATATCACATTATATCAAGGATTATTAATTTTTGTATATGAAACTTGTAAACTCTTCTTTATTTGGATGTAATCAATCACATTATAAATAAAAACCACCATTTCGAAAGTGCACTACAATATCTAGTACTTACGAGATGGTGATTATGTATGTTTATTCTTAAAAGGTAGATTAATTACGAAAACTGATTATAAAAGGATTATTATTCATTTCATCTTTGATAGATGTAAGAGGTCCGTGACCTGGGAAAACTACCGTATCTACTGGAAGCGTTAATAGCTTATCTTGAATACTTTTTCGTAAATCAATCATATTTCCACCGACAAAGTCTGTACGACCAATGCCTCTTTTAAATAAAACATCTCCTGAAAATACATATCCTTCATCGCGTAAATAAAAAGAAACGCTACCAGGGGAATGTCCAGGTGTTTCAAGAACTTCAAAAGTAAAATCTCCAATTGTAATGGTTGACTCTTCTGTTATAATTTTCTCAGCTTTTCTCTGCACGAATGGTTCTTCCATATCTGAACCGTTTAAAGATGGGGTATACAACCATTCTTCTTCATTTTTATGTACATAGGCAGGAATATGAAAAGCGTCTCGAACGTCATCAGCCGCTCCAATGTGATCGGAATGAGCATGAGTTAACAAAATAGCTAATGGCTGTAATTTCTCATTCTTAATAAATTGAACTAATTTTCTTCCTTCATCGCCTGGATCAATGATAATGCATTGATTCTCTTCATTTTTTAATATGTAACAGTTTGCTGCATAGGATCCTAATGGTAATTGATAATATTTCATTGAAAAAAACCTACTTTCTATGTATTAATCCTAAAAACACCTTACAGAATAATCGAATTTAACCTCGATAAAGATGTATCTTCTTATCTTCCGTACAAATATCAGAAAAAATTTAATAGAGTTACAAAAGATATTCTACTATATTGTATTAGAAGGATAGATAGTGGTAAAGCGAATTGTTTTTGAACATGTATTGAATAGTTTGATTCCAAAGTCTATCTTAGAAACTGCAGCATTTCTAGAAAGCGATGAATTTTATATTAACTCAAACAAGAATGAAATTATTCTTAAATAAGGGAAGAAGCCACTTACGTTGGAAGAAGTTTTTGAAGGTTATGATGGCGACTATGAAGGGAAAGAATATGAGTGGAGTAAACATGTAGGTAAAGAAATTTTATAGATAACATAAGTGTAAAACCCACTAATATCATAGTTAGTGGGTTTTTCATTGTTTCAAGGGTGTGGTGTTTAGTTAGCTTACATTTTCCAATCCTTACTCCGCTGGATTCCTACCTTTAATTCGCTTAATGACAACATCCAACTCATCAGGCTTCAAAAACTCAATCGGACTAGCCGTTTTCTCGAAAATAATCGTATCAGATTCAATAATCGTTACATACTTGCCGTTCAACTTGGCTACGTGTACCGATTCTCCAAAATCCGATAACATGCCGTTTACACCAATATGGTCAAGTTTCATGCGTAGTTCTAAATCAGGTGTAATTTCAACTATAGAGGCAGTAGCTTCAACGATTTGATGAGTCTCTAATTGTTCTTTCAATTCTCGTTTATCACTAACACTCCAAATTTCCATCTCTTGCTCAAATTGCTTGAACTCTTCACTTTCATCTTCTAAGGATTCCATGATGGTTTCTGTCACCATTTCCATGACCTGAGCTTTCATAATTTCCGGCATTGGCTCATTATAATCCACATATTTCAAGAAATCCTCAAAATAACGAGCATGTGAGGATTGATGGATTTTTAGCTCGCCTTCCTCGACCATGCCTTCTTCGGGCATGTGCGTCACTATCCGTTCTAAACACGTTCATATCAACGATTTCTCTATACGAAAAAGTTAACGGTCACATATGCGGTCACAATTTGGCGCATAAAAATGCATTTACTCGAGTATCTCGTCGAGCTTGTCCGATACTGTTCGCTGCATATTAGGCAATACATGACTATACGTATTTAGCGTTGTTTGAATATCGTCGTGACCTAATCTCTCGGCGATCAATTTAACGTTCACGTTCTGTGCAATTAACATAGTTGCGTGTGTATGGCGCGTGTCATGAAATCTTATGCGCGGTAATCCTAATTGATCCGTTAAATTATAGAACTCTTTTCGAAAGTTGCGCGGAATAAGCGGCTGTCCGTCACGAGTAGGAACGACTAAGTCATTATCGTAATAAGTAGTGCGACATTTTGCTTTTTCATCTAGCAACTTTTCTCGATGTTCCAGCAACTCTATAACCAAACGTTCGGGCATCGAAACTGAGCGAATACTTCCTTCTGTCTTGGCGCCTTCTTTAATTTCGCCCTTTTGCGTAAGTGTCTGTTTAACGTAAATTATGCGCTTATCAAAATCGATATCTTGCCAACGCAGTCCAAGTATTTCTCCTTGTCGCAAGCCGGTCAATAGTCCAATTTGAAAGCCGATTAAACAACGCGTAACGCGAGGGATTTTAATAGATTCCCGCAAAAAATAATTTACTTGTTCTAGTGACCAAACTGTCATTTTCCGTTTTGTTCGTTTGGGTAGTGTAATATTTTCGCAAGGATTTTCTTTAATAAGTTTGTGAAAGACTGCATTCTTAAACGAGCTATAAACTATGCGGAAAATTAAGTGAATGGTATGAGACGAATAGGTAGTATCGTTAGCCAAAACGTTAACGAAATTTTGGATTTGGAAATGATTTATCTCACGTAATTTTAAACGACCTAGCGCAGGATTTATTATCGTGCGGAAGTACATAGTATGAATTTCATATGTTGACGCCTGTAATGCGATCTTACGTTCATTCCAATACTCGTTCATATAATTTTCATAGGTCGTATCGCTTAAGCTTAAATAGTTCCCGTCAATAACCTCAGCTTTAATTTTCGCATATGCATTAACTGCCTCGGCTCTAGTTGCAAAACCTCGTCTACGTATCTGTTTACGTCTTCCCGTTTGCGGATGAATGCCCGCATCAAATACGAATTCCCATTTTCCGGTTTGCTTATTATATTTTACTGCCACGTTAATTACCTCCTAAAAAGTAGGCATTGTAGCAGGCTTCCTTGATTTGTATTTTAGCATAGTTCGATAATGTTGCGTAATAGACGTATGTAATTGACACATTTTGCATGGGGTATTGCGCTGGGGGATTCGTACGGTAATGAGTAGGGTCTTGTATACGAAAATATAATGCTTATTAATTAAGGTTTTATTAGTGATTGATTTAATAAATAAAAAAGAGACTAGACGTTATTTGTCCAATCTCTTTTTATCTTCCATATCTTTTCTGATTAATAACTCAATGTAAACACTTGCTGACATTCCGAGTTTAGCGGCCTCTTCCTTAACGTAATCAATCGATTCTTGCTTTAAACCAATCGTCAATCTACTTTTATTTACTAGCGCCATATTAAAACCTCCAAAAAAAGATGATACATTTATGTTGAAAAGTGTCACATCTTTTGATACTATGAATGTGATTAGGGTACGTCACTTTGTGTCCACCTAATTATACCATATTTTAATATCATTTAGTAGAGGAGGTGTGTTAAATGGAAGTAATAAGTAAAGTAGACGAAATATTTGAACACTCAAACGCCCATATGCGAGACAAATTAAGGTATTTTGGCTGTCAATCTGCGAAAGTTATTAAATATATTTGCGCAAAGCTTAGAAAATATCGCGGTGAATTTTTCGAAAGTAATAAGACTATTGCTGAGGCTTGCGAAGTGTCTGTTCGAACTGTTCAAAATGCTATTAAACGCGCCGAAAAGCTTGAAATATTCGTAGTTTCTGAGAGAACTGAACTTACATTTAATGATAAAATGCGTCGTACTTCAAATTTAATACACCTACTACCTTATCAAGCGAAAGAGGTCGTTCGAAAGGTTGTTTCTGTTGCGCGTAAAGTAGGTAGCGTTCTGCGAAATAAGACTACTAAATCAGCAAATCGTCGTTTTGTCCGTACGGAGCCTGTACCGGATTGGTTAGGAAAGGAGCAATCGAATCCGAAGTTGAGTGAAGAAGATAAGGCGCAAATAGCGGATTTGAAAGCATTGTTGCGCGATAGGTACTCGGAGCAAAGTCCGCAGTCTGCTCGGAAGTGTGACCTTATTCGCACAAATCAGCCAAAAGTGTGACCTTATTCGCACAACCAAAAACACCGTTCCGCCTTACTCTCCCAACGGATACAGCGATTTCGGACATCAATTTATATCTTAGTCTTGTAAACAAGATTAGCGCTAAATTAAATAATGTGAAAACATGCGGCTGCGGCTTGCACCTTGCCGAACTATCTAATTAATACCTTTATCGCAAATTATTTAAAAGCCTAGCGATAAAATGATAAGTGCCGCCGAGCTAGTGTTTTTCTAGCGAAGGCGGAATGTTTAAAGTAATTGTGCGACGTAATAACAAGCATAAGATAAGAGGAGCTACCTTTCGAAAAACGCCATTTTCACGTATAAACACCGCATTATCAACGTTTTCCTTCGTTTTACTCCCGTTTTCACCTATGCAATATTTGACCCATTTTTGCGTTTGTTATGCAATATCTGACCCGGTATTTTTTCATATATCGAAAATGTCCGAGCTTTTCATATCCGGATCAATTTCCCGCAACACTTCGATTATTTTCTTCATCGTCACAACTGACGGATTATACTCGTTTTTCCCATTAGCCAGCCTACTGATTGTATTTCGACTTACGCCCGATTTATTGACAAGCCATTCCTGGCTAATGCCTCGTTCATCTAAAAACTCACCTAAGCGAGTCCTATTCGGCTTACCTAGTCCCATTTCAGAACCTCCACTTGCGAAAATTTTTATCATTACTTGCGAATAATGTACGAGCAGCGACTCATAAAGTAGTTCCATAAGTAATTCCATTCGACATGCTACTAGAAATTCCTTCCTAGAATTGTGATTGGAAGAGGCAGATTGGCGCTATGTAAACGTTAAAGCCCGTTTAACTCCCTTCCAATTATGCGCAACTATACTTCGTATATAAAAGGTGGTGGTGTTACGTGTTAGTGGAGGTAGTTACGTCAGCTATTGCGGCTGGTATATCCGGTTGGGCCACGCTCAATGTTCGCGGCAGCACAAACGATTGTAAAAAGATCGCGCAGATATTGTACAACGCGGGGCTTGTCGATAAAGATAGCGGAAAAGCACGCCCGTTGCGACCTTTGCGAAAGTCAAAACGAAATTACGGAACAGAGTACGCGTATAAATTTCCGATGGGTTACTCGTTCAAGGAATTCGAAAAGAAACGCGACGCAATCCAAGACGGCTTAAATAGTCGCTCGTTTATCGACGCTAGGACGTTTCTGCGTGAGTTAGTGAAGCTTAGGCTTAACGGAAAATTCGTGGCTGATTTACGCCAATTATTGAAGCAAAAGGAGGGAGGGCGCAAGACGGTTGAGCTAGATTTTAATGGTGCGCTAGTGGTGCGCGTCTATGAGCAAGACATGCCGATTTTGCTTGAATTTAAGCGGGAGTTTTTCGATAGTTTGCGCGGTTGGGAGGTATTAGTAGGGGCTACGCACAAAAGTGTAATTAAGCACGATTTCGACGCGAATACACACCTTATAGTTGCGGGTACTTCGGGCGGAGGTAAGAGTGTATTTTTAAAGAGTGTTATTACGACGCTTGTTACAAGGAAGCCTAGCGATGCAAACCTTTATTTAATCGACCTCAAAGGCGGTTTAGCATTTAATAGATTTCGTAAGTTGCCAAATGTGCGCGGACTTGCCAAGAATCCGACAGAAGCACTCGAACAACTGGCGATAGTGCAAGCGAAAATGAATGAAAGAATTGATTATTTGCTCGCGCATGGATACGAGGACGTGAAAGAAGCTGGCTTTAGTGAACGTTACTTTGTCATTATCGATGAAGCAGCAGATATTGCGCCATGCGACGAATGTACTTCAATTATTGAGGATATAGCGCGAAGGGGGAGAGCGGCAGGATTTACGCTTATTTATTGCACGCAATACGCAACCAACGCGGTCCTCAGCAGTCAGGTGCGCCAAAATGTATCTGCGCAATTGTGCTTCCGCCTACGTACTGAAATTGCAAGCCGTGCGGTTATTGACGAAGGAGGCGCGGAAAAGCTTCCGTTAGTAAAAGGGCGTGCGATTTATCGGAATGATTTAAAGACAATCGTGCAAACGCCGTATATGAGCAACAAGTTTATTGACGAAACTATTGCGCCATTAATTAATATACGAGCGCGTAAGGAGGAGAAATCGAGTGAAACTAACGAAACAACAACGAGAAGAACAGATTCTCTTATCATTACGGAAACTAGGCTATCTTAGTCGCAGTCAATTGAGCGCTTTACATCGGCTCGGAGGTGTCCGCAATACGAATCGCGTCCTAAAGAATATGGCGCAATACTTAAACGTTATGAGGCTACACGAGAATATTTATTATTTAAACGCAGAAGGACGTTCAATGATCGGGTGTGAGCGCGTATTTAAAAAGACCTTGCAAGTCGAGCACTATTTGCGTCGCAATGCTTTATTCATCGCATATAATCAACCTTCAAGTTGGCGAAATGAAATGAAGCTCGAAGTACCTGGCGAAGTATCAATTGTAGCTGACGCAATATTCAATAAGGACGGCGTAATGTGTATCGTTGAAATAGATCGTACTCAAATGATGACAGAGAATCGAGATAAGATTAAGCGTTATAAACGATTATTAGAGCTTGGCGTATTTAAACAGCCGCCAGCGTTCTTGTGGGTTACTGAGACACATTATCGTAAGCAACAATTAGAAAAGTTGTGCGATGGGATGCAGGCTCGTGTATTTTTATCGAAAGATTTTATCATCTAAGGGGGCGGTCGCATGTTTGGGAGGTATAAAACAGAGGTTATCGATTTTAAGGAGTTTATGGGGCGGAAAGAAGGTAAGGAAAATTTTCCACACCCTTCGACGAAATGTCTTAATGTAACAACGTCGTCGCATTTCCAACTATCGCGAAAACAAGCGACAAAACTAATCATAGTTACTGGCGCAATACTTCTATCAATAGGCTTTGGCGATCCAACTTTCGCAGCAGCTGGCGCAGTTAATGGTGCGATAACTCAAAAGGTTGTAAACGCATTTGATCCGTTAATACAACTTGTGCAAAGTCTCAGCTATCCGATAGGTCTTACGATGATGTTAGGCGGTGGGCTATACGTTATGATTGGGAACAGCGATCGCGGATTAGGAATGATTCAGAAGGCGGGCGTAGGGTATATACTCATACAGATGCTACCTATATTGATGGATTTGCTCGTTGAGATTGCGAAAGCTTTATAATCGTGTGTAACACTACTCGGTTGGGTAGTGTTTATTTTTTTTCTGTAAAAAAGTTTCGCATAAAGTGCGCGACATTATTGTACTAGGCTTATTATCTAGTGTAAGGCGAAAAAAATTTACGAAAAGTTGTGCGAAATTAAAAGCTGGCGCGACGTATATAGTGAGAGGCAACAAAACGCTAAAAATTTTACGCAGAAATCTACACAAACGGATATATTACTTACAGAAATTTAAGGAGAGGTGAACGGATTGGAATTGGTAGAAATGAAGCGAGGTGATTTCGCTCAAGTAATCGAAGTGGCAACAAGTCAATTAACTGTACACAGTAAACAGACGGACTTTTCGCCAATGATGTCTAAGAAGAAATGGTCGGTATTTGTAGCTGGTATAGCAAAAGAAGGTATCTTGCAACCGTTAGTAGTTACGAAAGGTTTTCGAGTTATTGACGGAAAACATCGTCTCAAAGCAGCGAAAGAATTAGGAATTGAAGGTATTCGCGTAATTGTTGAGGATATAGCGGAAGATGAAATTCCAAACTATATTGCAGAAACGAAACTTAGTAGAGATGATTTATCGAAAGGTCAGCGCGCATGTATCGTTCTTAACTTATATGAAGAATGTGAAGCTGCGCAAGCGAAATCGAGGATGTTGCTAGGAAAGACCCTAACACCAAATGGTGATAGGGTTGAGAAAGGTAGTAAGCAGAACATTTTAGCTAAGAAAGCGGGCATCGGCGGAGGTTCTATGGCGCGACTTATGGAAGTAAGACGTAAAAGACCTGATTTATACAGACTTGTTTTTGATGGGGCATATTCCATAGGAAAATCACATGCACAAATGAAAGCAGATGAATCCCCCGAAGAACTTCCATCTGAGCCGGCCGAATCCACAATCGAAAAAGTAAAAGAGGTAATAGAGGAATCTGATCGAGTTGCTAGTCTTATTCCACAAAGTGATGAAGATGAAAAGGGTGTATCTAATGTATACACCGTTGGTGGACTACGGAAAGTAACAATCATCAATGAAGCAGGTCTTTATTCCGCAATCTTACGAAGTCAAAACAAAAAGGCGCCGTATTATTGGTCGCCTTCTTTCTTAATTTCTAACAAATCTTCGATTTTACAATCTAACGCAGTGCATATTTTTTCTAAAGTATCGAACTTTATTCCGTCTGTTTCTTCTTTATATAACTTCGTTATTCCATTTCTATGCAACCCGGTAAGATTAGCAACATCGCTAATTTTAAGCTTTCTTTCGCCCATTATGCGAGATAAATGTACTTTAATCATTGGAATACCTCCTAATAATTTAATTATATGTTTTAATGTAAAAAATATCAACATTAGTGTTGACTTTGCACACTGCAGTGTGTATTATGTAATTAACACCACAGTACATAAAAAGCACACTATAGTATATATTAACGAGGAGGAATTAAAAATGATAATCGAACGTAAAAAGGTTCAGCGCAAAATGGTAACTGTAATTTTCCGATATGAAGGGGTAACATATCCGAGCGACATTGTTGATGGTGTACTTTTAGAAAACGGTAAGGTGTTAGTGTCTCACGAAGGTATTAGCATCTATGACGCGGAGATATTACCGGTCGATGGTTTTGTTCTAGTTGACCTGGATGTAAATAGTAGAGATTACGCCGATGGTGATAGTAAATTGATTTTAGAAATGGTAGCGGGAGGTGGTTTAACATGTTAATTTGGTTTAATGCAAATGGAAGCAAGGTGGATGTACAAGTCAAGGTAACTCGCACAATTGTAGGATGGTTTAATATTCGTATCGCAGGGGGCGACGATAACCATTTCGTTAATGTTTCGCCCGATCGTTTAAAGGAGCTATTTCCAGGTATCAATACTCGTCTGACTGTGGCGTGCCGCGAGCTCAAGGCGGAAGTTGCTGAGCAATTATTCGATAACGTTAAGGCGGTGGCGAGCGCATGAGTCTAGCGCAAGGTTATTTTCAGCGATATAACGAATTGTTCGAGGAAATCAAAACGGCATATGACCGACTTAGCAGTTTACAGTCCGTTTATGATAAAAAGATAAGCGTAATTTACCACGACGTAGAGAAAGCGGAATTGAATGAAGTTGTAGGCTTGGAATTAGCGCAAAGGTTAAAACGCACATTGCAGGAGCGCCGGATCATAAAAGATGAATTTGTGAAGGTGCAAGCGATTTACAATTTATTAAAGCAAGAAACGCCCAAAATAAAAGAGCACTACAACCGCGCTGAGCATAAAGGGTACGAGTTGCGCCAACAACTCAATACGACTCTAACAGCGGAAGAAGTGCTCGCTAGTCTAATAGATAATTAGATAAATATGAAGGTGAAGTAGCGCCAACTGCTTCGCCTTTTGTGTAACTCAACTATAGCATTAGGAACGTGCGTTCGCAACTAATTTATGATAAAATTAGAATTATTAGATAAGTTTTACTATATTTGGGGAGGGGTACTGCTTTTGGATGGGACAAAACCATTACCAAACGATAAATCGGCACTATTAGCCACGAAAAACTATGAAATGTTCAACCTCGACCTTATGCGCAAGGTATTTCCACGGATAATTGCCGAACATGACGCGCAATTTCAACGTAAGCAACGCCGTCCGCAGATTCGTGATATTATCGCACTATACTTTTACATATTATCGTATGTAGACGGCACTCACACGCGTAAAGACGGGACGCCTAACGAGCGTTTTGGCGCCAGCTTCCCATCGGTTGAGAAGATTAGCAGCGATTTAGGTGTTGCGGAAAAAAGGATTAAACATTTGGCGAAAATATTAGAGGCTAACGGATTGATCCGTCAAAAGAGAACATGGAATGGGAAGCGGTATTATCCGTCATTTTGTCCAAAGGTAACGGATGATGGGTATTTAGTAAGTGAGGACGGGGAGAAAGTTGTGCCTGATGTTTCTGTTTATAGCGCGTAAAAGGCATTAGAGGTCGGTTAGCAAACGGGCATTAGAGGCAGGTTAGCTAACAGCCATTAGATGCCGTTCTAAACATACCAAGTTAAACATACCAACGTAAAGATACCAACAAAAGATTACGAGAGTACAAGGTCAAAACCTTCCAACTTCGCACATTCGTGCTTGTTGGTATCTCTATAATACTTGGCGCAAATGTCTTTATATAAAAGATATAGCGATAATATAGACAAGGATAAGGTGGTTGTGGACGCCGGAGACAGTCGATACAAAATCCTTAATTTTTGCAAGGTTTTAGGCGTCCTGGCTGATTCGATTATAAAGTATAGGCAACGCTGTTTAGGAGGCTATTCGTGCGAGATTCTGACGTAATTTGCTAGGTTCATAGCGAACCTTACCTATAGTAGATGTAGAGCGTCGTGGACAAGCTGAAACTGATCCGATTAAGAAAGCAAGGATAGCGCAATTTCTAAAGGAATATTGGGGTGTTAAACAAGGAAATGGAAGTAATCAACATGACCAAAAAGGACAAAATGGAACTAATGCAAAATCTGTTTCCGACATTGCAGAAACAATTAGAGAAACTGAAAAGAGTTAGGACAAAATGGCATAACTGAATTAGCTGAAACTACATTGCAGAAACAAAACTTAGTCGCGACGATTTAAAACCGGGACAGAAAGCGGCGATTGTCATTCGATTGTATTACGAGGAAGAAAAGCGTATGGCTAGACAGCGTATGGTAGATGGAGGTAAGGGCGGTATTGAAAAAGGGGTTCCAGATTTGGAACACCTTAGAGATAGAGGAAGAATACATGAAATCCTCGCGAAACAAGCTGGAATAGGTACAGTCGATATTAAGGTACATCACGGGCTTACCGAAGAAGAAAAGCTAGAATTTGCACATAAGAATAACGTGATAACTCGTGAGATTAGTCGCGAAGAAAAGATCGCTAAGGCGATTGAATTGCGGAAGGAAGGGCGCTCACAAAGGCAAATTTCCGATTGGTTAGGGGTAAGTCACATGACTGTCAAGAGGTGGTGTGAGGAATATTCAACCGTAACAAATGTTACGGTTGAAAAAATTGAAGGGGACGACGGTAAAGAGTATTCTTCGAAGCAACCCTCATCCGCCGAAGTTGCTAAGCGCCGTGAACAAGTAAAAGAGTTACGTGAGAAGGGCGTCAAGCCTGCGGACATTGCTCTTGCGGATTCCGCAAGACCGCAACCGATTTTGTAGCGATTGGATTGCCTAATTAAACGGAGAGGTGAACGAAATGGAAATCGAAGCAAAGCGAGGTGGTGTTCTATCATCGGATTTAAATGTACTAACAGCGGAAATTAACGCTTATCAACGAGTAGCAGGCGAAGCAATTTTTGAGATAGGTCGTAGATTGAAACACGTAAAGGAAAACGACTTGGCGCACGGTGAGTGGTCGAAGTGGTGTGAGAGTATTGGGATGACCCAGGATTATGCTAGAAGATACGTCCGAGTTTTTGAAGAATTCGGAACAAAACGCGTCTCGGGACGTGATTTAGGACTGAAAGCATTGTATGAGATTGCACAACTACCGCCCGAGCAACGCGAGCAACCGCACACAATTCCGTCAACTGGCGCAACAAAGACGGTCGATGAAATGACAGTTAGGGAGAGCTTGGAGAAAAACGGACGATGTCGTCCGAAGAACTCGGTGCCTCGGGGCATCGGAAGCTCGGAATAAAAGCACTCTACCAAATCGCAACCATGTCCGAAGCTGTACTAATGATTATTTTTATTTGACTGGTACAGTAAGCTTCCGCAACGCTGGATTTGAACCGCGGTCTAACCCCTTGAAATAGCCGCCACGTAAATTCTTGTAAAATCACGGGGATTTAGGCGTTTTAATCGTTTGGGCGGTGTTACCATTCGAAGTGGTTTATCGTCGCTGATTTTACGTAATTTTACGCTTAAAACGTATCTATATACGTAGATCGTCCATACGAGCATTACTGAGTTAAATATGCGTCTTACAAAACCCCATCAAAATTCCATAGTTTTAGACGTTTTAAGTGCTTTCGGCGGTCTTTACCCTCGGAAGGACTTAAAAACGCTAAAATCAAGCGAAATCCAAGGAAAAACCATACGAGATATCCTCCGGTTGGTGGCGGAGTGTGTAAAAGCGTTAAGGTCTTGTTATAAAGTGCTCGGTTAGGGGTTGTTCTCTACGGCTTACGCCTACGTTCCAAGCCCCTTTATTAAAGTGCAAAGGCTTTTCCGCATACGTTCGCACCTTTTTTGTTCCCCAGCTTAAGGTGAGGAAACGAAAAAAGCTACTCCCGTACGCGGAAAAGCTTTGCGTTATCCAGATTTAACCCTGTAAGAGTAGTTTAAAACGGTTGGAAAGGCATTTTGACGCTTATAAAGTCCCCCTAAAATAAAAATATTTTTAAATGACAAAATAGTTCTTGACATAGTTTGTTAGTTCTGTTATTTTTAAAGATTTTAAGTTCTTTAAAAGATTTAAGATCTTAAGTACTTAAAAGATTACGTGAAAATCTTAAATTCAAGACATTCCAACTTCGGGAAAATCACCCTTGTTGGTACTATTTTAAATAAAATAACTTAATATCTTTTAAAAGCATTGCGATAATAGGGGATTAAATATAGGCTGTAAGATTTTAATAGTTTATTGGCGCAAGAAGTGGTTTGAATATATTTGTGTAATATTTAAGAGATACCGACACGATAGGAGTCGGAATGTGTTGTTATATTGTATTTTGATTTATTTAGAATCAGAGTAATACAGATTGTTTAAAAGTACTAATACAGTTTTAATTGAGGGTTAACCATACCTTTTTTTTGCTTTTACACACACAAGAACTGAGAAAGACGTATTATGCCTGAGTTAAGCTTACTTTCAGTAGTTAGTACGGCTTACTTTATATACGGCAGTCGCGTATAAAGTAGGGAGAAGGCTTGTTATTTTACGCTTAGTACGGTTTATATAATGAGGAAATAATTTAATTTGGTGGGCGTTTTATCTGCGAAATTATAATAGGAAGGTTAAGAAATAGTTGCTTACTTTTGCGCGAAACGTTACGTATTAACTTATGGAAGGGGCTTATTTTCGTAAATTTTAATTTATAGTGGTACAAAATGCCGAAATGTCCGCCTTATATATGTAGAGTATTTTTTCAGAGTTTCCGATTATACGGGAGCTCTTTTTTTATTGCCTAAATTTAATTGAAATGGAGCGATGTAAATGAACGAAATCACTGCGTTATTAACCGAGGTACTATTCGAAAATCAAAACGGCAACTATATTCCGAAGCATCCGAAAATCAAGCGCACGGTACTCGGACTTGTTTCTTCACTTGCGCAATACGATTCATTCGACGAAGGTGAGCTAATTGGCTCGTCTTTTTCTATTTCGTGGGAAGCGCTAAACAGCTTTAAATTGGCGGAAGGTGCTACATGGTCCGAAGTTATCGACGGCACTGACACGCTCAACCTAAATCGCGCAGTCTTAACGATATGTAAGCGCCTGGAACACGAACTACCAGCGTTAGCTAATCCGTACACTAAACGCCTCTATGATCCGGCAACCGGCGGCAAAACGCTAGTAACAATTAACTTCGAGTCTATCGACCGTCCAATCTACGACGAAAATGGCGAAATTAGTGGCACGATAGGCGACGATGCAACCGAGTCATTTTTCGCAAGCAAGTCAGGCTATGAGCCGACGCCGTTTCTCGCCTGGTTTCGCGCTGAGAGGCATAATTTTCTGACCGCGCGCCAAAACGAGTTCCTCGACGATATGACGAGCGTGTTGTTCGCAAAGGATAGCGATTATGTAGAAGAGCGCGACTTCGCTGAAATAGTCGGAATGCAGCCACGCGACCTTGACCGCATGAAGAAGCGAATCAAAGAGCGCACATTGAAAGCGTGGGGAGAGCGTCCAGAGTCGAAGTTGAGCAGACGTACCTTCACGTTGAAGGAGAGTTTAACTAGTTTACGAGAGTTTGTGGCTATCGCAGAATCAGACGAAAACCTGGCGGAACAGAACGCGCAATTATCGGAATGGATTCGTAGGCAGGAACGCTGGCATGGCGAAGATATTACCGACCGTATCTATGACGTTTTTGCCGGTGATTCGAAGGCTACGAGAGGTTTTAGTGCGTTCCTCGGCGGTAAGGTTGCGGTACTAGAATCGAGCGTATTATATAAGGTTTACGACGTGATTTTGACGGAGATTGAGCGAATAGAGGATGAGATTGAGCGCGATAGAAAAACCGAGCCAAAGTCGTTACGTTCAACGGAGATGACGCCGGAGTTAATGGCGCGAATGGAAGCGCACAAGGAGTTTAAGAGAACGCAGCCTTGCCTAGTTTATGGCGTGAAAGGAGAGGTTCAGCGTGAACTTCAGTATGAGCCGAAGGAATACAAGGTAATGTCGCTTAATGCTAACGGGATGGCGTATGATTTGCGAGAAAGTTAAAATGTAATTACTTCTAAAAGTTCGCGTTTTGTATCTATGTATTATGAAGGGGAATTTACACGAATATTTAACGAAAAGTTAGCGTTAATAGCCGAACTTTTGTGTGTTTAGTTACCTATATAGACGCCGAAAGAGGTAATTATATTTTATCTTATAGTGGATGGTCACAAATGAGCGTTTAGTCTGCTATATAGACGCCGAAAGAAGTTTTTTTATCACGTACTACCCAAAAGGCTAATTAGTCCGTTATATAAGCGCCGAGAATGCTTTTTTTATTTTTTTGTCCATCTGATTTTCGAGTACAAACTTATCCAATATCTAATATATCATACCGCAATTCAATAGTAAATACGCAGAGTCACGGAATTTTTTTTTCGTGGCTTTTTTTGCGTTGTCCAAAATTTAGGAGGTAATTTAAATGAATCTAATTCAAAGTAGAGACGGTAACTGGTACGACGAAATGGGAACGGAGCTTATTCACATTCCAAAAACGCGTAAATGTGAGCACTTATTGGACGAGGCTGGCGAAGTTGTGGCGAAACGTTGCGGAGGGCTGTGCGGTGAAATGTTGCCGATAGATAGTTTTAATAGATGTTCGAAGGGGTTCGCAAAGAAACGATCATACTGCAAGGCATGTGAGCGCAACAGAAAGGCAGCTAATAGTAGGGGCGAGAATGTGTACGGCGAACAAAAACGTCCAATCAAACCGAAAGCTGAGCGTGAGTACGATGAGCACGGCGTTTGCATACGGAAGGTCTGTCCAAGCTGCGAACAATGGCGCGATCGTGCTGATTATTACGAGCAATCCGGAGCTGCTGACGGTCTAGGAACGGAATGTCGTAGCTGTGTAAGAGTAACTATGCACATAGCTGTCGCAAAAGACCCGGAAAGGTATAAAACTTACGGTCACAATAGACGCGCAAAAGAGGCGGCTTTGCCTGGCGATTTATCGGACGAGCAGTGGAAGTCAGCGCTTGGTTACTTTGACGATGCTTGCGCGTTAACGGGTGAAACAGAGGACTTGCATCTGGAACATGCGATACCAATTGCGATAGGTCACGCAGGGACCGTGGAATGGAATTGTTATCCGATGGATGGATCGTTAAATTGCTCAAAATCAGCGTCAAACTTGTTCGAATGGGCGAAGGGACGCAAAGACATCGATAAGCCGAAGTTTAATAGATTAATAACGTTCTTGGCGGACCGATGCGGCTTAACAGTCGACGAATATCGAGCCTTCTACTACTGGTGCTTCGCCAACCCACGACTAACAGTTTCCGAAATTGAGGCGGACGGAGCAGACGATTCATTGACGATGTGGAAACGCAAAAATACCGAATGTATGGCATAAGAGGAAGTAAGGAAGCACGGCGCGTCAAACTACGCGATTTTAGGCGGTGTGTGTATGGCGCGCAGTTAATTTAAAACAAGGGAGCGACGCGGAATGAATGAATTTTATTATTGCTACTCTATTAAACTTCAAACCTTTATAAAAGCGAAGGGATTTCGATATATTTGCGCCGGACTTAACGAGAATACAATGCGCAAGTTTTGGCTGTACAAGCGAACTGATGAATTGCATGCGGTGTTAGATGAATGGGCAAAAAGTAAGCCCGATTAATTTAAGTAGATTGACGTTAATTTAAACCCTTATAAATGGAGGAATATGAATGAATAACGAAAGATACCCTTTTCAAATAACCGAATACTACTCGCCAGGACTAAACAGTCTTAAGCGTGTTTATACGCAACACCCGAAATTTAGTGGAAATGAACGCTTGATTTACGAGCTTCTATTCGACTACTGGAATCCGGATCAAGGCTACGCATTTCCAACGATTAGTCAACTTGCGATTGAGTCAGGACTCGGTGAGTCGACGGTTAAGAGAAGCATCGCGAAATTGAAGGAGCTGGACCTATTAGACGTGCGCGGGTCTGACGTAGCTAGTAACAATGTTTACATCGTAAAGAAGCCCGTAACAACAATCGAGGAGCTTGTCGCAAAGTTTCCTGAAGTAGTGGCGCATATGGAACAGCGTGTAGCTAGTATAAAAGGTCGTGAAGCTAGCGATAGGCAACGATTAAAGGACAGCGCCAAAAAGCCGAAAGAGGTTGCGCAAGTGGCCGTTGATGACTTCGATTGGTAGAGGTCAGTTCATTTTGATACGTAGGGTGAGGTCAAATTGATACGTAGGGGTAGGTCATTTTGATACGTTAAATAAATATACGTAAATAAACTTACTTAAATAAATATACAATTACAACTTCGCTCGTAAACTCGCTCGTTGTATCTATGTTATATTATCGCAAATGATTATGAGATAAAAGATATGAAATATACACCTACGGGTCATTTTGATACGTAGGGTTAGGAGGAATGAACGATGGCACTTAAAACACTTGGCACCGAACATTGGATCGCTATTAAATACTTAGCGCAACCTAAGAAAGGCGGTCTTACGTTTAAGCAAATCGCAGACGAATGCGGCGTCCACGTTAATACTATTGATAATTGGCGCAAAGACCCATTGTTCGAACGAGAGCTGAAGCGTGAAATCATGCGTAAAACAGTCGATAGGTTGCCGGAGATAATGGAATCAATTCCGAATCACATTATCAAGGACGGTAACGCAGCGCTATTTAAAACGTTGTTGCAGGCTAACGACATGCTGACGGATAGAGTCGAGGTTAGCAGCGGGAATAGTGACGGACAGTCGATCGAGGATATTAAGGCGAAGATTGCACGTTATAAGGGCGATTCCACAAGCGAGTAAAGTTGCGCACATATAATATGAAGGAAATAGGTGCAGCGGAATGTGAAACGTTGTGAATGACGACTATTACATCGGTTGCGCCTGCCTGGCGCGTGACCCCTCGAACTTTTCAGACGGGTAGTTATCGTTATGCATTATCTTATACATTATCGCTAATCATTGGCGGACATGCAAACGTTGATATGACGGCATCTATAACGATGTATAATTGCGCTAGTCATTCGATAATATGCCGAGGTAGCTTGAGCGTTGTAACAGCGCTGTTCGTGGCGAATGGTGAACTTAACACAATGTGATACTGTTAAATTCGTTATGCAGTCGATAGAATAGCGTATACATCGCGAACCCCGGCAAAGGGGGGCGCCCCATCAAAAACGCTACATCTAGTGCGTTTTAAATCCGCGAATCAAATTTAACTTTCGAAAAGGGAGCGATATTGATGATTGGTATAATTATAGCAGTAATCTTAACGTTTATTTTATATTTAGCAATTTACGAAGGTATTGCGTTAGGTATCGTTTGGGTCATAAATACGGTAGCCGACACGTCAATTAGTTACGGAATTGTGGGAGGTATTATATTCGCTCTATGGTTCGCGGTACTCCTAATTAATGCACTCGCTACTTACGGAGCTTATTCGCAAACTAAACGTAGGTTTTAGGCGGGAAATTAAAGGCTGAGAGACGTTTTAATCAACTCCGAGTGTATTCGTATTAGCAACGCCAATAAGCGCTATTTCAACGCAAAAAATAAGCGCCACATAAAGGGCGCCTTAAAGGTTAATATTCGCATATACTTCGTCGATACTATCTTGGTTAATACCGATGTATTTAAGCGTAATAGATTGCGCAGAATGGTTGAAAATCGACTGCAGCAGCGCAATATCAACGCCTTTTTTATACGCGTGATAGCCGAATGTTTTGCGGAGCGTATGAGTACCAATTGCGCCAATTTTGTCGGCAATGCCAGCGCGTTCGGCTGCGGCGTTAAGTACTTGGTAGGCTGCGACACGGCTGATCGGCTTGTTGTTGCCTTTACGCGACTTAAATACGTACTCATCGTCGCTAGCAGTTGCCGGTATTAAATCCGCAACGGCTTTTTTAATAGTGTCGTTGAATATAAAGCGTTTAGGCTTGCGAGTTTTTGTTTCTTGTACGACGATTGAGTCTTTGTTGCGAATGTCGCCGACTTTTAACGTCAGGATATCGCTAATACGCAAGCCGGAATTAATTCCGTAAGTGAAAAGCAGTAAATCGCGCCCGTGAAGGGCTTTTTTCATTGCGCTAATATGACGTGTGTCGCGGATTGGTTCAACGGTATTCATACGAACAACTCCTATAACGAATTTATCTTAATTTTCAATATGTTAAATTAATAATAACGCTATTGGAAACGATTGTCAAACGTAAAATACATAAAATTGGAAAGGGGGAGGTCACTATCGCATGGGTTAACAGTAGATGGCTCGGACGAGCAGAGCGTGGCGAGCTTATTGACACACTTACGGAATTAGTTGACGAGATGGTAAAACAAGAACAAGCCGGATCATTGGCGCCCGAAGAGTACGAAGAACTTGCGCTAAATATCGACGAGCTCGAACGCTTAAGACGAATTCACCGCGCGGAAGTTGACCTACTCTATTTCTCGCATGAATATTTTTCAGAAGTAAGAAACGAAGGCAACGCAGGAAATTGGGACGGTTTCGACTTAGCAGATGTAAGCGACGCAGCACAGTTCCACCGAGAGATATGTTCAGATATTGACGAAGTATCAAACGTAAATACTAACGAAAAACTAGTTGAAGCTGCGCCACGTTCACACGGAAAAAGTTCGTATCTAAGTAAAGCAACTCCACTGCGTGAGGTAGTTTATCGCAAACGTAAATACATTATCATCATATCTGAAACGCCCTCAGTTTCGGTACCAAACTTGGAATGGATTGCGGGGCAGTTGAAGACGAACACGAAGCTCCGAGAAGATTTCGGGCCATTACTTTCGCCAAAACAACAGATTAATCCGAAAGATAATAGCTCCGAGTTTATCGCCTGGGAAGATCAGGGCGCCGACTTACCGCCGAAGCTGTTAACACTCGTTCAAGCGGCATCGACAGGTCAAGCGCTACGTGGTCGAAATTGGAACGGTACGCGACCGGACTTAATTATCGGTGATGACTTAGAGGATATAAAAACGAACGCAGCTACGAAAGAGTTGCGAGAGAAATTGCGCGATTGGTTCAGTCAAACAGTAATGCCACTCGGCGACCCAAAAGGTAAACGTACGGCATTTATCATAATGGGAACGGTAGTGCATGAAGATAGTTTACTAAACGATTTGCTTCATAATCGTGCGGACTTTAAGTCGAAGAAATATCGAGCTATCATCGAAGACCCTTTACGCATGGACTTATGGGACGAATGTAAGTCGATTTACCAAAGCGACCAAATAGCTGTCAACGAGCGCGAAGCCAAAGCGCGTGAATTTTACGAAGCGAATCGCGAGCTTATGGACGAAGGTGCAATCGTACTATGGGAAGAGGTGCAGCCAATTTGGCGCTTAATGACTTGGAAGTGGGCCAACGGTTCGAAGGCGTTTAACACCGAGTACCAAAACGAGCCGAGAGACGAAGAGTCGCAAATATTCAATCCTAATACATTTCAATACTTCAGCGAATCTGATTTGTTGGATGAGTACGGTCGACAAATGCCATTGGATTTTTACGCGTTTTGGGACGTAGCAATGGGCAAAAGTTCGCGCTCAGATTATAACGCTATAGTAACTATCGCTAGAAACCGAATGACTGGCGTAATTTATATTATAGACGCATGGGCGAAGAAATGTCCGGCACACGAAGCGCTTAATGTCGCAGTAGATAAAATTAAAGAGTATGAGCATAAAATTTTCGCTGTTGAAACGATTGGCGCAGGTCATGACTTCTACAGACAATTGCGCGACAGATTAGCTAAAGAAAAAGTTTATAGTACGAAATTAAAGCCGATTGCACATCACGGAGCAAATAAAGAAAAGCGTATTGAAGCGCTAGAGCCGATGTGTGAAAACGGCTTTTTGCGTTTCC
Organism: Bacillus sp. AP8; assembly: GCF_000321185.1. Taxonomy (NCBI): domain Bacteria; kingdom Bacillati; phylum Bacillota; class Bacilli; order Caryophanales; family Bacillaceae; genus Bacillus; species Bacillus sp. AP8. The sequence goes on from NZ_CAPG01000027.1 coordinate 379,014, forward strand.
AAAAACGACAAGGTTTATTAATCGAACAGCTCGAACAATTTCCTGGCGGAAGGCATGACGATTTAGCTGACGCAACTGCCGGAGTTGTCAGCGTTATTGGTGGCGGAGGTAGACCACGTAAAACATTTAGATATAAGCCACGCGGCTTGTAATAACGGAGGTGTAGCACTTGAGTTTATTTAACGTAGGCGATTATTTTCCGCCTGAGGAACATCGTGAACGCGTTGAGAGATACAGAAAGAATAAACTTATCGCAATGGGGAAACATTGGACGGTTTTTCCTACAGATAATTTATCGGATCCACATAAAAAGATTGTATTAATAGCTTCGAACTTGCCCGGTATTATATGCAAAAAATCTGCGGACTTCTTATTTGGTGAGACACCCGTTTATAGCGCAGGTAAAGACGACGCTTCAACTGAACAAAAAGCGATAGAAAGACTAGTCGAAGAGAATGATTTACACATTACGAATTACGAATCGTCATTTTCAAACGCTTATAGGGGCGATTCTTTCTTTAAAATTCGGTGGGGGCAGAAATTCGGAGGATTAGAGCCTGAAGAAGTTGATCCGTACCGTGTTTTTATTGAGTCGCAAAAAGCAGAGTATGTTTTCCCGGAAACTTTACCGGGCGATAGTACTACAATTTATGCGTATCACATTGCTGTGCCGGTGGTTGTTGAAGGTACCGGCGATGAGAAATGGGTGTTAAATGTAGAATCGCATTATCCAGGACGCATTGAGTATTCAAGTTACGAGATAGAGCCGTTTCATCATTCATCATTTGAGAATGCAGTAACTGATTGGAAGATTATTAGAAAATTACAGACTGAGAAAGAAACAGTACTTACGGGAATAAACGAGCCATTAATTGTCCACGTTCCAAACTTTTCTACAGACGATGATTGGCAAGGAATTGATGATATTAGCGAGAATGAAACAATTTTCGCTGAGATAGATAACCGTTTAGCAAAAATAGCTGAGATTCTTGATAAACATAGTGACCCAGCGATGGCTGTACCTCAAGGCTCATTAATAGAGGACGAACGAGGCGAACCGATATTCCACGTTGGACGTGACAAGATATTTGAAGTAGAAAGTAAAAATGAAGTTATTCCTCAATACATTACATGGAACGGTCAGCTAGACGCGGCTTTCCGTGAATTAGACGTATTGCTCGATCATCTACTTATCGTGTCTGAGTTACCGCCAGTAGCTCTAGGTAAAACCGATAGTGGTACGTCCGGCTCATCAGGATTTGCTATTAAGTGGCGTATGAACTCGCTATTAGCAAAGATTAATAGAAAGCGTCAGTATTACGACAAAGCATTGAAATACGTATTAACCATTGCGCAAAAGTTAGAGCATGTGAATGCTGAAACAAAGCCTAACTATGAAGTAACAATTCCGAAAATCAAGTTCCAAGATGGTTTACCTAATGACGAGTTAGAAACTGCTAACATCACGTCTATTAGAACGGGCGGAAAGGCTACTCAATCACAGTTAAGCGCAATAATGGAAGTTCACGGCTATACAGAAGAGCAGGCGCGCATTGAATTGGCTCGTATTGAAGCAGAAGAAAAGGCGCAAGGATTCGTTGATTCTAACGTATTTAATACAGAAAACGGTGGCGATGATGAATGACGCAGCCACCTACACCAAACTATGACTATGACGTTGCTCAGCTTGTGAAATTGTACGAAAAAGCTATCGATAAAATAATGCGTGAACTAGAACGAGTTGACCTAGATAATTTCACACGCGCAAATCAATTAGCAACCTTAAAATCTATCGCTGAAATTCTAGAAGGTTTAGACTCTACCGCAAGTGTTTGGGCTTCCGAATGTATAGAAAAAGCCGTAAAGGACGGAATTATCAGCACCATTATTTCATTAGGTGTCGTTAAAACTGTCGCAGAAGCGGAGGACATCTTTAAGTTTAACCGCATTAATAAGGAGTTCGTGAAGGCAGCCGTTGCCGACACGCAGGCAGATTTATTAGCAGTTACACAAAACGTGGACAAGAAAGTCCGAGCCACAGTACGTAAAGTTAGCGCAGAGGTTTTACGTTCGAATTTAACGCAAGGCATAAACGGTACTCAGACGTTAAAGCGCGATATTACGGCGGAGTTAAGAAAACAACTAGGCGACTCACTGAATAGCGCAATTATTGACGCAGCGGGCAGAAGATGGCGACCTTCGAAATACGTAGAAGTATTAGTCAGAACGAAAATGATGGAAGCACATCGAGAATCGACTATTAACGAAGGAGTTTCACGCGGTGCACTTTACGGAGTTGTATCGAAACATGGCGCGAAGGATGCTTGCGGTAAATGGGAAGGTAAAGTATTGAAACTAACGCCCGACGCACCTGGCGACTATACGTATGTAGGCGACATACCACGCAATGAGTTATGGCACCCTTGTTGTAAACACCAACTTACAGCCGTGCGAAAGCCGGAAAGGTACGTGTAATCATTCGACCTGGCGAACGTCAATAAAAGTCGCAAAATTCGAGGCGTAGCTCGTAAAACACGAAGGAGGAACAATAGTGAATAAAAACAATCTATTAAAATTAAATTTACAATATTTTGCCGAAGGTGATGGCGCTGATAATTCGTCAGACGTGACGGAAAACACGGATAACGCGGCGCAAGGTGATAACGAGAACACACAATCGGAACATATGATTCCGAAAAGTAGATTCGACGAGATTAACACGCGATATAAAGAAGTGCAAGCGAAACTCGATGAATTTACGCAAGCTCAAAAGGCGGCAGAAACAAAAGCGCAAGAAGAAGCGGGTGAGTTTAAGGGGTTATATGAAACAATGAAACTAACTCATGATTCACTCGAATTACGCAATAAGGAGCTTGAGGCTGTTGTTGGTGATATGTTGTCAACGAAATTAGCGGGTATTCCGAAAGAACTTCATGAATTAATCCCTGACAATCTTTCAACTGAAGGTAAACTGAGTTGGATTACGAAAGCTGAAACAAAAGGATTATTTGGGAAGAAAGAACAAAAGCCCGTCGGTTCGCAGACTAATGGAAATCCAACTATAGGTATTACAAAAGAACAATTCCAAGCTATGACTTACCGAGAAAGAGATGAAATATTTAGAACTAACCTCGAACTATATAAAAGATTAAGCAAATAGGTATTGTCCTACTTGCTTTTTTTAATTTCTAAAACTATTAAAAACAAGGAGTGTTTATATTTATGGCACAAACAAAATTAGCGAACTTAGTAAACCCACAAGTAATGGCGGACATGATTTCTGCTGGATTACCAAGCAAGATTAAATTCTCACCTATCGCGCGTATCGATACTACTTTATCAGGTCAAGCGGGTGACACAATCACAATCCCTAAATATGCATACATTGGAGACGCTGAAGATTTAACAGAAGGTGTTGCTATGGGCACTGTTGTTCTATCTACTTCTACACAAACAGCTACAATCAAACAAGCTGGTAAAGCTGTTGAGGTTACAGATAAAGCGGCTTTAGCAGGGTATGGCGATCCTATCGGAGAAGCAAAACGTCAATTAGAAGATTCAATCGCGTCAAAAGTAGATGCGGATTGTGTAACAGCTTTAAAAGCAGCAACATTATCACATGATGCTTCAAGCGCTGTAATTTCGTATAACTCAATTGTCGACGCAGTTGATAAGTTTGAAGAAGAGGACGATGAGCAAAAAATCCTATTTATTCACCCACTACAAAAAGGCACACTTCGCAAAGATCCTAACTTTATCGATAATGTACCGAATGCGTATATGACGGGCGTTGTTGGTGAAATCGCTGGATGTCAGGTATTTGCTTCTAAAAAAGTACCTAAAGAGGATGTAGGAGGAACTTACACAAACTTTATTGTTAAACCTGGTGCTCTAGCAATCTATCTTAAACGTGATGTTGAGGTAGAATCTGACCGAGATATTCTAGCTAAATCAACTGTAATCTCAGCAGATGAGTTTTACGTTGCAGCGATCGAAGACGATTCAAAAGTAGTTAAATTTACTACTAAAGCCTAATATGTGAGGTGATAAATATGCTACTTAGACGACACAGAAAGCCTAATGAAAAAGTAGTTTCAGAGAAAGTTCAGAAAGCGGAGGTAAAGCCGAAAAGGGTGCCGGCTAAGAAAACCTCCACGAAATAAGGAGGAAATTTTATGGCGGTAACTATTTCGGATGCAGACGTATATATTGCGCAAAATGTCATTGATATTGACGATTGGGCGGACGCTGAAGAAGCGAAGAAGCAACGAATTTTAACAGCAGCAAGCACGACACTTTCACGCAAATATAAAGATTACGAGATACCGGACGCAGCCGTGTACGAGTTTGCGCCGGTGCTCGCTATTGTATTCAGCGATACTTATAAGATGCAACGTTATGGCGTTAATAGTTTTTCTGTTAAAGGGATTTCGTTCTCATTCGCAGGTGATAGCGCTGAATTAGAACAACTCATTCCGAAAACTGCCGTCGATTTAATCAGCGAGCTAAACGGAATAGACTTGACGCCTAAACGACGCGTCGGAAGGTCGGTGAGATAATGGCGCTCTTACCTTTAAAACAAACGATAACAATTAAGCGTGAAGGCGAGTTAGACGAGTGGGGCGAAAGTACAGGCAGCAGTACCTCTACGCTAAAATGTCGTGTCGACGAATCGTCTAAAGTCGTTCAAAATTCTCTCGGCAATGAGGTAGTTGCGGGCATGGAAATAACGCTTAATAAACTCGCTGACATTAAATACGGCGACCAAATCGAATATACAAACGAGCTCGGCGTCACTATTTTGCGCGAGCCTATTCGTATTGAAGTTGTTCGCATGATTAATGGTAAGCCCGTTTTGACGACGGTTTATGCGTGAGGGGGACTAAGCAGTGGCGAAATCATTCGAATTAGATATGAGTCGTTTTGAGTCAGCGTTAAGGCAAACGCCAGAAGCTATGTCAAAAGGCGTTAGGCAGGCGATGGACGACATTAAAGACGATTGGGTTAAAGAAGCACGCGATTTAGCTCCTTTGAAAAGTAGAAATTTACGCGACCAAATTAGCGGTGATGTAGAAGGCAATGGCTCAGAAACTAAGGTTATCGTGACAGCTAATGCAAGACAAGGCGGGTTTAACTACGGTTATTATATACATGAGTTAGACGCAGGCGGTAATCAGTTGCGGTTAAAAGGCGCAGAAAAGAAATTCTTAGATAAGGCGGCGGATAATTCCGAACAAAAGTGGCAGCAATGGTTGGATGAAGAAGTCGAAGAAGCGTTAAAGAAAGCGGGGTGGTAGTTTGGCGGATATTAAGAATGAAATTGAAAGCGTGCGTGAATTTCTTCACGCCATTTTTCCCACCGTTTCTTTCAAGCTTCAAAACATACCTGAGCAATACGCAAAGAACACGCTAACCATAGATTTTGTTACAAGTAAGAGCGCTACTGAAACAAACGCAAGTTATCGACTTGACCACACGATTCAACTCGTTTATTTCAGCGATAGTTCTCTCGATTGTATAACGAAGATGGCGCAAATAGAACACAAGATAAATGATGAGCAACTAATACAGATTAGAGGAACGAGTCGGTACTTACGTATCGGCTCTTTTTCATGGTCTAAACCATTCAAGACTGATACAACGGGCGTTTTCGCAGTCATCGGAATGTTAGAAGTCTCGTTACGTGAAATGCGGACACAAGAAGTTTACGAAAAAATACAAGCCGTTAATACGGATTTGAAATAGGAAGGGTGATGAATGAATGGCGATCAACCAATGGGACCCAACTAGCTTACCAGACCGACCGGGTTTATACACGAACTTTACTAGAGCAGCCATTACGCAGATTAGCGGCGGAGCTCGCGGTGTAGTTGCTATTCCGTTGAAAACATATACAAGCGGTACAGCAGAAGCTAAAAAGTTTTATACCGTTGAAAAGGAAGGCGAAGCTATAGAGCTTTTCGGCTCAGCTAATATTACATCAATTAAATTAGCGTTGGCAGGGGGCGCAAAAGAAGTGCTCGTTTATACGTTGCCTAGCACACCGGCGGTAGATGATTATGTGGAAATGCGCGAATCTTTTGAAACGCGCCCGTTCAACGTATTTGTCTACGACGGCGAAATTAGTACAACAGAGCAAGATAATACATTAACGTGGGTGACTAGCAATAGAGCTGAGAAAAAACATTTCTTATTTGTAACCGGCGGTTCTGCGGCAAATGATGCGGATGTTACAGCGGGTAATGCTCGTTCTACTTCGCTAAAGGACGATTACGTTGTAAATCTTATCGTCGGCGGAGAGCGTAATGGGGTTACGTATTCAAGCGGTCAGTATGCGGCATATATCGCAGGATTAATCGCAGCAACTCCTATTAATAAGTCCGTTACTTACACGTCGGTACAACTCGACGATGTGAATAAAAGACTTAGAAATAGTGAAGTTACTTCGGCGCTAAAAGCCGGATCATTAGTGCTTGTGAATGATGGCGAGAAAGTAATCATCGAGCAAGGATTGACAACATCGGGCGATAAGATTCGAAAAGTTCGCGCAAGACAAGCGGTTGCTACGGATATTGAAAAAACAGCACGCACACACTACATCGGCAAAATTGACAACAGTGAAGACGGACGAATTGCTCTAATGAGCGCAATCAAAGTGTACTTAGAGACACTCGAAGATAACAACGTGCTTACAGACATATTTGTTGCGCTCGATTCTGAAAATGCATCGACTGGCGATAAAGTATTTCTATCGATTGCGTATACCGAGATTGATAGTATGGAACGTATTTTCTTAACAATTTATGTTTAATAGGACGGTGAAATAAAGATGGCATTAGATGCAACTCGCGTTATTAATGGAACGTATGGGACAGTGTGGCATGAAGGAAATTGGATTATGAATGTTAAGTCAGCAGAGGCGATAGTCGAGATTAATAAAGAAGAAATACAACGCTCAGGCACACGTTGGGTAGGACATAAGGTTACTAGTCTAACCGGAACGGGTTCAATTTCGATGTATAAAGTTACTTCGGAATTTGTTCAGTTAATCGGCTCAATCGCTGACGATGACGGCAAGCCATATGTAACAGAGTTAATATTTAAACTCGCAGACCCCGAGTCGTTCGGAGCAGAGCGCATTCGTTTGAAGGGCGTACAATTTGATCAGATTCCGTTAGGGAAGTTCGAAATCAACTCTATTGTTGAAGACGAGCTTCCTTTTACATTTAGCGGATATGAATTACTAGACAAGATTGAACGAGCTTAATAATAGCGGGCGCCTTCGGGTTGCTCGCTTTTAAATTTGAAAATTAACCGAGAGGATGATTATAGATGGACGCATTACAAGCCTTTTTAACAGCAGAAATATCAGTTACGAAAGAGGTTCCAATTGATCGTTTAGGCGTTTCATTAGTTATTAAAGCGCTAGACGGTGAAGAGATTGAGCAGTTATCGAAACAAGCATCATTCGGTAACACGCTGGATGAGCATAAATTTAGCGCAATGGCTATCGCTAAAGCTTGCGAAAATCTTGATTTCAACAATCCGGAACTATTGAAAAAGCACGGAGTATCTACGGTTGAGGATTGCGTAAACAAAGCGTTGCTTGCCGGCGAGATAGCGCAATTACAAAAGACAATCATGGATATTAGCGGATTTAAAGACATTAACAAGCAAGTTCTAGAAGCAAAAAACTAATTAAGGCGGGCGGTGAAGCTTCGATATTACACGCAATATTTCAGCGCCACCACATACCGCCAGATGAGATATATCAAAAAGAACTACGACACCGTGCTTTTATGTACGCGTCAATGGAGTACCAAATGGAACTCGAAGAGAAAGAACGTAAAAAGCAAGAGAGGAGGTAGGTGTGATTGGCTTACAATTTAGCGGCAGAATTACGAATCAATACGAGCAACTTTGTTAAAGGTATGCGAAGCGCTGCGAATCAAACAAAGGCTATGACAGATGATATAAAAACCGCAGATAAACAAACGTCAAGTCTTGCATCTTCACTAAAAACACTTGGTGGCGCAGTTGTTGGTTATTTTACATTTGACGCAATTAAAAACTTAAGCGTCAGCATGGTAGAGTCTGCGGCAACAGCTCAAGCGGTAAGCGCGCAATTCAACCAGGTATTTGGTTCGATGGAAAGTGATGCGCAGAAACTCGTTGATTCACTCGGAAAAGATTTCGGAATGGTGCCAAATCGTATTAAACCTTCTGTTGCGCAAATGACATCCATGTTTAAAGGGCTCGGCATGGACACTAAGACCGCAATGTCGAAGGCGAAAGAAGCTGTTACTTTAACAGCAGACGCAGCGGCATTCTACGATAAAAGCTATGAAGATGCCAGCAGCTCCTTAAATTCCTTTATTAAAGGTAACTATGAAGGCGGCGAGTCAATCGGCTTATTCGCTAACGAAACACAATTAGCGTCCTGGGCTTCTAAAAACTTAGGCGCAGATTGGAAGAAGCTTGACGAGGCAGGCAAGCAAGTGGCTCGTTTAGAGTACGCTAAGGCTATGCAGAAAATGGCAGGAGCAACCGGGCAAGCAAAGCGAGAATCGAATTCGTACGAGAATCAACTCGGCAACTTAAAGCAATCTTGGACTGATTTAAAAGCAAAGTTAGCGACGCCTATTTTGACGCCGGTAATTAACGGTTTAAAATCGATGGCTGATTGGCTAAGTAAAATAGATACAGATGCGGTTATCGCTAAAGTATCAGCTTTTGGTTCGTACATGCGAGATACATTTGCGCCGGTATTCAACGATTCAAAAATCGCTGTTGAAGGTATTTGGACGGCATTCCAAAACGTCGGGGGAGTCGCGCTAGCTAAGGATCTATTTGACGGAGTGAAAACGGGATTAGCTTGGATTAAAGACAATTCTTCTCTTGTTGTCGCAGGTGTGGTAGGTATTACAGGAGCATTAGTGGCATTTAAGATAATTTCAAGCGTAAGTGCGGCGATAAGTTTCTTTAACGGTCTTATGGTTGCATACCGAACTGGAACATTATTAGCGAAGTTAGCTACTTATGGGTTAAACACGGCTTTGTTAGCTAATCCATTTACATGGGTTGCGGTGGCAATCGGATTACTAATTGCTGCAGGCGTTCTATTGTATAAGAATTGGGACAAAGTGAAAGTGAAAGCGGGCGAATTGTGGAGTAAGGTGAAAGAAGTATTCGGCGGTATATATGATTGGGCTGTACAGAAAATTCAACCCGTCACTGACTATTTTAAAGGATTGTACGATAAATTCGTAGCATTCAAAAACGCCATTACTAGCTTTAAGCCGCCTGCATGGGTATCTAAAATCGGGGGCGCTATTAGCGGTGCTGTTAGTAAAGTAAGCGGATTTATTGACGGATCACATGCTGGCGGACTGTCTCACGTTCCAAAGAACAATTACGTAGCTCGTTTGCATAAAGGTGAACGCGTACTTACACCCGAGGAAAACAAAGAATACCGCCAAGGAAACGCCGGAGGCAACTCGTATCAATTCGGCAATATTATCATTCAAGGCACCGGCTACACGGAACAAGACGCGGATAGATTACTAGATGCAATCGCAAGAAGAATCGAATTAGCCGGAGGTGCAGGCGCATAATGTCAACAGTCGAATATTGGCTTACTAGAGGCGATGAAAAATTGCGCTTGCCCGTTAATCCTGAGGCGAACGCATATGAGTCGCCTTTTTCTTATGAGGATTTTGAAGTCGAGGGCTTAGGCGAAGTAACGAATATTAAGCGACGAGGCTTGCGCGAGTTTACGATAGAATCTTTTTTCCCTGCGACATATAATCCGGTCTATTGCGAATATAGCGACTTTCCTAGTCCGCAAGAGTGCGTTGATTTGCTCGAAAGTTGGCGAGATCGTCGAGTACCTTTCCGTTACATCGTTACGGGAGCGGGCGGAGTTAATCTGCGTGTAACCATTCGCGATATCAGTATCGAAGCTGAAAAGTTCGGAGAGATAGGCGACATTTATTACACGTTGTCACTTAAAGAATATCGCGATGTTGAAATCAAAACGGTTCAGACGGGCGCAAAGCCCAATACTAGTGGCGCAAAACGACCTTTGGCAAGCACGGGCACTAGTTCGGCGCAAAAGTCGTCTACTTATACGGTTAAGAAAGGCGATAGTTTATGGCTTATTGCGAAGAGATTCTATAGTAACGGCAGTAGTTGGCGCAAGATTTACGACGCGAATAAAAAGGTTGTAGGTAGCAATCCGAACAAGATTTATCCGGGACAAAAGCTGGTGATACCGAAATGAGCCTTAAAATTACGTTACATGCCGGTAATAAGACAACCGATATAACGCCGATTACAAGTAGTGTTTTATGGCGCGGTAATGTCGCTGAGTGCGGTAGGACTTGCGAGATTAGTCTGAAAAATACAATCAATAGCGAAACAAAACTAGTTAGCGGAATTGAAAACGGGCTAGAAATTCGTTGCCACAAGAACAGCAAGGAGTTTTTTAGAGGCGTTATCTTTACTTACGACATCGCAAATGACGGCTCGATGAAACTGTCTGTCCGAGACTATAACGCTTATCTAACTAAGAATAGCGATTCGAAAGTATTTCGCAAAAAGAAAGCATCACAGATTGTGCAGGAATTATGTAAACAGTACGGAATTGCAGTCGGAAAAATTGACGATACGGGCTACGTTTTACCTAAGTTAATTTTACGTGACAAAACTCTATACGACATGATAACCATTGCGCTTACAGAGACTCGAAAGAAAACCGGCAAGATATTTCTATTAGACAACGAACTAGGCAAGCTAACTTTGCGAGAATATAAGAAACAAGCTGTCGAACTTATTATCGCTGATAAATACAACTTGCTTAGCGCCAATTATTCGGAGTCAATCGAAGATTTGCGAAATAGTATTCGAATCACGGGAAAAAGTGGAGAAGATGCGAAGGGTGTAACGGTATCTGATTCAGCAACAATTAAAAAATACGGACGTATGCAAGAAAAACAACATGAAAGCGAGAAGTCAGACGCAGAGCTAAAACCGATTGCACAAGCGCTGCTTAAAGAACTTAATAGCGTTAAAAAGGAATCGAATGTGGACGCGATTGGCGATACTTCGGTTCGCTCAGGTCGTGTAGTGAGAGTATACGAAGCTATGACGGGGCTTAAGGCGGGCTATTACGTGTCAGCTGACGATCATAGTTTTGAAGTTAATGGTACGCATAGAATGTCGCTTACATTGTCGCGTTCACTCGACGTTGCCGAAATGAAGTACGAAGAGCCTAGCGAAAATAGTTCCGGCAGTAATAGTAGTGGTAGTAAATCGGCATCCGGTAATAGTAAAGCGGACAAGGTAGTTAGCCTAGCACGTTCTTATAAAGGTAAGCTTACGTACAGCTTCGGCAACACGAACATTCCGAAAGGAGTGGGCGATTGCTCAGGCTTCACGAAATTTATCTATCAGCAAGCAGCCGGCATTAATATCGGAAGCGGAACTATATCGCAAGTAACAAAAGGAACGAAAGTGTCTACGGCTGATGCGCAAGCCGGCGACCTTGTACTTTTTCAAGGAACCTATCGTAAAGGTGTTTCGCATGTTGGCATAGTTACTCGTAAAGGCTACTGCGTAAGTCTAGCGAATAGTGGCTGTAAAGAGCACAGCTATACAAGCGGATATTGGGGCGGTCATTTTATGCAAGTAAGGAGGGTGTTATAACGTGCAAAAACGTTTAGAAATCGAAGGTTCCGGCGCTGCGAAAATGATTCAACTATTTCGTATTCACGGTCACAATCGCGACATAACTATCGAAACTGCAACCGTGGTAACGCCACTTCCTAAATTATCGCTGAGGTTGTCTGACGGAGTTGTATTAGAACGTGACGATCTTATTGTTGCCGAACGACTAACAAAAGATGTGACGCTAAAAGCTGGCGACAAAGTTATTCTAATTGGCAACGAAATTACTCAGTTCTATTACGCAATAGATAAGGCGGTGATTTAATGGCGCTAACGCCCGAGAATACTAGCTTAATAGACGAAGAGTCCGTTAACGCGGAAGATACAATTCAGCCGTCGAAAACGTGGTTGATTGATTTCGAAAATAAGCGCATTGGCAGTTTTATCGATAATGAGCGAGCCGTGCGTCAGTATATACAAAAGGCGCTATTAACGGCACGTAACAAGTTTGCAGTTTATACAGAAGATTACGGGAATGAATTGTACGATTTAATAGGCGCCGATGTGACGGACGCCTTTTTGAATGCAGAAATACCGCGAATGGTTTACGAAGCAATAGCGTATGACGACCGAATAGAAGACGCAAAAGTCACCTATGAACGCAAAAATGACAAGCTGTTCATTACGGTCAATGTAACGCTAGTGAGCGGAGGAACCTTAACGGAGGGGGTGGAGCTAAATGGCGTATGAATCTAAAACGCCGGACGCATTGCACGAAGATATGTTGGCGAGCATTAACGATACTATTGATAAGCGCGAAGGTTCGGTGGCGCATGACTTAACATACCCGACAGCAATCGAGCTCGGCAACGCATACGTTGAGTTAGACGTGGCGCTGAGTATGGGATTCGTCGATACGAGCGAGGGCGTGTATTTAGAGCGAATATGCTTACCGTTCGGTGTTACGCGCAAGCAAGCGCTAAAGGCAAAGGGTAACGTTACACTGACGGGACCAGCCGGAACAATTGTGCCGATTAATACGCGATTGCAAACGACAGCTAATGAGGCTGTCTTTTTTATTACGCCGGAAGCTGTCACTTTGACGGACGGCACGGCGACTGTTAGCGCGGAAGCTGAGCTAGGTGGCGCTCAAGGTAACGTCGGTATTGGCGAAATTAATGCACTAGCGCCAGGTGATTTATACGGAATTGTGTCCGTAACAAATGCGACTGCTTTCGATGGCGGTGTTGACGTCGAGGACGATGAATCTTTACGAAAACGGCTTATTGATCGCGCGCAAAATCCTGCTACTTCGGGCAACGCAAATCATTATCGCCAATGGGCGCTTGAGATTGCCGGAGTTGGCGACGCTAAGGTTAAGCCGATTTGGAACGGCGCTGGAACGGTTAAAGTAATTCTACTAGACACGGAAAAGACAGCGCCAACGCAACCGATTATTGACAGCGTTACGGCGCACATAACCGAGCAAAAGCCTATCGGCGCTAATGTTACAGTGGTTGGCGCAAGCGAGGTCGGTATTAACGTAACCGCAACACTTACGCTAGAAGAAGGAGCGCAAACGGAGTCAATTACTTCGGAGTTCAAAGTAGCGCTGACGGGCTATTTAAAGAATATAGCTTTCGCCGACTCTACCGTTCGGTATGCGAAAATTGCTAGTTTACTAATCGACGTTGCCGGGGTGCTTGATTACGCAAACTTAAAAGTAAATGGCGCTACAAATAACGTACCTATTACCGATGAGCAAGTGGCTATTGCCGGGACGGTGACATTTACATGAGCGAATATAAACGCGACATAAGAACATCTATGCGATATTATGTGCCTCGTTATTATGACGATGTGCGCGAAGTTGAAGGAATGTTTGACGCTGAGGCGAAGGCTATTAAGCAATTAAACGATGATATTGCGGATATGTTGGCGCAATACTCAATCGAAACGGCAACGTGGGGTTTGGCGTATTGGGAACGATTGGTTGGCATGCCGACTGACGTTAGTAAGCCGGTTGACCAACGTCGCTCGGTTGTTCGGTCAAAGCTACGCGGAGTTGGTACGGTAACAGTCGGGCTTATTAAAAACGTAGCTGAGTCGTATAACAATGGCGAAGTTGAGGTCATCGAGCAGAGCGCGGACTATACGATAATGATTAAATTCGTTAGTAATTACGGAGTACCTCCTAATTTAGCGGACATTCAGAACGCGTTGCGCGAGATTATACCGGCACACTTAGCGTTAAATTTCGAATTCAAGTTCGTTTTATACTCGAAAATAAAGCAAGATTACGCAAGCTATGGAGCGCTTAAAGCTACTAATAAAACTTATTCGCAAATACTTAACGAAGTGTAGGAGGCGAGAGAATGGCGACAACAAAACTAGGATTGCCGACAATTAGCGATAATATGAGCGCTGACGTTGTGCGTGACATGAATGCACTGGCTGAGGCGGTTGATAGTAAAGTAGCATCTAGCGCTGAGTTACAGTCGGCAGGCAATGCAATTCAAGGTCAAATCACTACATTATCGCAAGAAGTTACGACACATAAGGCTGATTATCTGTCGCACACAGGTTACGCAAATGTTACAGGTTCAGCAAACGCGTATATCGCTACATTATCACCAGCACTCTCAGCATATGCCGAAGGTGTTTCTTTACGTGTGAAAATAAACGTTGATAATACAGGAGCAGCAACCCTTAACGTTAATGGATTAGGTGTTAAAGCAATTAAGAAGGCGAATGGATCAGACGTCAATGCAGGACAGCTTAAAGCTAATGGAGTTTACACTCTTTCATACAACGGAACGGCTTTTATCTTACAGGGTGAAGGGAGTGAGTTAAGTGATGCGGAAATGACAAACATAATTAACGCAGTCAACGGCATTTTAGGAGCTTAGAAAGGACGGTGAAATAAATGCCTGTAATAAATGATGCAACAGTAATCAATAGCCCATATCAAACACTAGCGAGCGCTAGACCGCAACTATTGAGTAATGGATGGATAATCATACCCTTGATAGATACAGCAAATAACGCAATTAAAATTTATGTAACTAAGGATAATTTTGCTACAACACCGACATTATTAACACAGTATGCTGTTGGTTCTGGTGGTGTTTCTGGACTATCTGTAGCTAGTAAAGGAACAAAGGTATACCTTCTTTACGGATATGCAACAGCAAGTATTTACACTTCGTGGTTTGATGTGACAACGGTAGGTGCAACATTTGGGGTAAATAAGGACATGGAAGCGTCGGCTCAAATGGGATTAAGCGGAGTTTCCATAGCCATCAATGAAACTGGTACAGAATTACACGCAGCGTGGAGTAGTAAAAACAGCACATATCCAAACAGTTTCAATATTCGCTATGCTAAAGGAATAATTAATAGTGATGGTACGGTTGTTTGGGGTACTGTTGAACAAGTGACTAAGATAAATAACACAACTTTTCAATTCGTTAATCCATCTATTATTCTTGATAAGAATGGGATACCCGTCACTTTCTACGAGAGTCAAGGTGGAGGATTGTCTGGGACATCAACGAATGGATATTTAGGAATTTTCGCTATAAAACGAAACACTGAATTAACTAATGGTAATACAAATGTAGATGTGAATTGGTCATATAGTCGAGTATCGCCAGCCGACACATATGCTCAAAATTCACCTTCAGCAATATTCGTTCCAAAAAACATTAACGGGCTAGCTAATGGGCGAATTTGGGTGGCGTGGCATGGTTTTGATGCTGAAGCTCAAACAACCACGAATATTAGATATTCTTATTCAGATGATGGCGGTATGAGTTGGGTAACAGCGATAAAGATGACAACAGGTGTAACTCCTTATCATTCACAATTCGTGAGTATCACAGCTAATAAAAATAATAAAATATTCTTCGTGTTTAATTACGGTAATAACGTGATTACTTATGATGTTTGTATGATAACGATAGATGGAAGTACAACAAGTAGTATGTCCGTTTTAAAAGACACTACGTCAACATCTATCTTTACGTACCCTTCTACATTATTCGATTTATCCGTAAATTTCTCAAGTCCGTTATTTATCTACAAAGACACAGCAAAAGTCGGCTTCTACGGTTCGTGGACGGTAACGAATATTACACCAGCTCAAGGAGCAATTGGCGCGAAAACTGACCGTACTAATCTACTAAACTATGCGATTACGACGGATGGAACAATGTCGACGATTACTGAAAAAGTAAACGGTGTAGTAATCGGAACGAAAACTGCAACAAGTGGTCAGTCGTTAACATTATCGCTAACACAGGCACAATGGGACGTGGTTAAATACGGTAAATATGCTGATGCAGCAGGCGGATTGAATACGATTGAAATATCGATGGGTAGCGACAAATGGACGTATACCTTTGATAAGAGGCTGGCAAGTGACGCGAAGTTACCCGAAATTGTTAAGGCTGATGTAGATTCTAACGATACTTATTTACCTAGTGTTAAAAGCAAATTGATAACATCTGCAAATAGTAAAGGTGCTAATATTACTGCTGGATCGAGTTTCGATGCGATTGAACAAGGTATTAAAAATATTCCTTTAGGTAAGAAGTGGGCTAGTGGTAAATACAAACCGAATACAGGAGACCAATTCATAAGAGTAAGTGGTTTATCATTTAAACCAAGCGTAATAATTTGGTTTAATGGCACTTATGCCGGCATTTGGACAACATCAAGTAATTTTAATCAAAATAGATATTTAGCTTATGCTTACTATTCTGATCCTAACGGAAGCGTAAGTGGAGTAGGTACGTCTAAAAATAATGCTACTGTAACTAATGAAAATTTCACCGTTTATGTAGGTGTTACTGACGAATTAAATTGGATAGCTTATGAATAGGAGGAAAAATAATGACTAAAACATTGATTGTTCACGATAATGCAGGCTTTATTTTATCTGTACGCAGCGGAGAACCAGCACCAAAAGAACCGATTGGAGTACCTTTTTTATGGGCTGACATTCCAGAAGGCAAGCAATTGAAAATTACGGATGGTATTGGTGTAGATGTTTCGGTTACGCCACACCAAGCTATTTTAGAAGTTATACCACCTTCAGAAATCGAACAATTACGTTTAGATATAGCTCAATCTAATATAGAGTTATTTGAAATGATGGCGGCTATGAATGGAGGTGGTGTATAGTGTTCAATCAAGATAGTAGGCTTGTGCAAGATTACGTATTACTTATTCAAAAAGGGTTAAAAACAATCGATGATGTCCTTGATTTCAGCAATTTAAAGGAAGTTGTTTCTAGTGTTCTCACTAACTAAATTATTATTAATAATAACAAAGGAGATGTTTTTTATGACATTTACTACAAATTCAAAAATCGCTCAATCGTATGCAATTTTAATTCTAGCAGGACAAATAGAATTTGAAAGAGTTCCAGACGTAGGAAATTTACGTGAAATCGTACAACAACTTATTACGGCTTAGGATTAGTAAACGCCACCCACGGCGTATTTTTTATGTCTTAAAATCGGAGGCGAAAGATGAATGAGGAGTTAATTCGCGACATTTACGAGCGAATGGGGCGCATGGAAGCGAAGCTTGACGACGTTCGGCAGATACGTGTTACCGCCGACAATGCTCAACGACTAGCCGAGCGTGCCATTCAGCTCACGGAAACGAACGCGCGCGACATTGAGCGCTTAGTTGAGCTCGACAGCGAACGCCAATCGCAAGCGCAAACGCATAAGCGATGGCTAGTAGGACTCGCGGTTTCAAGCGCACTATCAGCGCTTGGCATCGCGCTAACAATCTATAAAATAATCGGAGGTTGATGCGGAATGAAAATTAACTGGAAAGTTCGCGCAAATAACGTGCAATTCTTGGCGCAAGTATTCCTAGCAATCGCAGTGCCAATCGGAGCTTACTTCGGCATTAGTGGCGCCGACATGACGACTTGGGGCACGCTGTACGGCGTTGTACTCAGCGCGCTAAAAAATCCTTACGTAGTTGCGATGATTGCAGTCAGCGTCTACAATGCGCTTATTGACCCGACGACTCCGGGCATTGGCGACAGTAAGAAGTCACTAAGTTACCGCAAGCCTGGCGGTGATGCCTAATGGCGCAACTTTGGGCTGACAAATATGTTCGAGTTAACAAGTATACGCGACCTGGCACTAAGCTAGGCGCGGTCAAGAAAATCGTCTTACATTGGACGGCTAATCCTGGCGCAAGTGCTTATAACCATTTTCGCTATTTTGACGGCACGGCAATCGAACAAAAACGCTCAGCCTCGGCGCACATCTTCGTTGATCGCGCGGAGGCTTACTGCATTGTGCCGTTAAATGAAGTAGCTTACCACGCCAACGACGGTTCATATCGCGGAGTGCCAGCGCTTAAGCCAAACGCTAACTTGTGCTCGCTTGGAGTGGAAATGTGCGTGGAAAAGGACGGCACCATTCACGTTGATACAATCGCACGTACAGCGAAAATAGTGGCGGAACTTTGCCGTAAATATAAGCTTGATGCCGACGACATTGTGCGCCATTACGACATAACGCATAAGTCGTGCCCGACGCCGTGGGTGCGCAAGCCTGCGGACTTTGAGGCGTTCAAAAAGCTAGTTGGCGCATTATTGAAGGGCGGAACTATTTCGTCTAAAGAAGAGGAGGAGAAAACACACATGTTCAATCCGAGTTCGAATACCTTAAAAAACGAAGTTGTTACTTTAATAGAAGAAGCGCATAAAAAAGGCATTATTTCCAGCAACGATTGGGTGTCGAAAGCTAAGAGCGGTAAGTTGCCGTTAGATGATGCGGTGGCACTCGTCGCTGCAGTTTATAATCGCAGTAAATAATTTTCACGAAGGGCGTGCAGAATTATGAAACCTTTTGCGCGTCCTTGCGTACATATAAACGAAACCTTATTGGAAATGATACGTATAAATGGTATAATTATCATAAAAAGGTCGGTGTTGTTTAGATGGGATTCTTTAAGAGTATTTTCGCCAAAGGTGAATGGACTAGAACTCGAATCAACGTAGAAGTAATCGCAGGACATCCGCAAGGGGCTCGCTATGTGAATATTTGCAACGGCGACAATAGTGGAGAGGTCTTGATTGAAGTTGCGCCTGGTAATAGATTAGCGTACATTCTTGACGATATCGAATGGGAAGAACAATCAACTCGTAGTGGTGGTAAAGCCGCAATAGGTGCTATTGCAGGAACCGTCGTTGCTGGTCCGTTAGGAACTATCGCAGGTGCTGCGGTTGGCGGACGGAAAAGAGATAAATCAAAGGCTTTTGTCTACTTAATCAATCCGGAAAATAATGAAGAGGTTACTTTACATATACGTTGCGATGAAACTACATATCGCCAAATAACCTTATTAAAGTAACTTTGGTATGCCGCGATCCTAACCGGTCGTGGCTTTTTTTTTGCGCAAAATAAAAAGCGGTCACGAAGACCGCAAGGAAGCCTACTATAATACCAATAATTCGTGCGGTCACGCGGTCACGTTCCGGTCACAAGCGGTCACATTCGCGGTCACAAAATCGTGTGACTTTCGCCGTTTTTGCCGTGACTACACCAAATTATTTTCGTAAATTGTTAGATATTTTTATTTTGTATTCTTTTAATTACTTCGTCCAACTCATCAGGCTTCAAAAACTCAATCGGACTAGCCGTTTTCTCAAACATAATCGTATCAGATTCAATAATCGTTACATACTTGCCGTTCAACTTGGCTACGTGTACCGATTCTCCAAAATCCGATAACATGCCGTTTACACCAATATGGTCAAGTTTCATGCGTAGTTCTAAATCAGGTGTAATTTCAACCATAGAGGCAGTAGCTTCAACGATTTGATGAGTCTCTAATTGTTCTTTCAATTCTCGTTTATCACTAACACTCCAAATTTCCATCTCTTGCTCAAATTGCTTGAACTCTTCACTTTCATCTTCTAAGGATTCCATGATGGTTTCTGTCACCATTTCCATGACCTGAGCTTTCATAATTTCCGGCATTGGCTCATTATAATCCACATATTTCAAGAAATCCTCAAAATAACGAGCATGTGAGGATTGATGGATTTTTAGCTCGCCTTCCTCGACCATGCCTTCTTCGGGCATGTGAGGGTACATGATTGATTTCATGTTTTTCGTTGTTATGGCCATTTCTACAGTACGAATCATTGTTTTTTCATCTGAAATGGAGGCAACTTTTGGTTCGAAATCACATTTCAAAATAAAAAGAAATGGTTCATCAAAGTATTTATTTAGTTTTGCTGATGCTACAATAAATACACCCCCGCGAACACTGCTCGTATCTGCGTACAATTGTACAAATTTTTCTGCGTGTTCATGGAAGTCTTCCTTTGTCTCAGAAAAACATGCTTTATTAAATAATACAAAGTTTGGATTAGAAGAAAGTTCATGACCTTCTTCAACTACGAAGTAGCCTAACTTAGTTGGCACGTTTTCTGCTTTAGGATGACGTTCAACATTTCTTTTAGCAATCTTTTTTAGTTCTCCCCCTAAGAAGTCATGTAACGTACTTTGTTCGAATTCTTCTTTATCTAATGTTTGATAATGTCTAATCATTTTGTTACCATCGTCACCCTCGACCTGGATCACGTAAAATGAAAGAAATAGTATTCCAAAATCCATCTGTATTCACCTATATTCTTTAATATCCTTATTGAAGTATAGTAAGAAAGCGAGATATTAGTCAATAAAGTGTTCATAAATAAGAAATATATTATAATTGAATAAGAAAGAAATATTTTAGAAAGTGGTGATTGTTATGAAAAAATATGATCAAGCACTTGCATTTGCAACGAAGGCTCATAATGGACAAACCCGAAAAAATTCTTCGCAACCATATATTGAACATCCCATTCGAGTAGCAGGGATCTTAAAGGATGCTCATTTTCGCGAAGAAGTGGTAATCGCTGCTCTTCTTCATGATGTGGTAGAGGATTGCCCAGTAACGATTGAAGAAATTAAAGAGACGTTTGGAAAAGATGTTGCAACCATTGTTGCATATCATACAGAAAATAAAGCCTTATCTTGGGAAGAACGTAAGCAACATACCATTGAAGTTGTTCAAACTGCTCCATTGGAAGTAAAAGCATTAATCGTTGCTGATAAATTAGATAATTTGCAATCTTTAATACAGCAATATGATAAGTTAGGAGAGAAGGTTTGGACTGCATTTAAACGTGGTAAAAAAGAACAAGCTTGGTATAATAAGTCTGTAGTTGAAGCGATAAAGGATATCGAAGATGCACCTGAATTTTTTAAGGTCTATCAAAAGCTAGTAGAACAATTTTTTAATTAGAAAAGGAATTGAATAAATGAAAAGTATTATTAAGTTTTCACAAAATGAACGTAATCAAATGCCAATGTTTTATGATTATGCTAGTGCAATTCATTCAGTAAAAAGTTATTTATCAGAGGAAACAGGAGAAGATTTTCGTATATATTCAGACTATGAAACAACCAATGAGATTTGGGAAGTGTTAGAAGAAGATTTGGAGTTTAAAAGTAAATCGGTTCAATTATTAACACCAATCTATGATTGCGTAGAAACCTCTCTTATTTCCTCAAATCATAATGATAAAATGCTAGAATTTATCATTAAACCAAGTATTTTAAATAATCTATTCTACTATCCAGAATTTAAAGTTGGATTGGCGAAAATGCCTATTTATAAAAGTCATGATGATTTGGATAAAGAATGTATTTTTGCGCCGAGCGATGAGCATATGGAATCTTTTTTGCAATATATTTTGAAAAGAAAAAGAGAATATATAAAAGATTATGTAACTGTTTTTGTTGATCAAGATGGTGACGTACAAACAGAAAAAGAAAAAATTACGAATCTAGTAAATCGTGAGGATGTTTTTTTAGAAGAAGATATGAAGAAGCAAATCTATCGCTCTATTGATGAGTTTTTTAATCATAATGGAAATTTCTTCAAAAAATATAATATTCCTTATAAGCGTGGAATTTTATTATATGGTGATCCTGGAAATGGAAAAACAACTTTGGTAAAATCTATTGCCAATAGTATTTCCGCACCTGTCGCTTATTGGCAAATTACAGAATATACATCTAGCTATTCTATTAATGAAGTTTTTTCTTCGGTAGCAAAGATGGCTCCTATGGTATTAATTATCGAGGATATTGATTCAATGCCTGAGGAAGTCCGATCCTTTTTCTTGAACACATTAGATGGTGCGACTTCTAAAGAAGGAATTTTCTTAATTGGAACAACCAATTACCCTGAAAGAATTGATCCAGCATTAATTAATCGATCAGGTCGTTTTGATCGTGCTTATGAAATACCAATGCCGACAAATGAAATGCGTTTCAATTATCTTGTTAGAAAAAAATTGGATGACATTCTTAATCTTGATGAGATTCAATTAGTTGCTAATCATACAGATGGCTTTTCATTTGCAGATTTAAATGAGGTATACAATTCTTTAGCTTTACAATGGCATTACGAGAAAGCCGTTGATGTTCAGAAAATTTGTAAGGAATTAAAAAGTGATAATGAAAAAGCAAACTCTCACTCTTGGAAATCAGAAAAAAAACGAATGGGTTTTAATTTTTAAGTAAAAGGCTGTTTTCATTTTAAAGCAGTTTTTTCTTTTGGCTCTATTTGCTTATAGGCTGAGTTGAGTACCGCTCCAGGATGCTCGCTTTCCGCGGGGCGGTCGGGTCTCCTCGGCACATAGTGCCTGTGGGGTCTCACCTGTACCGCTACTCCCGCAGGAGTCTCGCACCTTACGCTCCAATCGATCTTTTTATACGGATTTTATTTAGTGAAAGTATTACATAACAACAATCTTTTAGAAAATGTCCTTTCTTTTACTATAAATAGCAAGTTGAACGGAAAACGATAAAAGTTAAATCAATTCATAGAAAAGTTGAACGATAAATCACTAAACTTGAATCGATTATACATAAATTAGCAGAAATAAAGTTTTTTAGTAGAAAAATTGCGCTCATAATTGTTAAAATATTCAATAAAAAGGGGTTGTGGTGAAATGACGTTTAAAACGGCGGATTTATGTGATGATTATAGTAAGGATTTAAAGATATGCGAAATGATATTTCAATCATATGGTGGAAGAAGAAGCTTTTCTGGACCAATAGCAACAGTTCGGGTATTTGAAGATAATGTGCTCGTGAAAGAAGCCTTGCAAACTGTTCCAGAAGGAAGTGTCCTTGTAGTAGATGGCGCAGGTTCTAGAAAATGTGCGTTAATGGGAGATATGCTTGGAGAAATTGCCGTTGAACGAAAGCTCTCTGGAATAATTATTCATGGCTGTGTAAGGGATAGTGCAGAGCTATCCAAAATGAATATCGGGGTTTTAGCTATTGGAACGAATCCTTTAAAAAGTATAAAAAGGGGACAAGGGGATCGACACGTAGTCTTGACATTCGGTGGAATGGAATGGCGTCCTGGACATTTTGTCTATTGTGATGAAGATGGTGTCATTATATCTGAGAAGAGCCTGCTTTAGTTTTTTTAAGGCCGAATAAGAGGGTTATGCATTTGGGTTTTCTTGTGAATAATGAGTGTACACATTAAATGAATTCTAGCAAAGATTTTTCAAGGAGAATGAATATGCGAATTCCAGACTATTTAGCGGAAATAGGGAAAGAAAGAATGGAAGGATTCTCAGTAGAAGGCTTCGTTTTTGGTACAGGCCCAACATTTCCAAAGCTTATGTTAGTTGGAGAAGCTCCAGGAGAAACAGAAATTAATAATGGTATTCCATTTTCGGGCCGGGCTGGGAAAAAGCTAATGGAATTTCTAGAGAAAATAGGACTATCGAGAGAGGAAGTTTATATTACTAGCACAGTTCGAAGTCGTCCTTATATATGGAAAGAAAAAAAGGATAGACAAGGAAATGTTATTAGAAAAAAATATAATCGTCCACCAACAGTTGGTGAAATTATCGCACATGCTCCATTACTGGATTATGAATTACAGCATGTTCATGCACCTCTCATTGTTACATTAGGAAATGTTGGATTACGTAGAATCTTAGGAAGAAACATGAAAATAACAGAAGTTCATGGTCAATTGATCAACAGCCCGGTACTACACATCAATGAAGAAAATCATTTTATACAATCTAAGAAAGTATATACTGTTTTTCCAACCTTTCATCCAGCATCTGTTTTTTATAATCCGAAGCTTAGAGAAGCGATAGAGGAAGATCAAGAACGGTTACATAAATTCTTAAAACAAATAACAAATTAAAGTGTTTTCATTGCAAGCATTCGAAGTTTTGAGTCATTCACTAATTGGATAGACTAGCAATAGCTAAACTATAGCGGATGTTACCGTATTGAACTGGGTATATAAATGTAAAATAAAAAAAGGGTTCAACTATAAGTGTAGCTTAGTTGATACCCTTTTTTATAGGAATAAAAGTTTATTTATAGCTTAGAATTGCTCAGCAGCTAATTTAGCTTGAGAAATAGCTTCTGTAACAATTTCTTCTGCGCGGTCTGGATATTGATTGTGACCTTCTGCGATTACCATGATTTGATCAGTTATCCCAAATGAAAGCATTGTTTTTGAAACAAAATTTACTGCCATTTCTTCGCTAGCCATTTCATCAGTAGAGAAATCTCCACCTCTTGCATTTAAAATAGCTACTTTTTTACCTACTGCCAGACCAACAGGACCCTCTGCTGTATATTTGAAAGTTTTACCAGCTACATTTAAATAATCAAAATAAGTGTGTAATGGAGCAGGGACCGTTTTGTTCCATAATGGGAATCCAAATACGATTTTATCTGCTTCTAAAAACTGATCTAAATATTTATGTTGATTGTCATATGCTTGTTGTTCATCTTTTGTTAATTCCATTTTATTATTGTGTTTGAAATTACCCATGATGTTATTGTTATCATAGTATGGTAATGCTTCAGCATATAAATCTAGTTCTATGATTTCGTCGCTTGGATGGGTCTCTTTATAACGATCAATGAAAGCGTGATATAATTTAACGCTTACGGATTGTTCAATTGGACGATTGTTTGCTTTGATGAATAGTGTTTTTGCCATTAGTGCAAATCTCCTTTGTTGTATATATATTTTAATGTTAAAAGTTGTAATAGCAACAAAAAAATTATTGTCATTAATAGATAATGAATCCATACAAAATATTATTGTTGTTAATGCAACAAAATTAATCTTAATCTGAAAAGAATATAATTTCAAGAAATATGATTTATCCAATTTTATTGTGATAAATGCAAAAGATTGGTACGCTTATAAAAAGACTACAATGATATGACATTAAATCTCGATAGAAGGTGTAATTTTGCAACAGTGTAATGAGGAATCAATTGGACGATGGATTTCATTACTAAATAGATATAGTCATGTATATATGACTGAACAGTTAAAGCAATATGATATTGGGGCCGGCCAATATCAGTTTTTGATGGTGCTATTTAATAATGAAGGAGTATCACAAGATGATTTGTCTTGTCTTTTGAAAATGGACAAAGGAACAACTGCTAGAGCTATATCAAAACTAGAGGAAAACGGTTATATCGAAAGAAAAACTTTTAGTGTGAACAAACGCGTTAAGAAAATTTATTTAACGGAGAAAGCACATGCTTTTGAGCCTAAATTAAGAGAAATTACATTAAGTTGGTCAAATATTCTAACAAAAGATCTTACATGTGAGCAACAAAAATTAGCACTGAAACTTTTGACAAAGATGGCGTACAATGCTGAATGCTATATCGAAGACAATACTTAAGTTTTTATAATTAAAAAAGACAAGAAGTAAGGTTTTTGCCATAGATTTTTCATGATTTTCAATGTTATGAGAGGAGTTTTTCTTAACATGATGGAAATATTGTCAATTAATATTGGTCGACCTATGAAATTGGGCTACAGAGGCAAGGAGCTATATACCAGTCTCTTTAAATCGAGAGTCAATCGAGACATCTATTTAGGGAAAACAAATTTTGAAGGTGATTCACAGGCTGATTTAGTTCATCACGGTGGGGAAGATAAAGCTGTTTGTGTCTATAGCAATGAACACTATCCATATTGGGAGGAAAAGTTAAATAGACAATTAACTTATGGTGCCTTTGGAGAAAATTTAACTGTTAATGGAATGCTAGAAACAGATATTTGTATAGGGGATATAATGAGAGTTGGGGAAGCTATCGTTCAAGTAAGCCAACCTAGGCAACCTTGCTATAAGCTTGCTAGAAGATATAATATAGATGATTTGCCTGTTAAAATTCAGGAAACAGGCTATACTGGCTTCTATATGAGAGTGCTCCAGGAAGGGATTGTAACAACTTCTCCTGTCATTGAGATAATGGAAAAAGATCAAAATGGTATTACAATTGATTTTGCGAATCAAGTGATGCATCATGATAAAACGAATTTGAAAAAGATTGAAATGATTCTTAAGATAGATGCTCTTTCAAAAAGCTGGAGAGCAACATTTACAAAGCGACTAAATGGTATTGAAACGGATACGAAGGAAAGATTGCTTGGTAAGGATTCATTATAAAATCATGATTAAACAAATGATGTAATGGGTGAAAATATGATGAGAAAAAAATATACAAATTATGATAATGAAACGGCAGTTAGTTCCTTTTCAGATCTCAAGAAATGGCAGAATGAACGGAAATACAAGAAAAAAGATTTAACTGTTCAAATATCGCAAGCAGAAAAGAAAGAAGTCAAACGATTAATCGAAAACCGGAAAGAGTTTTCAATTACTTGGATTGGTCATTCGACATTTCTGATTCAAATGAATGGTATGAATATATTAACTGATCCAGTGTGGGCAAGAAGAATGGGCTTTGAAATAAGAGTGACTGAGCCAGGGATTTCACTAGATGATCTACCGGAAATTGATTATGTATTAATCTCGCATGGGCATTATGACCATTTAGATTTTGCGACGATACGGAAATTGAAAGGGGATATTACATTTTTAATTCCCGTTGGGCTGAAATCACTATTCAAAAGAAGAGGATATAAAAATGTAATTGAAGCAAATTGGTGGGAAAGCTTTTGTTGTGAAAAGGCAGTATTTACTTTTGTTCCAGCTAAACATTGGACTAGACGAACACTCATCGATACCAATCTTTCTCATTGGGGAGGATGGGTCATTGAATCAGCTGAACAAACGGTATATTTTGCTGGTGATTCGGGGTATTTCAGAGGATTTAAAGAAATTGGTGAGAGATTTGATATAACGCATACCCTGATGCCGATAGGAGCATACGAACCAGAATGGTTTATGAAAAATGCTCATATCAATCCAGAGGACGCCATTACAGCCTTTTTAGAAAGTAACGGACAAATCATGATTCCCATGCATTATGGGGCTTATCGTTTAGCAGATGACACGGGACCAGAAGCTCTTCAACGATTGCTAGTAGAATGGGAAAAAAGAAAGCTTCCGAATGAACAACTAATGGTGTTACAACTCGGTGAATCATTGTGGAGTTAAGAATTTCAGCGTGATAATATATTTAAAAGTAGAAGTAAAGCAGGTGTACCAGAATGTTACAAAAGGCTAAAGAAATATTGTCCACTTTCTTTGGATATGAATCATTTCGAGAAGGTCAAGGCTTGGTTATTGAACAAGTATTAAATCAAAAAGATACATTATGTATTATGCCAACTGGTGGGGGTAAATCTCTTTGTTACCAAATACCGGCTTTAGTTATGGAAGGTACAACGATTGTGATAACTCCACTTATTTCTTTAATGAAAGACCAAGTGGATACACTAAAGCAGCTAGGAATTTCAGCCACCTTTATTAATAGCACACTATCTACCACGGAAATAAATCAAATCATGGAGGAAATTAGCTATGGAGAGTATAAACTTGTCTATATTTCCCCAGAGCGGCTACAATCAGAAGACTTTTTACGTGTCATTCAACACATTGACATTCCCCTCGTTGCGATTGATGAAGCCCACTGTATTTCACAATGGGGACATGATTTTAGACCAAGTTATAAGCTAATATCTCCGTTTATTAAGGAAATGCCGAAAAAGCCAATCGTATTAGCGTTAACTGCGACCGCAACTCCTCAAGTTCAGGAAGATATTTATTGTTTTTTAAGAATTCCTGAAAGCAATAGAATAATGACTACCTTCAAGAGATCGAATCTTGCTTTCTCTATTGTGAAAGGTCAAGATCGAGATCAATATTTACTAGATTTTATCAATAATAATTTAGAAGAAACAGGTATTGTCTATGTGGCAACAAGAAAAAATGCAGAAAAGCTTCATCAGTTGTTGCAAAAACGAGGAATTAATGCTTCTCTCTATCATGGAGGCCTGAGCCCTGATGAAAGGGAGAAGGCACAAGAGTCCTTTTTACATGATGAAGTGAATGTAATGATAGCTACTAATGCTTTTGGAATGGGTATCGACAAATCAAATGTGAGATATGTCATTCATTATCAATTACCGAAAAATCTAGAAAGTTACTATCAAGAGGCAGGTCGTGCTGGTCGTGATGGTTTAGATAGTGAGTGCATTCTCTTATATAGTGCACAAGATATACAAGTGCAGAAATTTCTTATACAGCAAGGTACTTTGGATGATGAA
This sequence comes from Bacillus sp. AP8, assembly GCF_000321185.1. Lineage (NCBI taxonomy): Bacteria > Bacillati > Bacillota > Bacilli > Caryophanales > Bacillaceae > Bacillus > Bacillus sp. AP8. The sequence goes on from NZ_CAPG01000027.1 coordinate 407,313, forward strand.
CGTATTCAAAATGACTATGAAAAGCTTCAGTATATGGTGGATTATTGTCATACAGAGCATTGTTTACAAACATTCATAGTTGAGTATTTTGGTGAAATAGTAAATGTTGATTGTGAAAGATGTAGCAATTGTTTGGATCAAAGAAGCAGTGTGGATGTAACGAGAGAAACCCAAATGGTTTTATCTTGTATGATACGTACAGGACAGAGATTTGGAAAAGTAATGATTGCTCAAGTATTAACAGGCTCACGTAACAAAAAGGTGCTGCAACTCGGTTTTGATCGTATTCCAACATATAATCTTATGTCGAAGAAAAGCAGTAAAGAAGTAAATCAATTTATAGATTATTTGATAGCTAATGACTATATAACGATTAAACAAGGTGAGTATCCTTATTTAATTGTCTCTCCAAAAGGTGTAGATGTATTGAAAAATGGTGAAAAGGTTTGGAAGAAAGAAGAGATGGTAGTGAAAACCGTTTCCAAACAGCATCCATTGTTTGAAAAGTTAAGGGCTGTACGTAAAGAAATTGCTGTTCAAGAAGGAGTACCTCCTTTCGTTATTTTCTCTGATGAAACATTGAAGGACATGTGTGTTAAAATGCCACAAACTATTGATTCGATGTTAGAGGTTAAAGGAATTGGAAAACTAAAACAAGAAAAGTTTGGAGATGCTTTCTTAAAGGTTATTCTAGAGTTAACAGAAGACAATCCGAATGAAAATCCGAATATGCATTCGGAGGATAACATTCTAGGAGATGCAAAAGCGGCGAAAGAAAAATCACATATGATTACCTATAAACTTTACGAAACAGGAAAATCATTGGAAGAAATTGCTGATATCCGTGAACTAGCATTAGCAACAGTAGAAAATCATTTTATTGCTTGCCATAATGAGGGATTAAAAGTGAACTGGATGGACTTTATACCGGCAGAGTATTATTCAATGATAGAGAATACAGTGAATCAAACAAATGTGGCAGAAATGGGATTGAAAGCGGTAAAAGAACAGTTACCAAATGAAATCACATATTTTATGATTCGATCATTTTTATTATCTAAATTTGATACCTAAGTCCATTTAATGTTTATCCATTGGTTGATATGTTAATATACTAATATGTTCACATATTTCAGACAAGTGGGGAATACATATGAAAAAATTTACTATTAATCAATGGCTTACCGTTCTTCTACCAGCGATAATAATGATAGTGGTAACGGCTTTTTGCACGCATCAAATGGATGGAGATCAAAATCTAACATGGAAAAATATATTTATTGTATTCATTTTCTTAATCTTTCCGATAATCTACGCCATACAGGGGATACTGGCTGTTATAAATAAAGTGAATGTTCTTTTAGCATTTATGGTATCTACTTTAGGATACATATTCTTAATGTTCACATTCCTAAATTTTTCGGCAGTTGGATATATTTTCATCTATTTATTATCTGGATTTATTGGGTATTATATAATGAAGGTCTTTATTTGGGGTTTCAATTTTAAAAGAAAGTAACAGAGAATAATAAATAGCAGGCTCAAAAGCTTTCTTAGAGCGCTTTTGGGTCTGTTTTTTTGGTGATATGATAGTATAAAAATAAATTATGACTATGGGTTTTAAAATCTTCCTCCTATAAAGGGAGAGGTCAAAAAAAGATATTCTTTTGTGAATGATTGTACAATTTATTGTAATGAGGTTATCAAAACAACAATAAAGACAATGTTTTTTAATTGAAAGGAGTTTTTAAATGTTCACAATTGGTTCGCGGACTATTAAAACCGCGATTGGCATGATGGTATCATTAGTCATTGCACAATTGTTATCATTAGATAATGCAAGCACTGCTGCAGTAATTACTTTATTAAGTGTGCAAAGCACGAAGCTTCAATCCGTCGTCGTCGCATTTAAACGATTTGGAGCTGGAATAGCTGGAATTATCATGGCGATTTTAGTTTTCGAGGGAGCAGCATATACGCCTTTAGCAATTGGATTATTGACGATAATTTATATTCCGTTGATGGCTAAGTTACGTTTTCAGGAAGGGATTGTTCCTGGATTTGTCATTATCATGCAGCTTTATGTAGAAAAAAATATCACTACACATTTAATACTAAATGAGATATATATTATTGTTATTGGTATTACAGTCGCATTGTTGGTGAATCTTTATATGCCAAGTACAGAAAATACCTTAAAGCAACTTGCCAAGGAAACAGATGAAAATTTAAAGCTATTATTATTGCAATTATCTCGTTTTATTCGAAAAAAAGAACCCATTTGGAATGACGAATTTCAAATCAAGACGGCAAGCTGTATTAAAAATGGACAATTAGTAGCGAAAAGAAGTGTAGAAAATAGTTTTACTCGAAAAGAAAACTATTATGTTTTGTATTTCAAAATGAGAGATCAGCAGCTTAAACTAATACGGAGAGTTATTCCATCCATTCTTCATTTACCTTCAACGTTTGAACAAAGTGAAATGGTAGCTCATTTTATAGAAAATGTAGGAATTTCTTTATCTGAGGATAACCCTGCATCGGATCTTTTAGATGAATTACGAATGTTAAAAGCGACATTTGCCGAAATGGCACTTCCTCAAACAAGAGAAGAATTTGAGGCAAGAGCGGCCCTTTTAATATTAATTAATGAAATTGAGCGATTTATTCAGTTGAAAACGAATTTCTATGAAGAAGTAACAGAAAGAATGACAAAAGAATCATAAGCACATTTAAATAATAGATAAAAGGTATTGTATGAGTTGTGAACATACGATGCCTTTTTCTTTTTGGCTTTGTTTAAATGAGGGGGTGTTTAAGTTTGTTAAACCAGTGAATGAAAAGCTCGATAGATTGAAGCATAAAGTTCAAGACTATTGTGCGAGCAGCCCCAGCAGAAACTATGTATTATGGAAGTTGGCTTCCCTCCTTGTGGAAGGCGAGAAACTAGGTATGTGAAAATAGCCTTCATTTATATCGACAGCACCCACATTAAGGAGTATTTTGCTATATTTTTAAAGCTGTTTTTGAAAAATATAGGTCTATTATTTCATATTTTTTCTGAAAATGTAGAAAAATAGCACTTTTGTTATGAGTTAAATGGTATATTTGATATATCTTACATCGAAAGGATATGTAATATGAAAAATTTCGTGAAATTAACTATGTCTTTGCTGGCTATTATATTGATTATTACTAGTTTAGAAGTAACGAAACCAAAAGCGTCTTCTTTCTTTAAAGATATAGATGCACGTCATAAGGCATATGAAGAAATACTATTTTTAGCACAAGGAAAAATGGTTAACGGTGATAAAAATGGGTATTTTAACCCGAAAAATAAAGTGACAAGAGCTGAATTTAGTGCATTATTAGGAAGAGCATTAAATCTAGATGGAACGAAAAGAAAAACATCTTTCAAGGATGTAGGCGCTAGTAATTTTGCCTCAGGATATATTCAATCTGCGGTAAAGAAAAATATTATTAGTGGCTATAAGAATGGCACATTCAAGCCAGATGGTTATGTTACCCGCGGAGAAATGGCCATAATGACTTGCAGAGCATTTGGCTATGAATATAAAAATACAACCGCAAGTGCAGCCCAAGTAATTTTAGCAAAAGGAATAGATACGAATGTGGAAGATGGCACATTTGGATTAAACCGTAGTGCATTACGAGAAGAAACGGCCATATACATAGCAAGAGCAATGGATTATAGATTACGCTTAAAATCAAATGAGTCATTTAATGGAGAAGGGGTGGTTAATGCATCCTCATTAAATGTTAGAAAAGGTCCTTCCACAGTATATAGTGTAGCAACATCAGTAAAGAATAATGAAACAGTGTTAATTGGTTATGATGTTGGGGATTGGAAACTCATTAAAACAAAGAAAAATATTGTTGGTTTTGTATACTCAGAATATGTGTCAGCGGGCTCAGCAACACAACCGCCAAGTAATGGTGGAAATTCAGGAAACACTGGGGGCACAATTTCTTCAGAAACACTTGTCATAGATCCAGGACATGGAGGAAAAGATCCTGGGGTTGTTGGATTTGGTTTGAAAGAGAAGGATGTGGTACTCGATACTGGTCTTCGTTTAAAAAAATTATTAATAAAAACACCATTTGGTGTCAAATATACGAGAGAAACAGATGTCTATATAGCGCCTGAAAAACGGCCTGGTATCGCGAAAAGTTTAAAAGGTACAACATTCGTTAGTATTCATGCGAATGGCTTTAATGGTTCAGCCAATGGCACAGAAACATTCTATTGGGGAAAAAGCGCTACAAATCCTCATGTTAATGATAGTAAACTGCTTGCAGAATCTATCCAAAAAAGAATGCTAGATGCAATGGGAACAAAAGATCGAGGAGTAAAACACGGAAATTATGTTGTTTTAAGAGAAAATACAATGCCTTCTACGTTAGTTGAACTAGCATTTATTGATCAAAAAGAAGATAATAATAAGCTAAAAAGTCCACAATACCGTCAGAAAGCAGCTGAAGCCATTTATTTAGGAATATTAGATTATTATCAAGCCAAAGGATATAATGTTTCAGCGTATTATAAATATGTTTAATGATTAGAGTAGGCTATCAAATAAAAGCAGTGTGATTTAAAATAAATCACACTGCTTTTTCGTATATTATAATTTTATAATTCCAGTAGAATTTATTCTTTGTTATTTAGAAATATATTACATTTGGCAATTCGGTCCACAGCTTCTAATAGTCGTTCTTTGCTTTCTACTAATCCTACTCGAATATAGCCTTCACCATGTTCCCCAAAACCAATACCTGGTGCGACTGCAACATCAGCATGCTGCAATAAATATGTTGCGAATTCTTCAGAAGTAAATCCGTCAGCAACCGGTAGCCATGCAAAGAAAGAACCTTCAGGTGCCGTCACATCCCAACCAATAGATTGACATTTTTCTATAAATGCATTCCTTCTTGATTGGTAAAGAGAAACTAAATTTTTGACGCTTTCATCGCCATTTAGTAAAGCTTCGGTCGCAGCATCTTGAATAGCTGGGAATAAACTTACATACATATGATCTTGAATGAGATTGATTGCTTCAATGATTTCAGGATTACCAACAGCAAATGCTACACGCCAACCAGCCATATTATATGTTTTCGATAATGTGTAAATTTCTACTCCTACATCTTTTGCGCCTTCTGTTTGTAAGAAACTTATTGGTTTTTCACCATTAAAACCTATAGCTCCATAAGCAAAATCACTGCATATAATAATATTATGTTCTTTTGCGAAGGCAACGGTATCCTCATAAAATTCTTTTGTCGCACAAGCACCAGTTGGATTATTTGGATAGTTTAAAAACATTAGTTTGGCCTTCTCTGCTATTTCAACAGGGATTGAATCAAGAACAGGGAGAAAGTTATTTTTCGCTTCTAACGGCATAAAATATGCGCTAGATCTGGCTAGGCTGATTCCGGATAAATAATCTGGGTATCCTGGATCTGGTGCAAGGATTATATCTCCTTCGTCACAGAAACAGAGTGGCAATTCAACTAAACCACTTTTTCCACCGAATAGTATAGCTACTTCATTATTATATTGGAGTGAAACCCCATACTCTTTTTGATAAAACTGACATATCGCTTTTTTTAGACTATCTTTTCCACTAAAAGGTGAATAGCGATGGGAAGCTGGATTACTAGCTGATAGCTGCAATGCTTCAATGATATGAGTGGGAGTTGGTTGGTCAGGATTTCCTTGCCCTAAATTAATAATATCCCTTCCTTCAGACACAGCTTTTCCAACCTGTTGTACCAACTTCGAGAAAAATTGAGTTGGTAATTGTTGTAGTAATTGACTTTGTTGCAACTTGCTCACCTCTAATAAAAATAAAATGTTATAATAATCTATAAAAATCTATAAAAACAGAAAATTTAGACTGATTGAATTTAAGCATATAGTTTATAATCAAAAATGTCTACATAAAAGTTGAGGAGAATGAGTTTATGCAAATAACTTGTGTTCAATTAGATATAGAATTAGGAGATATTCAACGTAATAGTCAAAAGGTGAAAGAGTATATCATTGAAGCAGCAGAAAAAGGCAGCCAGATTGTTGTATTGCCAGAACTATGGACTACAGGGTATTGCTTACCTAAAATTGCAGATTTAATAGATGACCATCAACAAATAGTAAATGACCTTCAGGATTTGGCGAAAAAATACGCGATAACTATTGTAGCAGGTTCTATTCCAACTAAAGAAAATGAGAAGATTTTCAACACATTATTTGTTATTTCCAAAGAGGGAGAGACGATAAAAGAATATAGTAAAGTTCACTTATTCAAGTTAATGAATGAGCATCATTATTTAGCATCAGGAAATGAAGATGGTATGTTTGAATTGGGTAATACAAAAGCCACAGGTGTCATATGCTATGATTTACGTTTCCCGGAATGGTTTAGATTACATGCGGTAAATGGTGCTGAAATCTTTTTTGTTGTAGCTGAATGGCCCTTATCTCGAATTGAACAATGGAAGGTCATGCTACAAAGTAGGGCAATAGAAAATCAAAGTTTTGTAATTGGCTGTAATCGTGTAGGAAAAGACGAGAGTACAACATTTGGTGGTCATTCCCTTATAGTTGATCCATATGGAAATATTCTTGCTGAAGGTGGAGAAAATGAAGAACTGATTACAGCGGCAGTATCAATGCCATTGGTGTCAAAAGCTAGAGGATTTATTCCGATATTAACGGATCGTCAACCAGAGGTCTATGAGCTATTCCAATCACAGATGACAAAATAATAAACTAAATGAAGCATCGAATAGTCATTCGATGCTTCATTTAGTATGAAAAATTTATTGTTCACTTCCTTGTTTTACATCTAGATTTACTTCTTCATTAGGTTTTCTATGCTCGAGAAAATCTGTAAAGATATGTTTGGCTAAAAAGCCAATAAAAGCAAAAATTAAGCCAATACCTACACATGCATAAATCATAGTGAATATTTTCCCCATAGTTGTAATAGGAGCTAAAGTTGGATGTCCTATTGTTGTAATAGTCATCACACTAAAGTAGAGAGCATCAACTTTTGACATGCTTTCTACACCACTATAGAATAGCGTCCCTGACAGCAAGACCAACACCAGTGTATAGAATAACCGACGAAATGAGCGATATTTTAAAGATTTAAAGAATGAAACTAAAAATCGTTTGGCAGTTAAGATGAATGAAATCAAATAATCATACGCATCCTTTCTCTAGCTGTATTAAAGTTGTTTTTGATAAACTTGTACGAATTGTAATAATTGCATAAGCTGTGTCGAGACTTCAGGTGGTAAGTTTATATTAGATGAAAGCATGCGAGTAATATGGGATACCACGTGCAAACGAGGTTTTTCTTCGTTCATTTCCGTTTCAAGAAAATGTAGCATTTCACAAATTTCTTCATTTTCTTCAGCCATATCACATTTTAGCTTCTTTAATATAGATTGAATTTTTTCTTTCATTTTAGTTGGATTGTCGACATAGCAAGGATTAACGATTTCAATCGCTGCCTCTTTAAATAAGACTGTCTTATTTTTTAAAACAATGGGAATAGCGGATTCTAAAAAGTCTATATTATAATCAATGAATTTCTCAAGTGAATTCATTTCATTATTAATCATAGTCGCTACTCTTAGCTGATGATGGAGCGAGCCGATAAATGCAGCCGCTAAATCAAAGGCATACGGCTGTAATTCTTCTCCAAAAACGTGAATTAGCCGATGAGAAAGCCAGCGAACTTCCGAAACTAAATCATCAAAAATAAATTTCTTTAATTCTTTGTTGTTCTCCATAATTAATGCTTCGTACAAAGAGAAGACGCGATTTTTTAAATTAAGTGTCTTTTTAACACCTATTTGTTTCTTTAGAATGTTTTTGTCATTTAAACTACCTTCTTGGAGAATTAGCTGTCGCTGTAAAGTAATCTGACTTTTAATATGATGAAGTAGTGATAAAACTAAGTCATTTTTTGAATGAAAATAATTATAAAACGTTCCTTTAGAGATCCCTGAAGCATCGATAATATCCTGTACCGATACTTGATAGTATCCTTTGTCTATAATTAATTGATGGGCACATCTAATTATATGTTCCTGTTTTTTGTGCATGAAACGGGCTCCTTTTCATAGCCTAATAAAAAAATGAATTGCTAGTTTATTTAGTAGATTTACATGGATAGTTTTTTTTAGATAAAAAATCAATAAATTCTCTCATTATATTAATATCATATGTTTTTATAACGTTCATTTCAACTCGGAAAATTCAGATAAAACAATTGACATTCCAAATTCGTGTAGTAAAATCAGTTATTATACTCAGAGTATAAAGTTTATACGAGTAGTTCTGTTAGAGAGGGTGAGTGTTTTGAGTAAAGCAACTGAACATGATTTTGAGAGACCAAAAGATATTAACGGTAAAGCATATAATCGAACAATTTTAGTGGCCGTTATGTTAATTGGTGCGTTTGTCACAATTTTCAATCAAACTTTACTGACAACTGCTTTACCAAAAGTAATGGCAGATTTGAATATTGAACCTGCAACAGGTCAGTGGTTAACGACTGCATTTATGTTAACAAATGGAATTATGATTCCTTTAACAGCATTATTAATATCTAGAATTCATTCTAGAACGCTTTTTTTAATTGCAATGGTTTCTTTTGCAATCGGAACATTAGTTTGTAGTTTTGCAGAGACCTTTGAATTATTATTAACAGGTCGTATTATCCAAGCGATTGGCGCAGGAATTATGATGCCACTTATGCAAACGATTTTTCTTTTAATATTCCCTATTGAAAAAAGGGGAGCAGCTATGGGAATGGTTGGTCTTGTTATTGGGTTTGGACCAGCAATTGGACCAACTTTATCTGGCTGGATTGTTGATTCATGGGATTGGCATTATTTATTTTATATTGTATTACCTATTGCTATTCTAGATATAATCTTTGCTTTTTTTGCAATGAAAAACGTTGTTCATCTTACAAAGCCCAAAATTGATGTGTTGTCTATCATTTTATCAACAATCGGTTTTGGATCATTATTATATGGATTTAGTAGTGCAGGAAATGACGGATGGGGAGACGTAACTGTTGTTTCAACCATTATTCTAGGGATAGTTGGTATCGTACTATTTTCATGGCGTCAACTTACTATGAAGAATCCAATGCTTGAATTAAGAGTATTTAAATCAAAAATATTTATTTTTACAACCATAATTGGTTGCATATTATTTATGGCGATGATTGGATCAACAATGATTTTACCATTGTATATCCAAAATATTCATGGTAAAAGTGCTTTATTCTCAGGTTTGGTATCCTTACCAGGTGCATTAGTAATGGGAATCATGGGTCCAATAACAGGACGCATTTTCGATAGATATGGTGCTAAATGGCTCGCTTTTATTGGAACGTCGATATTAGTAGTAGCAACCATACCGTTTTTGTTCTTAACGGAGAATACATCTATGTGGACGATTGCTATTGTATCAGCATTACGATTTTTAGGCATTGGGATGGTCATGATGCCATTAACAACTGCAGGAATCAATTCATTATCTAGAAATATGCTGAGCCATGGTACTGCTGTAAATAATACGTTACGACAGGTTGCTGGTTCAATAGGTACAGCGATATTAATCACTATTATGACGAATGTTATGACTTCAAATATGCCAGCAAAAGCGTTAGCAGCAACTAATCCTGAAGGTTATATGTCAAAGGTGATTGATGCGTCTTTAAAAGGGATTAATGCCTCATTTTTAGCTACATTAATCTTTGCTATTTTTGCTTTTTTATTAACTTTCTTTGTCAAAGAGAAAAAAGTATCCATAAAACAAGGAAAAATGTCGGCTTAATGATGTAATTAATTGCTAGTTCAATTTTTTGGTCGTATGACAGATAATTGAACTAGCTTTTTTATTATTTGGCTACAAAACAGTCTACTCTTTCCACAAACGATAAGGTTTTTTTCTGGAGTTGATATGAAATTTTTACATATAAGGCTGTTTTCTAAAAAAAATATTGTTTTTAAATACGTTCAGTGGAAGAATTAGTATGAAAAGGCTAATTGGAGCCTAAGATCCGAGACTCTTGAGGGAAGCAAACATCTTGAGTAGAAGTTAAAGTTGCCTATTTTCGCTGCTTCTTCATAGAAAATGATTCATACGAAAAGAGCCGAATATAATCAATTCGTTAATGAGGGAAAAGGATTTTTTAGAATCATGTCGAATAACCAATTAAAGCGTCTAGGGAGTTGAATTTATGAATAAACAATATCCTATCGGGCAATACCGTTTTCCTGAGGATTATCAAGAAAGCAATAAAATTGGATGGATTAATGAAATAGCCAATTTACCAGCTATACTGAAAGAAACGCTGAATGATTTATCAAGAGAACAAATTCAACAGTCATACCGAGAAAATGGATGGACTGTACAACAACTAGTACATCATATTGCTGATAGTCATATGAATGCTTTTATTCGGTTTAAACTTGCATTAACGGAAGAAAATCCAACGATCAAACCTTATGATGAAGGAAGTTGGGCCTTATTAAGTGATACATATGCAATGGATATTGAGTCATCTCTTCATATCATAGAAGGTTTACATAGAAGATGGGTTCATCTTTTACGAAATATGACAACAGATGATTATAAAAGGAAATTTGTACATCCTGAATTAAATCAAACTTTTACTTTATTAGAAGTTTTGGGTCTTTATGCTTGGCACGGAAAGCACCATGTTGCTCATATCAAATTGGTGAATAGCAAAAATCCGGAAAATATGAACGTGCAGCAATAGGGGATATTTTCCGAAGTCTCGATGATTGAAGTAAGTGAAAATAATATTGTACAATTAATGTACTACGATCACGAGAATGATAGTATAAGCTAAGATATGGGTAATTAGAAAGGGAGTAAATACATTAATGAAGAATGAGACATCTAGTCAAACTCTAGAACCAAAAAGAGTAAGTGAGTCATTTGCTAAATTAGAGAATTTAGTATTGCCACCTGATACAAACTATCATAATACCATTTTCGGTGGAAATGTCATGGCTTACGCTGATAAAATAGCCTCCATTTCAGCTATGAGACATTGTCGTCAAGCGGTGGTAACTGTAAGAAGTGACTCGTTTGAATTTCATGCTCCAATCAGAGTCGGAAGTGCAATTATTGTTGAATCAAGAGTAGTTTGTGCTCACCGTACTTCAATGGAGGTATTTGTGAAAATAGAATCAGAGGACTTAATGACAGGTGAAAAGACCGTTACATCGAAGGCTTACTTAACGATGATAGCGATTGATGAAAATGGAAAACCTACACCTGTGCCACCAGTTATTCCCGAAACAGAAGATGATAAGAAGCATTATCATTTAGCGATGGAACGATACAACGCTCGTAAGAGAAATAAGAAACATGATAATTTTTGATGTGTTAAAAGTAAGGTAAAACATTTTTCAAACGATATAGCTAGCATAGACCATGATGGATGGTAAAAAGGCTATTACTTTAGTGTGTGAATAACACTTTAGTAATAGCCTTTTGTTTTTATGAATTTCTAGTTTTGAATATCCTTGATTCTTCATCTTTAAAATAAGCTCCTTATTTATTCCTAGAAAAATGAGAATTAATATATAAAAGGATATTTCTTACATCCTATACAAATCACAAAAAAGAGTACCTAAAGGTTCATTTTACTATAGAAAAGTTGAAATGAAAGGAATTAATTCGGGCTTACCGAATACACATAGTGAATAGATGAATAAAAAAATCTTTTAGATTAATAGAGTGTCATTTTATAGAAAAGGAAAATCCATAATGATATCCATTTTTATTCTATTATTTCTTTATATTGTATTATTTTTGTTTACTTTCTCTATTTTTTTATTAGCAAATTTACAAACAGCAGAATTATTGGTTGAAATCATCTTCATTACTGCAATTATCATTAATACAATAGGAATATATACGATTATTTCTGGAAAAAGATTATTATTTACGAAGCGATTATACGCTTCTATGAATTTTCTAATTAGCTCTTTGTTTTTAATCTCCTTAGGATTTCTCTTTATTATTCACATCTCATTTTATCAATCAGAAGAGCAAACAACTTTGAATACAGCAACTAAAATTCAAAAATATAGTTCGTTACTCTTCCCAAAGGTTATTAATACGGATGGAATGGATCAATATACAAAAGGGAATCTTACCATTTATCATGATCAACTATCGATTTCGAAAATTAAACTAATCGAAAATATTATTGATGAAACAAATCAGCAATTGCAAACGATCTTTCCAATTCATTCGAATGAGCCTGTTACTGTCATTATTTTTGACAATCGGCAAAAATTTGAGAGAGATGCTCAATTAAAAGGTGTGGATGGTTTTTATGATTTACGAACAAAAATCCTTCATGTTTTGCATCCGGACGAAGAGGATGTGAGCTCCCTTAAAGAATTACAAAATATAACCGCTCATGAATATACTCATTATTATATGGATGCTTATACTAAACAGAAACATATAGAGTTAAGCTCTTTTCCGTTATGGTTTCAGGAAGGGTTCTCTGAGTATATTGCACGTGAATTTTCAGAGGCCGTAATTGAAGAAGTTCCTGATAATATACCGCTTAACCAACTACAAAAGTCGAGAGGATGGGGAAAGGTTACGGCAAAATATAGTGCTTATACACCTTATGCTATAAGTCATAAAGCGATATTTTTATTAATGAAGGAAGATCCTAAAAGCGTTAAAAAAATCGTCAATTCCATGAAAAAAACTACGTTTGAAAAGGCTTTCAAAGAAGTAACTGGTATGTCTATTGAACAATTCGATGAAAAGTATAAAAATAGGATGTAAAAACGGACTTTCTAGTAGAAAGTCTTTTTTTATGTCTTTTGTTATGTATTTCTATTCAAACTTTCATACAACATCCTTTAGAAATCAATCAATAAAAAATAATTATATAAAAAAATTTCTTAATTCTCTTTAATGTTACATAATGTAGTGTTATAATAGTGTTAAGTAACATCGATAAAGGAGAATTCCAATGGAATATGTTGAAGCACTGAGAGATATTAAAGACATAAATGCTATGAAGAAAACATTAAAAAAGCATTCAGAAAGAGATTATGTGTTATTTGTACTAGGAATCAACACAGGCTTGAAATTAACCGAAATGCTCCCATTGCAAATTAAGGATTTTTTAAATGAAAAAGGGGAATTCAAAACGTTTCTTCATTTAGACTTTAAAGAAGGAATAAACAAAGAAGTGTATTTGAATAAGCAGGTTAGAATAGCTTTTCAACATTTTGTAAAAGAAAAACAATTAGAGAGTGAAGATTATTTATTTGCCTCAAACAAAACTCGTTTACCGATTAGTCGCCAACAAGCTTATCGAATTATACATGATGCAGCTGTCCAAGTTGGACTCAAAGGAAAATTTGGTACGAATTCCATGAGGAAAACATTCGGTTTTCATGCTTATAAAAGAGGCGTAGCTATATCGCTTTTACAAAAGTATTTTCACCATAGCAGTCGTGCTGAAACATTGAAATACATTGGGATTAGTAAAGATGAGATTTTGAAAACAGAAATCGATGTTAACTTATAGTTATTAATTTTATAATTTAATAAAGGGGAGGATAAGTATGAATATACGGGAAAGTGAACTACCAGGTATCGGTTGTAAATTTGAAGTGATAACGAAGGAAAATGAAAAAATGGTCATAGTTATACACGATGATGGTCGAAGAGAGATGTACCATTTTGATACTGATCACGAAGAAAGCATTTCAAGTGTTGCATTAACTGATAGTGAAGCTCGTAAGATCGCTGCAATATTAGGAGGGATGGTGTATAAGCCACAGGCATTAGAAACGATTGAGATGGCTTTAGATGGTTTAATGATCGAATGGTTTAAAGTATCACAAAATGCACCAATTATCAGTAGGACTATTGGTGAAATTGATATTAGGAATTCTTATAATGTCACAATTATTGCTGTATTAAAAAATACGATGAAGAAGTTATATTCACCAGGCCCAGACAGTGTAATCGACGCAGGAGATACATTAGTGATCTCTGGAGAGAGGCAGGAAGTAAAGAAGTTTATTGCTGAACTTTTGACAAAGCAAGGTGATTCTGCATGACAAATGACCTTATTTTAGAAGTTGGTACAGCATTAATTTTAGTTGCAATTGCGGCTATTCTGGCAGGTAGATTGAAATTCTCCATTATCCCATTTCTCATTATTATGGGAATGATTGTGGGACCTCACGCACCTCAAATCGGTGTCATTGATCTTAGATTTATTGAAAGCTTTGAAATAATTGAATTTCTAGGACGTATAGGCGTATTATTTTTACTCTTCTATTTAGGATTAGAATTCTCGATAAAAAAACTAGAACGCTCAGGGAAGAATATTGTTATTGGTGGAAGCATCTATATTGCCATAAATTTTACATTAGGGTTATTGTATGGATGGGTCACTGGATTTCCCTTCTTAGAGACGTTAATCATCGCTGGGATTACAACGTTTTCATCTAGCGCTATCGTTGCTAAGGTTCTGGTTGATTTAAGAAGAACAGGAAATAAAGAAACAGAACTAATATTAGGAATCATCATGTTTGAAGATATTATATTAGCTGTTTATTTATCCATTGTATCAAGCCTCGTTCGAGGACATTCCTCTTCATTACTAGAAACATTTATGACTATAGGTATCTCGTTAGGCTACATTTTATTATTCTTTGTGATCGCAAGGAAAACAACCCATTTACTCAATAAATTACTGAATATTACATCGAATGAAATATTCATTATCGTTATTTTTTCCACATTATTTTTTATAGCTGGAATTTCAGAAACGATTCACGTAGCAGAAGCAATAGGAGCATTGCTATTAGGACTTGTATTCTCGGAGACCGAACATAGTGAACGTATTGAAAAACTAGTTATTCCATTTCGTGATTTCTTTGGAGCAATCTTCTTCTTTAGCTTCGGGCTAAGCATAGATCCTTTTACCTTAGGGGATGCCGTTTGGTTAGTTTTAGGAGCTGTTATTCTAACAATATTCGGAAATTTCATTGCTGGGTTAATTGCCGGCAGAAGAGCTAAACTATCACATAAAGCTTCTTCTAACATTGGATTAACAATAGTTTCAAGAGGCGAATTTTCCATTATACTTGCAAACCTTGCAATCGCTGGAAGCTTAATGTCGATTATAAAACCATTCGCCGCTCTTTATGTGTTAATTCTCGCAATACTAGGACCATTTTTAACGAAAGAATCAAAACGAATTTATAAGCTGTTAGATTTTATTTTTAAATGGAGTGTTAAATCAGAAAAACAAAATAAAAAGCAAATAAGTAGCTAAAGGAATCCTGCTTAAACAAAGCGCTATGCTCAAAGCACATTGTTTAAGCAGGATTTTTGCTTTTATATTTTAGAAAATTTTGGTTTTTATTGCAACATATTGTCTATCTGATTCGTTTTTATTTTATAAGAATGGTTTTGTTATACGTTGATATTGATATTGACGGGATTGCTTCCACTATCAGCAATGAAATATAACACACAGCCATAAGAAAAATTAGAGAAAAGAGGTTTTCGAGATGAACGATCGTGACATTGAGAAAAAAATACACAATCTTGAGTTAGCGATATCAACAATGAACGATTTGTTAGTGGAGTTAAGGCAACAAAAAATTGAAATGAAAAAGAAAGAAATTCATGACGAGAAACCGATAAATCTGCAATCGGCACCTATAAAACCGCCTCCTGTGATCATAGAGCAACCTAAAAACGCTGATATGAAAAACACGAAATTGAAGCATGAACGTAAAGAGCAAGGGTTTGATTTATTAAAGCTATGTCAAATTTGGTTGCCGCGGATTTTCGTTGGAATTATGTTATTAGGTGTCGTTTGGCTATTTAAAGCAGGAATTGATTCAGGAATCTTAACTCCTCCTTTGAGATTGCTTTTTGGCGGATTGTTAGCTGTAATTCTTTATGTAATTGGTGAAAGACAAATAAGAGCTAAGCGACATGCGTTAGGATTGGTATTACTTGGTGGCAGTGTAGCAACAGTTGTATTAACTACCTTTGCAGCACATTACTTATATGCTTACTTACCAGCGCCAATAGCATTTATTTTAAATATCATGTGGGTTGTTTCTGGAATTTTCATTGCCAATCGTCATAAATCTGAATATCTAGCTATTTTTGTAGCAGTAGGTGGCTTTTTTGTCCCGTTTTTAATTAACAGTCAAGAACCGAATTTATATGTGTTTTTAGGTTATGAAACGTTTTTAACCATTTGTTTACTATTATATGCTTGGAAGAAAATCTATCATATTCTGTATGTATCCTCTTATGGTGTTGCACAAATCATCTTTTTTATCTTTTTAGCTTTTGTACAAAATCAAGAAGTAAGTATAGAAATCAGTATTGTATATACACTTTTACAACTAGTGCTATTTTTACAATTATGGTTAGATAGAACGTTTATCTATATCCCACGATTAGGAATTTGGGCATTTAACGGGATACTATTATTTATGAGCTTCTCCGCTCTTCATTCCGGATCAACATTAAGTCTCTTTATAACAAGTATCGTTTATCTTTTGATTTCATATTTTGAGATTAAGAAAGATCGTCAATCGTTATTATCTGCTATTGCATTCACTTTGGGTATGGTACATTTGTCAATTGTCATCTCACAACAATTCAGTGGGGATATTCAAATTATTTTATTCTTGATTCAAGGGTTTTTAGCACTTTATGTTGGCTACTTATTGAAAAATATGACGAAATTAATAGTTGGTGGTTTAGTTTATATTTTCGCCATTTTATTGACTTTGGTAACACCGATTTACGATCTGCTGTCAACAGCGTTTTTGGCTCATATTTTAATCATTGTAACTTTTGCTTACGGTATTTATAAAGCTGGTAGTGTTGTGGTTAAGCAAAGTAAATTAGGTTATCAACTATGGTTCTATGTCTTTATGCTTTTAGTATTTATAGTTCTTACTAAATCTGGTGGTGTTATTTCCGACGATAGTGATATAAATAGTTTTACGATATCGTTTCTTTGGATGATTTATGCTTCAATGGCCGTTTGGTATGGAAGAATGAAGAAAACGATGGCGATTTTTACTAAAAATGAGATTATATATATTGGACTTATCGTACTATCGATTACAGTAGGAAAGCTGTTCTTATTAGATTTAGTTGTAGTTAGTATGACCATTCGAGCGACTCTTTTCTTAGTTATAGGTGCAATAGGGGTAGGTATCTCACGAATGTTTTTTATCAAAAAATAATTTGTAGGCAGTTCCTATATTATGGGGACTGCTTTTTATATGATAAGAATCTGGTATATAAATGGACGCAAATACGTAGGACTCTTACAGAAGAAGTGAAAAATAAAAAAGCCCACAGTGAGGAACGAGCAAGAAGGGTTGTAACTATTTAACAACAATGACATCTACCATAACCTATTAGTAAAATAACAAGTTGGATCAGATTTCTGAGAAGTTGAACCAAAAAGGACTGAAGTTGAATGGTATTATAGGAAAGTTGAATGAAGAATAGTATAGAGAAAACAAGAAGACGCTCTAATTGACCATCTTCTTGTTACAGTTTTAAACTTTTATTCTTTTCGTAAATAAAGCAATAATTAAACCAATAATGGATGCCACTAACGAGAATAAGAAGGCGTTTTGAACTCCAGCAGTTAATGCCTCTGCTGCAACAGCAGGATTAGTCATGTCAGCTGTCGTTAAGAACTTCTCAGTTCCTGCAGCCATTATGCTGATTGCAATAGCCGTTCCAATTGCACCAGCAACTTGTTGTAACGTATTCATTACGGCCGCTCCATCTGGATAAAAATGCTTTGGTAATTGATTCAAACCATTTGTTTGTGCAGGCATCATAATCATAGCAACACCAATGAACAAGCAGCTGTGTAAAATGATAATCGTAGCTTGAGTAGCAGTTGTTGTTACATTAGAGAAAAGATATGTGAAAATAGTCGTAATAACAAAACCAGGAATTATAAGATATTTTGGTCCGTATTTATCAAATAAGCGACCGATAACCGGTGACATGAATCCATTTATAATACCACCTGGTAATAATACTAAACCAGCGGCGAAAGCTGTTAATAATAATCCTTCTTTTAATAGCATTGGTAAAAGAATGGATGTAGACAAAATGATCATCATACATAAAAAGACCATAATTAAACCAAGCGTAAACATAGAAAATTTAAAAACTCTTAAATTAAGCATTGGTTGTTCCATCTTGAATTGACGAATCGAAAATAGAGCTAGACCAATTATACCCACTATAATTGGAACAATAACAGTTGTCTCACCCCAAGAACTAGCACCTTCTCCAGCGTTGCTAAATCCGATTACAATTCCACCAAAACCAATTGTTGAAAGAATGATTGAAAGAAGATCAATCTTTGGTTTAGTAATTGTTGAGACATTTTGCATATAAATTAATCCGAATAACAATACAAAAACTAAAAGAGGGAGACAGATCCAAAAAATAGACTGCCATCCTAAACTATCAACAATAAGACCAGATAATGTTGGTCCAAGAGCAGGGGCAAACATAATAACTAGACCCATTGTACCCATTACGGTACCACGTTTATGTGGTGGGAAAATAACTAAAATAACGTTTGTCATTAAAGGTAACAAAAGGGCAGTACCGATTGCTTGGATAACTCTAGCAACTAGTAATATTTCAAAGTTTGGAGCGATAGCTGCAACGAATGTTCCTAGTATAGAGAACACTAATGAAGCAGTAAATAATTTCTTTGTTGAAAACCATTGGATTAACAAACCTGATACAGGAACCAAAATTCCCATTACAAGTAAATATCCTGTAGTTAACCATTGTACGTCAGATGGTTCAATTTTAAAATCAACCATAATATTCGTAAAAGCCATATTTAATGCCGTTTCACTAAAAAGACCAATAAATGCACCTAGCATAATTGCTACAACGATTGGTATTGGCCTTATTTGTTTCTGTTCTTTCTTAGCTGATTGATTTATATTTTCCAAACAAATTCTCCTCTCAAATTCTGCTTATAATTAGACCAGTCTATATAAAATAGATAAACAAAAGAAATAGTATGTATATATTAGCTATTTCTTTAGAAGTGTTGGAATAAATTCGGCAACATAAAGTAGCGGTAATCCATTTTTATTCGTTAATGAACGAGTTATAGCACCTTCGATCATTGCATTCAAAATGATTGCCGTTTTGTTCGCTTGTTCCTTTTCAAATCCGAAATTTTCGAGCTTATCACTATATAAGGCTTCCCATCTTTCGAAAGCTGATTGACAAGCTTTTCGTAATGGTTCGCTTTTTAAAGAGGTTTCAGCTGCTAGTAGCCCAATCGGAAGTCCTTCCAATTGTTCTATATTGTCAAAATGCTTAGCAATATTTCTAATTAAAGATTGAAATGCTACTACAGGATCTGTATATTCGTCAAGCTGTTTTTTTGAATCATTTGCAATAATCGTACTCATTAATTGAACAGCTTCAATGGCTAACTGTTCTTTTCCATTCGGAAAGTGATAGTAAAGAGATCCTTTTGGTGCACCGCTTTCTTTTAGTATTTGATTCAATCCAGTTGCATGGTAACCTTGTAAATGAAAAAGACGTGTAGCAGCTTCAAGTAGATTTTCTCTGGAATCACCTTTATTACTCATGGATTATTCACCTCAAATGTTATTATAACGACTGGTCTAGATATTTTAGACACTAGGTTATCATATTCGTTTAGCCTGATAGAGTCAAGGGTAATAAATGATTGAGATATGTCAGTTAAATCAAGCATATCAGAAACATGCTGAATACTACTATTCTGGTAAAAAACAATAAAATTTGAAAGATGTAATAATTTATTATATTTTTCTAGTTCTTTTAAAGGTTTGTTAATAATTTATTCATATCTTAGGATTAGAATGGAATTAAGTTAAAGATCAATCATCATTCTTAACTTTTAGGAGGAAAACATTATGAGTACAAATGAAAATAACAATCAATTTCCTGGTCAAGAGCCAAATGATCATCCAAATAATTCATTAGAAAATCAAAATATTGAACAAAATGCAAATAACGAAAAGGAGGAAGCAATACAAAGTTATGATTCGGAGGTTGCTAGTGATAAATCCGACCAAGTAGAGGAAATGTCAGGTAGCTCTACTGAAAACCATATTTTTCAAGCAACAGCTCATACTAGTGACGAACAGAATAATAGCCAATCAATCAAACAAGAACAATCTTCAAGAAATCAAAAGAAAAAAGGTAAAAATTTCGGTTTTGTGAAAACAGTAGCTGCAGGTGTGATTGGTTCAGTTATCACTTTATCTGTCATTCCATTTACGGATTATCCGGATATGTTTAATTCAAACAACAATACGACTCAGCAAGAAAGTAAAAGTGAATATTCTAGTACAGGATCAAAAAATGTTGTGAATGTAAAAAATTCAGCTTCTTCTGAATCTAATACAGCGGATGTTATAGAGAAGGCACTACCAGCTATTGTAGGTATTGTTAATATTCAAAAACAAAATCAAAACAACTTCTTTTTTCCACAAGATGGACAACAAAGTCAACAACAATCGGGAGAAGGGGTTGAAACAGGTTCAGGTTCAGGTGTTATCTTCAAAAAAGATAGTAAAAATGCTTATATCGTAACGAATAATCACGTAATTGAAGATGCAGATGAGATCGAAATCTCTTTAGCAAATGGTGAAAAAACGAAAGCTCAATTAGTTGGTACAGATGCCTTGAGTGATTTAGCGGTTCTTACAATTGATGCGAAATATGCTGAAAGTACATTAGATTTCGGCGATTCTAGTGTTTTACGTGCTGGTGAACAAGTTGTAGCCATCGGGAATCCATTAGGGCTTGATTTTTCTAGAACAGTTACACAAGGTATTGTGAGTGCAACGGATCGTGCAGTGGCAGTGTCAACTTCAGCAGGTGAATGGGAAATGAACGTTATCCAAACGGATGCTGCAATCAATGCTGGTAATAGCGGTGGGGCTTTAATAAATACATCTGGTCAAGTCATCGGTATTAATAGTATGAAAATTTCAGAAAGCGGAGTTGAAGGCTTAGGATTTGCTATACCTAGTAATGATGTTGTGCCAATTATCAATGAAATTATTGATAAAGGTAAAGTAGAACGTGTATATGTTGGAGTTGGTTTAGCTAGTTTAGAAGAGATTCCACAATATTACTTACAAAATGTTCCTGAAAAAGCGAAAAGTGGGGTAATGGTTACAAGTGTTGACCCTAATTCGGCAGCTGCAAAAGCAGGAATTCAAGTACAAGATATAATCGTTTCTATAAACAATACAGAAGTGAAAAGCTCTACAGAGTTTAGAAAGTATTTATACGGCAAATTAAAAGTGGGCGATAAAGCAACTATTAAATTATATCGTCAAGGTCAGCTAAAAACAGTAGAAGTTACTTTAACTGCTAATACTGGTGTAACAAGCTGATGAAATGATGAAAAGGAAGCAAAAAAAGAATAGTCTTCAAAAGAGAAGTTTAACTATTCGATTAAATCTATTATTTTTCTTTACTTTTCTATTGTTTTTAGCATTAATTTTCCGGCTTGGAATCGTTCAAATTGTACATGGTCAAGAATATAAGGAAGCTAGTGAAGCTACAACAACAACAAAATATACTTGGAATGCCCCGCGTGGTGTTATGTACGATCGTAATGGTAAGGTGCTTGTAAGTAATGAGCCGATATATACAGTCACATATACAAAAACAGATGCTGATTCAAATAGTAACACCTTGGATATAGCTAAAAGACTATCTAAGCTCATTACTGTTAGTACCGATAAAGTAAAAGATCGTGACAAAAAGGATTATTGGATTCAAATAAATAAAGATAAAGCTTATGACAAGCTTTCTGATGAAGAACAAAAAAAACTAGATGATAAAGAAGAATATCAATTGCTTTTAGAACGTATCACAGATCGTGAACTTGCTTCAATTACGGAGGAAGAAATGCAAATCTACACGATTAAGAGCAAGATGGATCAAGATACAGCCTCGGTTAATCGAATTAAGGAAGGTCTGAATACAAAGGAAGTAGCTATGATTAATGAACACCTGGATGAACTTCCAGGTGTTGATATTAAACTTGATTCAAAAAGAAAGTATACGTATGGGGATACTTTTAAACAGATATTCGGAAAAGTTGCACAAATACCAGCAGAAAGTGCTGATTTATACAAAGCCAATGGATATGAGTTAGACGATTTAGTCGGTAAGAGTTATTTAGAATTACAATATGAAAAACTTCTACAAGGTAAAAAAGAAGAACAATCTTTCGTATCGAATAGGAAGGGAAGCGTAACCGATCAATCCATTACAAAGGAGGGAGAAAAGGGAAAGGATGTCATACTAACCATCGATATGGAACTTCAACAAAAAGTAGAACAAATTATCGAGGATGAATTGAAAAAAGAGTCTAGTGCCGACGGTGCTTATGTTGTAATGATGAATCCGAAAACGGGAGAAATATATTCTTTAGCGGGAAAAAGTAGAAAAAACGGAAAAATTGAAGATGAAGCTTATGGAACGATCCAAAATGCATATGCCATGGGTTCAACGGTAAAAGGAGCAACTGTTCTAACGGGATATCAGACAGGTGCTATTAAACCAGGGCAAACTTTTTTAGATGCTCCTATTAAGCTTAATGGTACTCCAGTAAAAAAATCTTATAAAAACTTAGGAATACTGAATGATATTAAAGCGCTTGAGAGATCTTCAAATGTTTATATGTTCCACATTGCTATGAATATAGGAAACTTTGATTATTCAACAAAAACTGGATTTAAGGATCCACAAAAAGCATATGACACTATGCGAAGTTCTTTCGCTCAATTTGGCCTTGGAATAAAAACAGGTATCGATTTACCAAATGAAGCGACGGGATATAACGGTGGTGTACAAAAACTGGGGAACTTAATGGATTTTGCAATTGGACAATTTGATACTTATACGCCTATTCAATTAGCTCAATATGTATCTACCATTGCGAATGATGGTTATCGAATGCAACCTCATTTATTAAAAGAGGTGCGTTCTCCAGATCATTCTGAAGGAGAGACGGGAGAGTTATTAGATACGTTCGAACCTAATGTTTTAAATCGCATTGATATGAAGCAAGAATATATTGATAGAGTTCAAACAGGATTTCGTCAAGTTATGAGTGGTAGCCAAGGTACAGCTACATCGTATTTCAAGGATGCCAGCTATAATCCAGCAGGAAAAACAGGAACAGCTCAAGTCTCTAACGGCAAAGGTGGTTATCATTATAATTTAACATTAGTTGGATACACTCCATATGAAAATCCGGAAGTTGCTATGGCTGTAGTTGTTCCAAATGTAAGAAGTGATTCTAGCTCGATTAATAAAAATATTGGTAGACGAGTCCTTGATGCGTATTTTTTAAAAGATGAAGCTATGCAAAAAGGAGTGGAATCATAATGGAAAGGATTAAAATTTGGTTAGTAAAAAGCTGTGAAAAAACAGTAGATGGCGAGTTACTTCAAGTGCTAAATGTCTTTCCAGAAGAGAGTAAACCAGAAAATGTAGAAACAAATACGGAGATTCTGCACAAATGGATTTGTTTAAGCTAGAATAAGAAAAGTATGATAAATATACGACAAGCGGCTGTATGATACATGTAGATTTTACACATATATTATACAGTCCTTTTCGTACATTTAACGGTTTTTAGTTTAAGGTTGTTATTTTCGATAACTTTAGAAAATGAAAAAGGTTGATTCGTGCTTATAGTGTGAGATTTTTGTGGAGAAGTGAGTGTTCTTGTGTGTAATTCAATTCAGACTAATCACTTCATAACACTAGATCACAACGTTCGCAAAAACAGCCTTACTCAAATAGAAACGAACAAATCTATTGTATGGAGCGCCAGCATGAAGAGACTACTTTCTATGTTCAATAGAAATGTGTAAGATATAGTTAAGGAAAGTTTTAAGCTGCTTAAGGAGTTGTGGACATGAGAATTTTAGTAATTGAAGATAATGAAAGTGTTTCTTCTATGATTGAAATGTTTTTTGCAAAAGAGAACATAGAGGGAGTATTTATAAATAACGGTATTGAGGGTTACAAAAAATATCAAGAGGGAAATTGGGATGCCTTAATCATTGATTGGATGCTTCCAGGTATGGATGGAGTGACCATTTGTAGGAAAATACGAGAAGATAAGAGTACCGTTCCTATCATCATGCTTACTGCAAAAGATAGTGAATCAGATCAAGTTCTCGGCCTTGAAATGGGGGCGGATGATTATGTAACAAAACCATTTAGCCCATTAGCTTTAATGGCAAGAATAAAAGCTGTAACGAGACGTTATAATTCGACACAACCAGTAAAGCGGGTAGATGGCATACTGCAAACTCAACATTTCAAAATCAATAAACTTACTCGAGAAGTCTTTTTAAATGGTCAGCCGATTACTAATTTAACACCGAAAGAATTTGATTTATTATATTATTTCGTTCAAAATCCGAAGCAGGTTTTTTCTAGAGAACAACTGTTGGAAAGAGTATGGAGTTACAATTTTTATGGAGATGAAAGAACCGTAGATGTTCACATAAAAAGATTACGAAAAAAAGTAGGGACACAATCACAGCCATTCTTTCATACGGTTTGGGGGGTTGGCTATAAGTTTGATGAGACATTGGTAGAATCCCATGAAGATTAAATATATTTATCAACAAATTATCAGTCATCTCAGTGTAATTGTTGTTGCATTTCTTGTTTTAAGCTTAATGTTTTCATATTATATGGAGAATTTGGTGTATACGAATAAAGCAGAAGAACTTATATCATTTGGTAATAATATTTTGCAGGACTTTCAATATTCTCAGAACAACGGTAATCAAGTGTTAAACAGCTATCGAAATGTTTTAGTTGGGCGCAATATTCAATATAGTCTTTTTGATGAAAATAGGGAAATTATATATCCAACCGGCGGACTTATCACTTTAAGAGATAAAGATTGGAATAAGATAAGAAATGGTCAAACAGTAATCGTTAAGCAAGATTACAAACGATTTGATCAAGGTGTAACCTTCGTACTATTACCTTTCATTCAAAATGACACATTTATTGGAGGTATTTTATTAACTTCACCAATTAGTGGTTCTAGAGAAATGATTTCAGAAATCAATCACTATTTATTTTATACCGTACTAGTAGCTTTAGCGATTTCTGTTTTGTTAAGTTGGTATCTTTCAAAATTCCATGTTAAACGAATTAAGCGTATTCAAGAAGCGACGTCACTAGTATCGAACGGTGATTATTCTGTTCGAATTCCTGATTCGAATTTTGATGAAATAGGTGAACTAGCTGGTGATTTTAATAAAATGGTAGAAAAGCTTGATCGCTCAATGGAGGAAATTGAGACATTAGAAAATAGAAGACGACAGTTTATGGCTGATGTTTCACATGAACTTCGTACGCCGTTAACAACCATTAGTGGTGTTATTGAAGGTATTAAGACAGATATGATTCCAGAAGTAGAAAAAGAAAAAGGGATTAATTTAGTTAGTAAAGAAACAAAGCGTTTAATTCGTCTTGTAAATGAAAATCTTGACTATGAAAAAATACGTTCAAATCAAGTTACCCTTATTATAGAAGATATTCCATTATTTGAGGTACTTGAAGTGATTAAAGAACAATTAGATCTGTTAGCTGAAGAGAAGGATAATCAAATCATTGTTGAAGTAGATGAAACAGTCAATGTATACGCAGACTATGATCGATTAACACAAATCCTGATAAATATTACGAAAAATAGCATACAATTCACTGAGAACGGTACAATTTGGTTAAGAGGTAGAGCCGAGAAAGATGAAACAGTTATTGAAATAGAAGATACTGGGATTGGCATAGAGCCACATGAGATTGAAAAGATATGGCGTAGATTTTATAAGGCGGATTTATCTCGAACGACTAATCCTTATGGAGAGTTCGGATTAGGTTTGTCTATCGTAGAAAAGTTAGTTAAGCTTCATGATGGAAAAATAGAGGTTACTAGCAATCATGGCAAAGGTACAAAATTTGTAATTCGGATCCCGTATAAGATTGAAGAATTAAATTGAATGATTGATTATGAAATAGTACATGGAATTTCTAGGTAGTCATACTTAGAAATTTCGTGTACTATTATTTTGGAGAAGTAAAAGTATAAAAAGAAAAGATTTGTATATATATTTTTCGGAAATTTTACTTTTTTCTTAATAATTTCAAGTTTGGTAATAGTTTGTTCATATTTTTTCGATAAAATATGAACAAGCTGTTAAAAGGAAGTCTAGTTGGAGGGAAATCAATGAAGGAAAAATTAAAAAATAATAAACTGCTAGTTGTAGTTGTTATTATCTGTGTTATTGCATTAGCAGTTATTATTGGAAAAAGCTTAAAAAATGAAGATGATGTTTTAGCGACAATTGGAAATGAAAAGATTACGAAAGATGACCTGTATGAGGTTCTTGAAAAGCAATATGGTAGTACTGCTTTAGATACTTTAATTAATAATAAAATTGTTGAGTTGGAAGCAGAGAAAGAAAAAATCACTGTATCGGATAAAGAGGTTAAAGAAGAGTTAAATAACTTTATTGCCGATTATGGCGGCGAAGATAAATTTAATGCTGCGTTAGAATCTAGTAATGTTTCGTTATCTGATTTCAAGAAAGATGTAGAAAATTTTAAAAAGATTGAAAAGCTACTCGAACCGTCAATCAAAATTACCGATGATGAAATGAAAACATATTTTGAACAAAATAAAGAAAACTTTAATCAAGCGGCTCAAGTAGAAGCTAGTCATATTTTGGTTGAAGATGAAGCTACGGTAAATGAAGTTGAAAAGAAACTAGCTGCAGGTGAGGATTTTGCTGAGTTAGCAAAAACTTATTCAAAAGATACATCAAATGCTGAGAATGGTGGGCAATTAGGTTACTTTGGAGCTGGTGAAATGCTTGAGCCATTTGAAAAAGCGGCTTTTGCAATGAAGGTTGGAGAAATTAGTAAACCTGTAAAAACTGATTATGGTTATCACATTATTAAGGTAACAGGTAAGAAAGAAGCTAAGACAGCTGTTTATGAAGATCATAAAGATGAAATCAAAAAAGCTTTATTTGATGAAAAAGTAAATAGTGAATATCCTACATGGTTAGCTGAGAAAAAAGAGAAGTATAAAATCAAAAATAATCTTGAAAAATAATGTATTTATATTTTTCATGAATTATTAATGGTTTATTCATAATTTATTCATATATTTGGACATCCTATCATTTGAATACCTACTAGAAAAAGGAGGAAATTATAATGAAAAGGATGTCCATTTTTGTATTTACACTGTTAGTAGTTATGTCACAGTTCGGTGCCAATTCCATTAACGCTGAAGAAAAACAGCATGTTCATAAGGATCATTTTATACACGATGAAGAATTTTTAAAGCAAAGAGCACAGGAACTGGGGATTAGTATTAAGGATAAAGATAATCGAACTTTGATGAAAGAAATTAGAGAAACCTCTATTTTAAAGGAAGCGAAGGCATTAGGAATACAAACAAAAGGAAAACAAATGGAGGAGATAGCGAAGCAAGTTTATCTAACTCATTTAAAAACGAGGGCTAAGGAATTAGGAATTAGTAGTGAAGGGAAAAGTATTCAAGAGCTCGCAAAAGAAGTTCGTCAAGCGAGAATGAAACAACTTGCGACAGAATTTAAAATGGATACAAAAGGAAAAAGTTCAAGAGAAATAGCGCATGAAGTTAGAGAAAAATTAGTATTTCAATCTGCTGAAAAGTTAGGCATTAATACCAAAAATAGAGATGCTCGAGAGTTAATGCAGGAAATTATGACAAATCATAGAGAAAAAGCTAGAGAGTTAAAGCTATTTCCTTTCACTGAGGAACATATGTATATGATTGGTGACCACCATAAGAGACATCCTATAAAAGCGGAATAAGAGTCTAAAGACTTTTTATCTCTAGGATTTTTCATCAATTTTATTGTCTATTAACAAGTAGTGAGTATAGAGACAATCGTAGCAATTTTCATTTTATGAAAGTTGCTATTATTTTTATTTTAGTTATTCGTCATTTTTTTCTGATACTATTAATAGTAATTCGGTAATATTGCTGGATTTATATAAAAATGATTTTGCAAATATGTTAGCAAGTATTACTTATTTGTCAAAAAGGAGAGAACGATGAAATATAGTTGCGTGATTTTTGATTTAGATGGGACGATACTAAATACGGAAAGAATGAATATCATTCCTTTACAAAAGCTTTTGTTAGAAGATCAAGGAAAAGAAATCGCTTATGAAGAATTAGTAAAATATATGGCCTATCCTGGAAGAAAAACGATTGAATTATTGGAATTTGAAGATGTTGATCTTGCATATAAAAAATGGGTAGATTTCATTCATAGGAGTGGTGAAAAAGCTAGCTTATTTGAGGATTTTGATAAAATTCTTCATATCATTAACAGCAAAGGGGTATTGTGTGGTATTGCTAGTTCTAAAACAAAACATCAATACGAAATTGATTTTATATCTACTGGTTTGCACGGATATATGAAGAGTGTTGTATTAGCAGAGGATACTGATAATCATAAACCTCATCCAGATCCATTAATAAAGGCGATTGAGTTTTTGAATATTAACCCTAGAGAAGCGATCTATGTAGGAGATACAGTTGCAGATTCACAAGCAGCTAGAGCAGCTGGTATGGATTTCGCCCTAGCTTCATGGGGAGCGAGGGATTTAACTATTCCAGCAGATTACATTCTTCAAACACCACATGACTTGCTTGCTGTTTTAGGAATTCATTAGGAGTAAAAAGAAGAATAAGAGATTTACACCTATTAATAACGAGGTGATAGAGATTTGGAAAAACTAGTACAAGGAAAAAGTATTCAGCAGTGGGTGAAGGAATTTCCTCTTTTACAGTCTATTATTCAAGCAGATGAGGTCTTTTGGATAAATGATAATTCACACAATAAGCAACATCAGATTATTAATGCAAAGCAAATGAAGGATGCTGAAAAAAGGTTAGAACGTTTTGCGTCATATATTGAACAGGTTTTTCCGGAGACAGCTATTTCAAAAGGTATAATAGAATCTCCCCTAAAAATGATTCCCACAATGAAACAATGTATGGAGGAAAACTATAATTGTAAAATGGAAGGCTCGTTATGGATGAAATGTGATCATGAGCTACCTATTTCAGGATCCATTAAAGCAAGAGGAGGAATTTATGAAGTTCTAAAGCATGCAGAGGATTTAGCGATTGAACACGGAATCTTTAATGGAAAATTAGACTATAAAATTCTCGATAGTGATTCTGGAAGAGATTTTTTCAAAAACTTCCGTATTGCTGTTGGTTCGACAGGTAATTTAGGATTGAGCATTGGACTCATCGGCAGAAAGCTTGGCTTTCATGTCACGGTGCACATGTCCGCTGATGCTAAACAATGGAAAAAAGATTTGCTTAAATCAATAGGTGTAGATGTGATTGAATATATGTCAGACTATAGTAAAGCAGTAGAAGAGGGTAGGAAACAAGCTGCAGAAGATCCGCTATGTTATTTTATTGATGATGAAAATTCTAACAATCTTTTCTTGGGATATGCAGTTGCTGCATCACGTTTAAAGGCGCAATTGAATGAAATGAGTTTGACGATAGATGATGATCATCCATTATTTGTTTATCTCCCATGTGGTGTCGGAGGTGGTCCAGGAGGAGTTACTTTTGGGCTTAAAGTTGAATTCGGGGAGAATGTTCATTGCTTCTTCGCTGAGCCAACCCATTCACCTTGTTTTCTCATTGGACAATTAACAAGGCTGCAAGATCAAGTATCAGTCCAAGATTTTGGCTTGGATAATAAAACAGCTGCTGACGGTCTTGCTGTTGGAAGGGCTTCTAGCTTCGTAGGAAATGTAATCGGTCATCAGATTTCTGGTCACTACACAATAGAGGATAAAAGATTATTCTCATTTCTGCCTCAGCTAGTCCATTCAGAAAACATCTATGTTGAGCCATCAGCTCTTGCTGGTTTTTATGGACCAATACAATTGTTTAAGCAAAAGGCAGGCGAAGAATACATACACCAGAAAGGTCTTAAAGAAAAAATGAAAAATGCGATTCATATTGTATGGTCTACCGGAGGAAATATGGTGCCGAGTGAAGTGATGAAGGAATATTATCAAAAAGCTTTACAATACCCTTACGATTTGGAAGAATGAGTACACTTGGAACCAAGTTGATTTTTGAAAAAACAATAAAAAGCGGTTGGATGTCCCAAATGTTTAAGCATCACATTTGGAGCAGCCCTTTAGTTAGGTCATTAACAATATTACGACTTATATCATGATCATCTGATTTAGTCGATGGATTCTTCACATACGATAGTTGATAGCTAGTAATACTTTAACTTAGTATGTAGAAAAAGGCTTATTCATCGGAAAATCTTCTATTTAAAATCTAGAAGTATACAAAAATGAAAAAATAATTTTTTTGTGAAATTTTGTTGACATTTGTCCTATTCTTTATTTATTATGAAACTACTTATGTAGAATCATTTTCCTTCAACTATTTAACTCTTTTCTATTTTTTTGATGATTTATGTGAATTGTTTCACAATTTTAAAAATGAAGGAAAAAAATATTATTAAAAAGGGATGGATTGAACATCATGAAAAAAACAAGAATCGTCATTCTAGGTGCAGGTTACGGTGGTTTAATCACTAGTAAAACACTAGAAAAAGCTTTAAAAAACGATGAAGCAGAAGTTACTTTAATTAACAAACATAACTATCACTACATTTCAACACAGTTACACAAAACTGGTGCTGGTACAGCTTCTGATGAAAAAATTATTCTATCTATTCCTGAATTACTGAATGCGAATAAAATTAATTTTAAACAAGCAACCGTTACTTCTGTAGATAAAGAGGCACAGAAGGTACAATTAAGTAATGGTGAAGAGGTTGAATACGATACATTACTTATTTCATTAGGTTTTGATGTTGATACATTCGGAATTCCAGGTGTTGAGGAAAATGCATTTAAAATCCGTAGCTTTAGAAGTACTAAAGCAATCTTCCACCATATCCATAATGAGTTTGAAGGATATCAAAAAGATAAAGATCCTTCACGTTTAACATTTGTTGTTGCTGGTGCTGGATTTACGGGTATTGAAATGGTTGGGGAATTAATTGAAGTGTTGCCTAAACTTTGCAAGCAATACAATGTTCCTGTAGAAGCAGCTAAAATAGTAAATGTTGAAGCATCAAACTCAATCCTACCAGGATTTGATCAAGCGGCAATTGAATATTCAACAAACTATATTAAAAAGAATGGTGTTGAATTATTAACTTCAAGCAAAATTGTGAAGTGTACAAGCGACACAATTACATTAGATAATGGTAAAGAGCTTGCTTCAAGAACTTTAATTTGGTCTGGTGGAGTTCGTGGAAATCGCTTATTAGAAAAAATGGATTTACCAACTACTAGAGGACGTATTGAAGTTGATGAGTTTTTACGTGTAAAAGGATATGAAAATATCTTCTGTCTTGGCGATGCTTCAGCTTTTATTACAAAAGAGAATAAACAATTGTTACCAACTGCACAAGTTGCTATCCAACAAGCTCAGCATTGTGGAAAAAACATTGCTAAGCATATTCGAAAAGAAAGCTTAACAGCATTTGAATATCACCACAAAGGTACTGTAGCATCAATTGGTACAAAAACAGCGGTTGGTAAAGTAGGACCAATGAGTATGAAAGGATTATTTGCAGCATTTATGAAGCAAGTAATCGAAATTCGTTATTTATTTGTTCTTGGTGGACCGAGCCTAGTTGTTAAACAAATGTTCAAAGGCAATAAAGTAGAAAAAACAGAAACTGTAACAAATAAATAATTCATTAGGGAGCCTTTCAAAAGTGATTCTCATCACTTTTGAAAGGCTCTTATGCTTTATCTAGCATTTTTGGGTTCTATACTAAAT
Organism: Bacillus sp. AP8; assembly: GCF_000321185.1. NCBI lineage: Bacteria > Bacillati > Bacillota > Bacilli > Caryophanales > Bacillaceae > Bacillus > Bacillus sp. AP8. The sequence continues at coordinate 439,454 of NZ_CAPG01000027.1, forward strand.
GTTGGGGTGTCCACTAAAAAAGGACAAAAAAAAGAGCACACATGCTCAACTTTTCTTATACTTGAATTGTCGAGAAACAAGAAAGAAAAGGAGATGTGTGCTCTTGCATTTTAACATGATTTTGCCAGGACTTGAAGAGGTAACCGTCATTCGTGCTGAAACAAACAAAGGAATCTATGAAATATGTATCGAGATGCCTATTAAAGCACATCTTTGTCCATCTTGTTCGAAAGAAACAACACGTATTCATGACTACCGAATGCAAA